>JAZSEU010000037.1:0-7967 GCA_045531855.1 Acutalibacteraceae bacterium
CTTTATGGATGACTATATAAAGGTTGTTAAAAAGCGTAATTTGGGGCTCACTGCAAAGCAGAAAACCTTTTTACAGCTACTTATTGCCGCTGTTTATCTCGTAACCCTTTATTTAGGCGGAATGAGAACAACAACAATTCCTTTTATCGGTGATATTAACTTAACAAGCGGTTTTGGCTTGATTTTCTGGCCGATAGCTCTTATGTTTATTTATGGCTTTACCAATGCAGTTAATTTAACTGACGGTATTGATGGTCTTGCATCTTCTGTAACATTGGTTGTGGCTTGTGCCTTTATGTTGGGAGCAGGATTTTTAGCCAATACTTCTATAAACGTTTTATCTGCAGCTTTAGCAGGTGCTTGTGTTGGCTTCATTTGTTGGAATGCAAAGCCTGCAAAGGTCTTTATGGGGGATACAGGGTCAATGTTCCTTGGCGGAATGGTTGTTGCTTTATCCTTTGGTATTAACCGCCCTGTATTACTTATCTTTGCAGGAATAACATATTTCCTTGAGGCAATTTCAGATATAATTCAGGTTTTATATTATAAAAAGACCAAAAAAAGATTTTTCAAAATGGCTCCGCTTCATCATCATTTTGAGATGTGCGGTTGGTCTGAACAGAAAATAGTTTTCGTATTTTCTCTCATAGCCTTGGTTGGCTGTGTTATTGCGATTTTACCTATTGTTTTAAATTATTGATGATTAAAGAGGTGTAATATGGCAGACTCAAAGAAATTGAAGGGCGAAAAAAAGGGCTTTTCGGGTAAAATTGATATAACCTTTTTATCCTTTGTTCTGATTATTCAGACAATCGGCCTCGTTATGCTTTTTTCTGCCAGTTATGCTTATTCTCTCGAATATTACGGCAACAGCTATCGATTTATAACCCGTCAGTCAATTTTCGCTTTAGCGGGAATTCTTCTGATGCTCGTAGTTTCGAGAATTGATTACCATTTTTGGCGAAAGTTTGCCTGGATAGTGTTTGCTGTATCAACTGCACTTTTGGTCATTTTGTTGATACTTCCGCCGATGGTTTCGGGTATGGACGTTAAGCGTTGGATTGTTATAGGCCCCGTTAATTTTCAGCCCTCAGAGGTTGCTAAATTTTCAATAATTCTCTTGTTTTCTTCGCTTATAGCGGGCAATTACAAGCAGATGAAGGACTTTAAGTTTATAGTATTTCTCGTTATCCTTTTAGGAATGACCTGCGGTCTTATCGTTTTAGAGCCACATCTTTCAGCAACAGTTCTTGTTTTTTGCATAGGTATTGTTTTACTGATAGTTGGCGGTCTACCGAAACGCTATATCATAGGCGGCGGTGTTATTGGAGTTTTAGGCGTTGCGGGCCTGATTATTTCGGGTGCTATCAGTTACGGCTCTGACCGTATAACCTATTGGCTTGACCCTTGGGCAGATGCAACAGGCAAGGGCTTTCAGACCATTCAGTCCCTATTAGCGATAGGCTCGGGCGGAATTTTGGGCAGAGGAATTGGTCAGTCAAGACAAAAATATCTCTGGGTTCCCGAGCCACACAACGATTTTATATTCTCCATTGTTTGCGAGGAATTAGGACTTATCGGTGCAGTTGTTATCATAATTCTTTTCTGCTTGCTGATATGGAGAGGCTTTACCATTGCGATGCATGCCCCCGATAAATTCGGCTCGTTGCTAGCAATCGGTCTTACATTCCAGGTAGGACTTCAGGCACTTCTTAATATCTGGGTTGTAACAAACACTATTCCTAATACGGGAATAAGTCTTCCGTTCTTCAGCTACGGCGGAACTTCATTATTGATACTCTTAGCTGAGATGGGAATTGTACTTTCGGTTTCAAGAAAGTCTAATATCGAAAAAACATAAAAAGGTGAAAGTAATGCGTATATTATTTGCCGGCGGCGGAACGGCAGGCCATATAAATCCTGCATTAGCAATAGCGGGATATATAAAGGAACGCCATCCCGATGCTCAAATAAGTTATATAGGAACTGCTCAAAAATTAGAGGCAAAATTAGTTCCTGAAAAGGGATACGATTTTTATACTATTGATGTTGCGGGCTTTCAACGCAGTTTAACACCCTCAAGTATAGTTAAGAATATTTCGGCTGTTAAAAAAGCCTTTGTGGCTTCTAATGATTCAAAACGTCTTTTGCAGAAAATAAACCCCGATTTAGTTATCGGTACAGGCGGATATGTCAGCGGTCCTGTTTTAAAACAGGCTCAGAAATTAGGCTTTAAAACTGCTATTCATGAGCAAAACGCTTTCCCCGGTGTTACAACTAAAATGTTAGCTGGCGGTGCTGATATTGTTATGCTTGCGATGCAAGAGGCTGAAAAATATCTTAAATTAAACAAAAAACCTCTTGTAACGGGAAACCCCGTTAGACAAGAGCTTTTAAAGATTTCCAAAGAGGAAGCAAGAAAGAAGTTAGGCCTTGATGATAAACCGCTTATTTTGTCTTTTGGAGGCTCTTTGGGTGCTAAAAGAATAAACGAATCGGTAAGCGAGCTTATTAAATGGCATAACCGAACAGATAAGTTTTATCATATCCACGGAACAGGTAAATCGGGATATGAAGATATGCTTAATTCTTTAAAGGATGAAAAGCTCTCCAAAAATATAACAGTTCGTGAATATATAAATGATATGGATATTTGTATGGCGGCGGCTGATTTGGTTATCTGCAGAGCAGGGGCTATAACCTTAAGCGAGCTTCAGGCTTGCGGTAAGCCTTCTGTTTTAATTCCGTCTCCCTATGTTGCGGAAAACCATCAGTTCCATAATGCTATGACTCTTAAAAAGGTTGGTGCGGCAGAGATTATCGAGGAAAAGGAGCTCACAGGGGAGAAGCTAATCGAAACTGTAAGCTATCTTATAGAAAACAAGCCTCGCCTTGAGAAGATGGCAGAGGCGGCACGTAAAAGCTCAATAATTGATGCAAATGAAAGAATTTACGAGGCTTTAATGCAGTTATATACAAAAGCATAACAAAAAAAGCATTTTCGCATAGTATGAATTGAGTAGCTATGGGAAGGTGCTTGATATGTCCAGAATAATTATTAACGGCGGCAGAGCACTGAAGGGTGAAATTGATATTCAAGGTGCTAAAAACAGCGTTTTGCCCGTGCTTGCCGGAACACTGCTCTGTAAAAATGAGTGTGTGATACATAATTGCCCGAATTTATCCGATGTTGAAACTTCGGTTAAAATTTTGGAAAAGCTCGGTGCTGTGTGTAAACGGGAAATGAGCTCTGTTAAGGTTAACTGCAGTAGTATAACCGATTGTTCAATTCCTGAAGAGCTAATGCGAGAAATGCGTTCTTCTGTTGTTTTCTTGGGTGCTATAATAGGAAGAATGGGAAAAGCGGTTATAAGTAGTCCGGGTGGCTGTGAATTAGGGCCGAGACCTATTGACCTTCATCTTTCGGCATTATCAAAGATGGGTGTTGAAATAAGGGAAGAACACGGTTATTTATATTGCGATGCTAAAGATGGGCTGAAAGGAACTGAAATCAGTCTTAGCTTTCCAAGTGTGGGGGCAACCGAAAATATAATTCTTGCTGCGGCAACTGCTAAGGGTTTAACAGTTATTCATAACGCTGCAAAGGAACCCGAAATCAGCGACCTTGCAGATTTTCTGAACAGTGCAGGTGCTAAGATTTATGGCAGCGGCTCAGATACGGTTTACATTCATGGGGTTGAAACTCTTAATGGCACAGAGCATTCTATAATACCTGACCGCATTGTTGCGGCAACTTATATGGCGGCAGCTGCTATGACAGGCGGGCATCTTTCAATAAACGCAATAATGCCCTCGCATATGGTGGCAATTCTTTCGGTTTTCAGAGAGTGCGGCTGTGATATTGAGGTTTCGGGAAAAAGGCTGACAATTTCTGCTGATAAAGGTCTTTCAAGGTCCCATAAAATAAGAAGTCAGGTGTATCCCGGTTTTCCAACCGATGCCGGCCCTGTTATTATCGCAATGTTAACTAAGGCTCGTGGCACTTCGGTTTTTGCAGAAACAATTTTTGAAAACAGATTTCGTTATATAGATGAATTAAAGCGTCTTGGTGCTAAAATCAAGACAGAGGGAAGAATAGCTGTAATTGAGGGCACAGATAAACTATCGGGTGCCTATACAAAAGCTACTGACCTCAGAGGCGGTGCGGCTTTGGTCGTTGCAGGGCTTGCAGCGAGCAGCACAACCGTTATAGATGAAATCCACCATATAGAACGTGGTTATGATGATATTGTAGGAACATTAAGGCGTGTGAACGCTGATATAGATAAGGAATGATAATTTGAAAAAGCCAATGGCTCAGGATGAATTCATTCGTAAGCGAATGGAACGCCAAAAGAAAATCAGAAAAAGAAGGCTTATTACAAGCTTTATATTTTTGATTTGTCTTAGCATTTGTGTTGGCATTATTCTTTCGCTTACGGTTTTCTTCCCGATTGAAAATATCAGTATTTCTGGCAGTAAGGTTTATACTTCTGAACAAATACTGAAAAAATCGGGAATAGAAATGGGGGACAACCTTTTCACAGTTTCTGCCTCTTCGGTTCAAAGCAGACTGAAGGCAAAGCTTCCCTATATTGAAAGTATTTTCTTTGAAAGAGAACTTCCTGGCACTCTTAAAATCAAGGTTAAAGATTCATCGGAGTATGCTTGTTATTTCATTGCGGACAAGTATTATACGGTGAGCAAAGAAAATTGGGTGCTATGCGAAAGCGAAAGTCCGCCCGAAAATATATTTGTTATAACTGGCTCAAAGGCACTTTGCAATGTTGGAAGTGCGGTTAAGTTTTCGGATGAGGAAACGAAAATTTTAATGGATGAACTTATATCAACTTTGAGTGAAGAAAAAATAAAAATTAACGGTGTTGATATTTCAGATAAGGTTGCACTTAAAATTGAGGTTGATGATAGATTTTCGGTTAATCTTGGAACTTCAAACAATATTCCTGAAAAAATCAAACATTTAAACGGTATGATAAAGAAAATTTCACCAGAAAAAAGGGGTGAAATTAACCTTAGTATGTGGTCAACAACCAATACAAGAGGCACTTTTATCGAAGAAATAACAGAAAATTAAAAAATATTACAATTTTGTAATAAAAACTATTGAAATTTAAAAAAATATGTGTTAATATCATTATATATGTTATTAAATAGCGAAATTTTACATAAATCGGAGGAATTTAAAAATGGCATTCGAAGTTTTAGAAGAGGCTAATGTAGTTCAGATTAAAGTTGTTGGCGTTGGCGGCGGCGGCGGTAACGCAATTAACCGCATGGTTGATGCAGGTGTTCGTGGCGTTGAGTTTGTTGCTGTTAACACTGATAAAGCTGCTCTTATTAAATCAAAAGCAGCTCAGAAAATTCAGATTGGTGATAAAACAACTGCAGGTATGGGTGCAGGCGGTAACCCCGATAACGGCCGTGCTGCTGCTGAGGAATCAAAGGATGAAATCGCTGCAGCTATCCGTGATGCAGATATGATTTTCATAACCGCAGGTATGGGCGGCGGAACAGGAACAGGTGCTGCTCCCGTTGTTGCTTCTATCGCTCGTGAGCTTGGTATTCTTACCGTTGGTATCGTTACTAAGCCCTTCGCTTTTGAGGGTAACAGAAGAATGACTCAGGCAGAAGCAGGCATTGCTGCTCTTAGCGAGCATGTTGATAGCCTTGTTGTTATCCCGAATGAGCGTCTTAAGTTCGTTTCTGAAGAGAAGATTACCTTCAAGAATGCATTTATCATTGCTGATGATGTTCTTCGTCAGGGTGTTCAGAGCATTTCTGAGCTCATCAATGTTACTGCTCTTGTTAACCTCGACTTTGCCGATGTTAAGGCAGTTATGAGTGATGCAGGTTATGCTCATATGGGCGTTGGCGTTGCAACAGGCAGAGATAAGGCAGAGCAGGCAGCTCGCACTGCTATCAATAGCCCCCTTATCGAAACCACAATGGATAACGCTCGTGGTGTTATTATCAGCATCACAGGTTCTGAAGATATCGGCCTTGAGGAAGTTGAGCTTGCTGCTTCTATCGTTAAGGAAATGGCTCATCCTGATGCAAACATCATTTGGGGTGCCCAGCTTGATGATACCGTTGAGGATACCATCCGTGTAACCGTTATCGCAACAGGTCTTGGCGATGAGAAGAAAGAGGATAACGATTTAACCTCTTTGTTCGGTGCTTCTAATGATGAAGACGAGACTTATACCGATGTTATGAGCTTCTTCAATAAGGACTAATTTGAAAAAATTTAGGCGGTGCAACAAGCACCGCCTTTTTTCATATAATAAAATGCTTGACAAAAAAATATTAGAGTGTTAGAATAACAACATATAATAAACCTGTGATTAAGAGTAGTAGCTTTGCTGTAGGTGTTTAGAGAGCAGTTGATGGTGGAAATTCTGTGGCTAAGGCAAATGTGAATGGACTTATGAGGGCAGCCGAAAGCGTTTAACGTTAGTAGTAGCTGACGGGGTACCGCATCCGTTATCAGAGCGGCTTGTATTTCAGTGCAAGAAATGAGAGGTCGAAGTTTTTCGGCAACTTGGGTGGTACCGCAGGATTAGTTCTTGTCCCAATGGGGCAAGATTTTTTTATGCAATTTGGAGGAAATTATATGATTTTGAACAATGTTGATTTTGATACTTATTATAGCAATTATCCTGATAAAAACGGCTATTTTGGAAAGTACGGCGGTGTTTATATTGATGATAAACTCAAAAACGCTATGGCAGAGATAACCGAGGCTTATTTTTCTATCTGCCAATCAAGAAAGTTTATTGCCGAGCTTAGAAGAATTAGAAAAGAGTTTCAAGGAAGACCTACTCCTGTAACACATTTAGAAAGACTATCTGATGCTTTGGGCGGTAAGGTTCAGTTATATGCAAAGCGTGAGGACTTAAACCATTCGGGTGCTCATAAGCTTAATCATTGCATGGGTGAGGCTTTGCTTGCAAAGTATATGGGAAAGAAAAAGGTTATTGCTGAAACGGGTGCAGGTCAGCACGGTGTAGCCCTTGCTACTGCTGCCGCGTATTTCGGTCTTGAATGCGATATTTATATGGGCTCTGTTGATATCAAAAAACAGGCTCCTAATGTGGCACGTATGAAGATTTTAGGTGCAAATGTAATTGAGGTTACCCACGGTCTTAAAACACTTAAAGAGGCTGTGGACGCCGCTTTTGATGCATATAGCAAGGCATATAAGGATTCTATCTATTGCATAGGCTCAGTTCTTGGTCCTCATCCTTTTCCAATGATGGTACGTGATTTCCAGAGTGTTGTTGGTATAGAGGCAAGAGAACAGTTTGTTAATATGACAGGGCATTTGCCGAGTGCTATCGTTGCTTGTGTTGGCGGCGGATCTAATGCGGCAGGTCTATTTGCAGGCTTTTTGAATGACCCTGTTGATATTTACGGTGTTGAACCTTTAGGCAGAGGTCCTAAGCTTGGCGACCATGCTGCAAGCCTTAAATACGGCACTGAGGGTATTATGCACGGCTTTAACAGCATAATGCTTAAGGATGAAAATGGTGAGCCGGCACCGGTTTATTCAGTTGCAAGCGGTCTTGATTATCCTTCAAGCGGACCTGAACACGCATTTTTGCAGGAAATCGGCAGAGTTAAGTATGATGTTATTGATGATGAGGAAACCATCGATGCATTCTTCAAATTAGCTCGCCTTGAGGGTATAATCCCCGCTATCGAGAGCTCTCATGCTGTTGCATACGGTATGAAGCTTGCAAAAACTATGGACCACGGCTCAATTCTTATCAACCTTTCAGGCAGAGGCGATAAGGATATGGATTACGTAATAGAAAATTACGGAATTAGATAAATTTATGCTTGACTTTATTTGCGACTTAAAGTATAATACATAAGTCGCAAATATTTGCTGCTATGGCTCAGATGGTAGAGCGCATCCTTGGTAAGGATGAGGTCACCGGTTC
>JAZSEU010000029.1:0-25098 GCA_045531855.1 Acutalibacteraceae bacterium
AAGCGCTATCAAGTGTTAAAACGGTATGCCTTCCTGTATTTTCAAAGGAAGCAATGCCTATCTGATTGGTTTCGGGAAGAAGGCCTGCACGCTTAGTTGTAATGATTGTTTCGGAATTTCTTGGAGTATCTTTCCTTTTGAGATAAACCTGTCTGCCGCAACGCAAAACAGCATATTCCTTCTTGTCCTTTGAATAAACACTTCCTTGAGCGCAGTAATCAACCGTTCCATTTGGCAGATAATTGTTTGTCGGTCTTGAAGCGTCATCAGTTGAATAGGCATCAAAGGTTTCGGCTTCGTAGCCTACTATTTCGGCAATTATCCCTGAGCCAACATTTATGTATCTGTCGCCAAGGGGGGTGGCGTTGGGGTCGAAATCAACGATGAAATCAGGCTTTTTGCAAATAATATCCCCCGAAGAGAAGCTTTCGAATTTTCCGTTATGAGTAGCCTTAAAAACAACCTTACCAAGTGTTATATCTTCATATCCGTTGTTAACGGGGAGTGTGAATGAGCCGTAATATCCGATAAATTCAGAGGTGTTTTCATTTTCTTCCCCAACCGCAAGGGAAGTAGTTTGTCCGTTAAAGGTTGCAGTAACAACACTTCCTTTTCGCGCCATAACGCTAACTGAAAAGGTTGAATTGCTAGAATATAACTGGCTTTTTTCGGGGGAATACCCACTAATTATTACATATCTATAATTGACTGTAAAGGTATGAGTTTCACCCTTGTGGCAGAATACAAATGTGTTTTTTCCAACCGATAAATCAGCGGTGTAACTAAAAATACCGTCAACCGAGCGTTCAATTTCAGTGCCGTTAACAGTTAGCACCTCTTGCTCGTCTGATGTTCCCGTAAAGGTTATTTGAGAATTGGTTGTGTTAATAGCTCTGGCGGTAGGCGAGGAAAAAACAAGCCTGATACCGTTATCTTCAACAACTACAGGAAGAGAACTGGTTAAATCATCAGAAATCAAAGGCGAAGAGGAAGAATTAACAATATTGTCCTTAATATCTTTACCAAAATACAAAATGATTAAAACTGCCGCAACAGCAGCTATAACGGCACTTAAAACGCAAATAATAATGGTTATTAGTTTCTTTTTGTCCATAGGTATTCTCCTGAAATATTTCCTATAAATAATTATACATATTTCGACATTTTTTTCAATGGAAAAAAATAAAAATACCAAGGTTCAAAGAACCCTGGCATTTTTTAAAATTATAGATATCTGTGAATTGCTATCAATGATTTTAATAGGCAGACCGCTTGAGCCAAAATGGATTTTATATTTATATTTTGGAGTATCGCCCGACAGGAAAAATAAATCGTTTTGAGTTAGAACATTTGCCTTATTTTTAGAGGCATCAAGGAAAACTGAGTGAATCAAATCCACTTTAAAATCATCAGGCAAAGCGTTGATTTTAGTTTGATAATTTAAGGAATTATAGTTAATCAAAACATTTTCCCCTGAAAACACAAGAGAAAAATCAGGCAGGGAAGAACTGAGTGATTTCAAAGTTGTTTCGTTTCCTTTATTTATTTCAACAGAAAACTCATAGGTTTCGTTATTATAAGAAATTTCCGCAACAAAAGCAACACCGCTTGTTATCGGTTTAATATCGCTTTTTTCTTTGCAGCCGGAAAGCAGAAGAGCAACCGAAATAATTATCAAAGTTAGTTTTTTCAAAAAATAACCTCATTTTGAAAAATATTAAAGCTCCTCAATTATATCGCTTGCAAGCATACCTCTTTCACCGTATTTAAGCACTGCTTTATCACCAGCCTCGCCGTGAAGAAAAACTGCATATTCAGCGGCTTTTTCGGGAGGAAAATTTTGTGATACAAGTGAAACAATTATCCCTGCTAAAACATCACCGCTGCCTGCTGTTGCCATACCGGGATTTCCGTTCAGGTTGAACTTTAAATTGCCATCAGGGGTTGCAACAATGGTATCAGCGCCTTTGAGTACTAAAATGCAATTATATTCTACTGCAAAGTCTCTTGCAACTTCAATGCGGCTTTCTTCTATTTCCTTAGTTGCACAACCTATAAGTCTTGCCATCTCAGCGGGATGAGGGGTTAAAATTATCGGAGCCTTGGCTTTCTTTAATAATTCTATGTTACGGGAGAGTGCATTTATGCCGTCTGCATCTAAAACAATGGGAATTTCGCTTTTTTCAATGATTTTGCAGAGAAGCTTGTAGCTTTCATTATCATTTCCGACTCCGCAACCATATAGCAAGGCTCTGCAGTTTTTAGATAAAAGGGAAATATCCAAATCTTTCTTTTCTTCATATGGCACGCAAACGGCTTCAGGAAGATAACAGGTGAAAGGTTCATAGATGGTTTTTGGAATAACGCATTTTGCAATTCCAAGACCGCTTCGCATTGCCGCTTTTGCGGATAGCATAGCCGCTCCCGCCATACCATAGCTTCCGCAAATTAAAAGAGCTGTGCCAAAGTTTCCTTTATGACTGTTGTGTTCTCTTTTAGAAAAGTAAGGTTTTTCGGTTGTCAAAAAACTGTAATTACAAGGTTTGACACCAATGTCGGCAATAACAACCTCACCGCAGTAATCAGAGCCTTTTGGCAGCATAAAACAAGGCTTTAAGGCTATGAAAGTAACAGTTAAATCTGCCTTTATAGCGTTTTTAAGAACCTTGCCGCTATCTGACTCAACTCCGCTTGGGATGTCTATTGCTATTTTTATAGCATCAGTTTTATTGATTTTATCAAAAAGGGAGGATAACTCATCAGAAACTTCACGGCTTAAACCTATACCGAAAACAGCATCTATTATAATATCGTAATCACCGGAAAAATCTTCGGTTTTAATATTTTGGAGCTTGCTAAAATAAAACTTTGCGTCTTCAGTTTGCGGAAAACCCAAAGGAAGAACAAGGCGGACATCGGCACCAAATTCATAAAGATTACGGGCGATAACAAAGCCATCCCCGCCGTTATTACCGTTGCCGCATATAACTGCTATTTTTTTATTTCTAATATCAAATCTGTTGTTGATAATCCTGAATGCAGTATCTCCGGCTGTTTTCATAAGCTCACGGAAAGAAAAAACGCCGCTTTTAACAGCGTTTTCTTCCGACTCTTTTATTAAAGTCTTTGTTAACACCATCAAAACGGCGT
Source organism: Acutalibacteraceae bacterium (assembly GCA_045531855.1). Classification (GTDB taxonomy): domain Bacteria; phylum Bacillota; class Clostridia; order Oscillospirales; family Acutalibacteraceae; genus UBA737. Next base: position 3,151 of record JAZSEU010000029.1, read on the forward strand.
ACCTCTCTTATTTTAAAATACTGTTTCCAATGAATTTGGGAACAAATTTACCCATACAAGAACGCAAACGCTCATCAGGAGAAAATACAAGGTATGAGGTTGATTTGCCCTCAGCCTCTGCAACCAAAAACAGAGCATTTTCATCCTGTTCATTGCAAGCAAAGGTTAAAGACTTTTTATTTATGTTGGAAACTGCGGCAGGGGTATATTTTTCAAGCCTTGTAACCGTTCTCAAATCAAGGGATAGTAAACGTTTTCTTGAGTTTTTATTGGTTATTTTATCAATATCTAAAATACCGTTGGTTATGATATATTCGTATTCAACATTAAGTAACGAAGAAAGCTTGAAAGCACCATAGCCAATACCAAAAACCGCAAGAATGGTAAGTCCTTGTAAAATTGGGAAAAGTATCAAAAAAGTGCAAATCAAAATTGCAAATAGCCAGATTGCAATAAATAGTAAATTAGTTTTTAAATTTTTTCTAATTGCAACCAGTTGTTCAAAAAAAGTATCCATTGAATATCTCTCCTAAAAAGTTAATATAATAACTATGTTAATGGTATTATACACCAAAAGTTATTCTACTTGCAATATATTTTATTTTGATGTATAATAAATTTACCTTTTATTAACAAAATGAGGTGTTATTTTGAGAATTAAAGAGGGGTTTAACCTCATCGAGAGGTCGGGGCAGTGGGTTGTTACTGCTGAAAACACTGATGCTCGGCTTGAAAATTCTATTGTTTTAACAGGAACTTCTGTGTTTTTATGGAATCTTTTAAAGGAAAAGGAAGTTACAAAAACTGAAATGTTAAACGAATTGCTTGAGAATTTTGAGATTTCAACAGTTCTCGCTCTCGGCAATATTGATGTTTTTGTAAGAACGATGAGGGAAAATGGAATTATCGAATAAGAAAAAAGAAAATAATTTCTTGGCACTCAAATGGATATATAAACGCTCTAAAAGATATTTGCCGATGGTGGCTTTGATTTCGGTTTTATCGGCAGTTATCTCTGCCGGTACCATTCTTTTAGCACTTCTTTCTAAAAGTGTTATTGATGTTGCAACAGGCGAAGCCTCGGGAAGCCTTAAGGTTTATGGTGCTTGTCTTTTAGGTGTTATTGTTTTGCAGATTATCTTAAGCGGTTGCAATTCCTTGCTCAAAACCTTTACAAATGCAAAACTTACTATTGCTCTTAGAAATTATCTGTTTGTAACCCTTGGCCGAAAGAAATTTGCTAAAATTACTGCTTACCACTCGGGCGATTTGCTCAACCGTTTCACTTCAGATACCGATTTGATTGTAAGCAGTGTGGTTAACATAATACCAAATGTTGTTTCAACAGTTGCAAAGGTTATTGCTGGCATTGCGGCACTAATAATTCTTGATTCAAGAATTGCGTTGTTAGTTTTGGTTTTTGGTGTTGCTATTCCTGCTTGTGGCAGAATTATAAACCGAAAATATAAAGAACTTCACAAGAAATGTCAGGAAACAGAGGGCAAAACCCGTTCCTTTATTCAGGAATGCTTTGCAAATCTTTTAGTTTTAAAAACCTTTGAGGGTGAAGCCTCTTTTTCAAAGAAGTTAAAGCAGTTTATGAGAGAGAATTACCGCTATAAAATGAAGAGAAGCGGCATTTCGGTTTTAACCCATCTTGGAATGTATTCTTTCTTCACGGTTGGCTATTATGCACTTCTTCTTTGGGGCGCTATTGGTATTTCTGGTGGTACCGTAACTTATGGTATGCTAACGGCGTTTTTGCAGTTGGTTCAACAGCTTCGAACTCCGCTTCAGAATGTATCGGGTATAATTCCTCAGTATTATTCTTCGATAGCCTCTGCTGAAAGGCTTATGGAAATTGAGCAAGGCGAGGAAGATAAATCTCCGCTTGAAAAAGATAAACTCAAAGAGCTGAGAAAAAGCTTTAAGGGTCTTGAATTTAAAAACGTGTCATTTACTTATGATGAGGATAACGTTCTCGAAAACTGCAGTTTCAAGATTGAAAAATCGAGGATTACTGCAATAACGGGTGAATCGGGAAGCGGTAAAAGTACCATTTTTAAAATCATTCTCGGTTTATTTGAAACCTTATCGGGTGAAATTTTGGTTAATGAAAATATTTGTCTTGATACTTCGATGAGAGGCTTGTTTGCTTATGTTCCTCAGGGCAATATGGTGCTTTCGGGAACTATTATGGAGAACATAACCCTCTGCGATGATTCGGTGAGCGAAGAAAAGGTGATTAGGGCGGCAAAAGCTGCTGAAATTTACGATTTTATTATAGGACTGCCTGATGGCTTTAACACCGTTTTAACCGAAAGGGGCGGCGGTCTTTCCGAGGGTCAGATTCAAAGAATTTCTATTGCAAGAGCATTAGTTACTAACGCTCCCATTTTGCTTTTGGACGAGGCAACCTCGGCATTGGATGAAGAAACCGAGACAAGACTGCTTACTAACATTAGAAACATGAGCGATAAAACGGTTGTTTTTGTAACCCACAGAAACACAAGTCTCAAGGTTTGCGATGAAATCATCCATATTGAAAATAAGAAAACTAAGGTTATAAAATAAAAAACTCCCGTCAGGGAGTTTTTTATAATATATTTTTAAGCTCGTAAAGATTATGTATTTCATATAAGCTTTCATATTTAGGAGAAATATTATCGGGGTTAAACCAACAAGTGTCTATCCCTGAGTTTATGCCGCCTAAAATATCAGAGCTTTGGCTATCGCCAACAATCAGCATTTTAGTTTTATCCTTTTCGGGAATATTCTCTATAACAAAATCAAAATATTCCTTTTCAGGCTTTTGATGACCCGCATCCTCAGATATAAAGATTTTATCGAAATAAACTTTAAGTCCTGAATTTTCTATTCTTTTGAATTGGGTGGAGGCGAGTCCGTTAGTGGTAGCATATAGCTTATAGCCTTTTTCCTTCAGATAGGTGAGAATTTCATCGGCTCCGTCCATTTTGAAATAACCCTCGGAAAGATTTGCACAGTAATCTCTTGAAATATCGGCAGTGTTCCTTTGCTCTTGGAATACTTCTAAAAGGGTTTTGAATCTACCCTCAAATATGGCACTTTTTGGAATTTCGCCACGTTCGAACTTTTCCCAATAATCACGGTTTATATCTGAATATGTTTTAACTGCTTTATCATCACTTGGAAGACAATATTGTTCTAAAACCTTTTTGACGGCAACGGCCTCGGCTTTATAGAAATCCAAAAGGGTGTTATCAAGGTCTAAAAAGAGGGAAGTGTATTTTTTCACTTTTTATCTTCCTTTATATAATCATAGAAGCAATAGCTGTTATAATTGAAACGAAATTTTCAACCGTTATCATTATAATAATACCAACTGCAAGCATTCCGCCCGAAACACCGCCAATGGAGGAAAGACCTAAACGGTAATATCTTTGGTCTGCCTGATAGGTTTTAAAGGAATGGATTTTTTCGGCACAGTGATTTTTATATAAATGATAGCCGAAAAGACCGGTTAAAAGGAAGGTTAAAAAGTCGGTAATATCTGTTATAAGACCTGCTAAAATATCAAGAATTGTTGAAGGAACATCTGCGTTTGCAAGACTGTTCATAGCCGCCTCAAAATCACCTGAGAAAAAAGCATCTGCAAACAACTGAAATGCAGAAGAGGTTGTTCCAAAGGTTAAGAGAGAGGTGATAATAGTGGTAATTGCACCGATAACTGAGAGAATAACTGCGTTTTTATACATTTTTCTATAGAAGAACCATAAAGCTGCACCTAAGGGACCTAAAAAGAGACCGAGCAAGGCGGCGGGCCAACACCAAGAAATCTTGGAATTGCTTATTGCCATTTTAGTGAATTTAGGCATGATATCAGAAGCCTTTTTACCGATAAAAATTGCCATTTCTTCACTTGGAATGCCATCAATGGTATCAACAACAAATCTGTTATCATTAAAATATGTACCGCCATTTGTGCTGCCGGTTTCAGGGGCGTTGTTTTCTTTCTCTTCGAAAAGTTTGTTGCCGCAGTTTTTGCAATATTTATATTCGGCTTCATTTTCGGTGCCGCACTCATTACAAAAATATTTCATTAAAATAGCCTCCTAAATTAAACTGATAATGAAGTTGCCTACAAATTGAATCAACATTTCACCAACAAAAATCAAAAAGGGGTTAATTCCGCCTTTTTTTCTGAAATCTAACTCAATATCATCACTTTCGGCTTTGATTTCCTTAATGGTTGAAATGGTATAATTTTTATAGAAATAGTCTGAAAAAACAGCAGAGAAAATTCTGATTCCAAGCTCCAATAAAAGACCTAAAAATGCAAGAATAATAACATAGATACTAATATTGGGCAGAAAGTCAACTATCCGTGAAATAAGCTCGGGATAGGAAATATTGTTTTCAGGCATAACGCTTAAAATCTGATTACCAAAGGGAACGGCTAAAATTGAAGAAATAAGGAGAAGAATACCCGCAATTATGCCGCCCTTATACATTTTTCTCGATAGCATCCAACCGCAAGGGAAAAGGAATGCTGCCCAGTTCCAAGAAACCTTGTTTTTCGGGTTCAATGTTGCGAATTTCGGTATATAACGGTGTGTGTTGGCGATGACAAATTTCTTGGCATCATTTGCCGTTACATTTTCATCAAGCTTGTAATCGGCAGGAACACCGCCTAAGAAATCAAAGGTATAGAAACGACTGTTTGGCGGAAAACCTTGGGGAATTTCTTCTTCAGTTTCTGTCTTTTTTTCTTCATTTTGAGAAAATTTTAATTTCTCAAGCTCTTTTTCTTTTGAATATTCGTTTTCTGTTCCGTGGAACTCCTCTAAGGCACAATGACCTAAAGCATTATAGCAATCTCTGTGGTGGGGTGCACCGCAAACAGGGCAGTAAACCAAATCATCTTCATCAAAGAGATAAGCTTTACACCTTGCACATTGGAGTCCATTCATATTTAAGCTCATACATAAGCTCCTCTAAAAGTTTCTATCTTACTAAAAATTCGGCTGAAATATTCCTTTCCATAATTATGAAATTGTCCGCTTTTTATCATATCTTCGAGCTCGGAAATATCAGCCCATTTAACCTCTGCAACTTCGTCCTTTTGAAGAGTGAGGTCCTTTTCGGGAATATCGCATACGGTAAACCAAACATCTAAAAGAGAATTTCTTCTTTTTAGGCGAAAGGCTCTTTGCATATTATCACGGTTTCGTTTTATGCCAAGCTCTTCAAACAACTCTCGGCTTGCGGCAGAGAAAGAATCCTCTCCTGCAACTGCCGCACCGCCTGTTGCTGCCCATTCACCAGGCATTAGTCTTTTGTTTTCGCTTCTTCTTTGAAGAAGAATCCTACCGTCCGTTGATACTATCCAAATATGAACAACCAGATGATATTCTCCGTTTTTAAGGAGATTTTTGCCTCTGAGTGTTGTTTTACCCGTTGGCAATCCATTTTCATCAAGTATATCCCATTTTTCAATTATCATCTCTTTAAAACTACCTCATTTGCATTTTTGAATATGCTGTTTGAGGGAACAAAGCCTCTGACAGAGGAAAGAGGATAAATATTCGAGTTCTGGCCGATAATAGTTCCGGGATTAAGAACAGAGCCACAGCCAACCTCAACGTTATCACCTAAAATAGCACCGAACTTTTTAAGACCGGTTTCAAGTTTTTCATTGCCGATTTTAACGGTTACCAATGTTTTATCCGATTTAACATTTGAGGTTATAGAGCCTGCACCCATATGAGAGCCAAAGCCTAAAATAGAATCGCCAACATAGTTATAGTGCGGAACCTGAACCTTTTCGATGAGAAGAACATTTTTAAGCTCGGTTGAGTTGCCAACAACGCAGTTGCTTCCGACAAAGGCATTGCCGCGAATAAAAGCACACTGGCGGACCTCGGTATTTTCACCGATAATGCAAGGGCCTGTAATAGATGCTGTTGGAGCAATTTTTGCAGATTTTGCAATCCAGATGTTTTCACCCTTGTTTTCATAAATCTCAGGGTCGAGCATGGGACCTGTCTTTTTAATGAAATCGCTAATTTTTGAAAGTGCCTCAAAGGGATAGTTAAGATTTTCAAAAATCGGGCTTATAAGCTCCGGTACATTAGTGAACAAATTTTTAATTGAAATTCTTTCCATAAAATTTAATCCTTTCTTGAAGTATCACATATTATTTTAACAAAAAATACTGATTAAATACTTCGACTTATGTAATGCTATTATAACAGTATTATAAAAATTTTTCAATATAACTATTGTAAATTTTAAAATATTATGTTAAAATCATTAAGTCAATGGCTTATTGCGTACCCGAGTGTGCGGATGGGCGGGTCCTGTGCGACAGGATACTACGAACCATGTCAGGCGGGGAACCGAGCAGCATTAAGTAGTTTTCTCTGTGCGCTGCAGTAAATCGGCTCATCCGTACACTCGGGTACGCAATTTTATTAGAATGTTATTTGAGGTGAAAGTAATGGCTTATCAGGCACTTTACCGTAAATACCGCCCCTCAACCTTTTCAGAGGTTGTAGGTCAGGAGCATATAACCGAAACCCTTAAAAATGAATTGGCTGAGGGAAAAACGGTTCATGCTTATCTCTTTACGGGAACAAGAGGAACAGGTAAGACCAGTTGTGCTAAAATTTTAGCAAAGGCGGTTAACTGTCTTTCAAGTAAAAAGGAAGACCCTTGTCTTGAATGCGATAGCTGTAAGTCTATAGATAACGGAGAAAATACCGATATTGTTGAAATAGATGCTGCTTCAAATAACGGTGTTGATAATATCAGAGAGTTAAGGGATTTATTAACCTTTGCACCTGCTACTTCGAAATACAGAGTTTTTATTATCGATGAGGTGCATATGCTCTCAGTTGGTGCTTTCAATGCATTGCTTAAAACCCTTGAAGAACCGCCAGAGCATGTAATTTTCATACTTGCAACAACAGAGGTTCATAAGCTTCCTGCAACTATCCTTTCTCGCTGTCAGCGTTTTGATTTCAGAAGAATTGCTCCTGAAAAAATAAGTGAGAGAATACAGTATATTGCAGGCGAAGAGGGACTTACTGTTACTGATGATGCCGCAACCTTGATTGCTTCTGCGGCAGATGGCGGAATGCGAGATGCTCTTTCTATTTTGGACCTTTGTGCATCAAGCTCCAGAGAGATTGATGAGGCTACCGTTGAAAGCGTTTGTGCAATGGCGGGAAATGAATATTTGCTTGAGATGGCAGACGCTATTAAAAATCACAATACTGAAGAAGCATTGCTCTTGATTGAGAGGCTTCATAATTCCTCTGTTGATATGTTAAGACTTCTTTCTGAGCTCACTTCGCATTACAGAGATTTGATGATAGTTAAAACAGTTAAAGGCAATAAAAAGCCGATTATTTGTTCAGCCTCAAGGATGAAAGAACTTGAAAAACAGGCTTTGGAATATGATATTAAGGATATCTTGTTTTCGCTTAATATTCTGCAGTCCTCGTTTGCCTCTATGCAAACCGGTAACCGCAGAGGCGTTTTAGAAATGGCAGTTATCAAAATGTGTAATTTAGAGCTTTCAAGTGATATTGCAGCCCTTGAAAGAAGAATTTCCGCTCTCGAAAAGGGTAACGTTAAGCCCATTAAAGCGGTTGAGGTTAAAAAAGAAATAACACAGGAAGAAGAGGAAATTCCTTTACCTGAAGAACCAACACCACCTGAGGTAATAGAAGAAAAAACCGTAGAAAACGGTGTTAGTGCTGTTAAAGAATGGAACGAAATTCTTTCTATTATTTCAACCGAATGTCCGCTTTTTGCGGGTGTTCTCAAAGGCTCGAAGGCTTATATTAAGGGCGATTATCTTTTAATTGATGCTCCTAACAGTCAGTTCCGTTCAATGATTAACGGAAATAACGGAATTTATAAGGATAGTATCAGAAAAGCTGCTCTTGAAGTTCTTGGTAAAACTTATAAATTAGGTCCTTATTCGGCACCTAAGAAAACCGAAGAATCGGACCCTCTTTCTGCCTTTGCAGATAAACTTAAAAATTTTGAAATCAATTAAGGAGTAATATTATGAAGGTTAGAATTCCTAATTCCGGCGGTCCCGGCAATATGAATCAGATGCTCAAACAGGCTCAGAAAATGCAGGCTGATATGGCGGCTTTGCAGGAGGATTTGGAGAATAGAGAATATTCTGCAACCTCGGGCGGCGGAATGGTTGAGGTTACGGTTGACGGTAAGCATTTAATCAAATCAATTAAGATTAACCCTGATGCAGTTGACCCTGATGACGCTGAAATGCTTGAGGACCTTATAACTGTTGCAGTTAATGAGGCGATTTCCAATGCTATAAAAACCTCTGAGGAGGAAATGGGAGCTATCACCGGCGGACTTAATATGCCGGGATTGTTTTAATAATTATGGCTAATAATATAGTTCCGTTAAATGAACTTATTTCTCAGTTTGAGCGTTTGCCGGGTATCGGCAAAAAAACTGCTCAACGCTTGGCATACAGTATTTTGGAGCAACCGCCCGAAAGAGCTGAAAAGTTTGCTGAGGCACTTGTTAATGCCCGTAAGAAAATTCATTTTTGCAAGGTTTGTCAGTCATTTACCGACCTTGAAACCTGTGCGATTTGTGATGATGACAGAAGAGACCATAGTGTTATTTGCGTTGTTGCAGAGCCTAAGGATGTTATGGCATTTGAGAGAACGAGGGAGTTTTCGGGTGTTTACCACGTGCTTCACGGGGTGCTTTCTCCTATGGATGCAATAGGTCCTGACCAGCTTAAAATTAAGGAGCTTATGGCAAGACTCGGCTCGGGTGAGGTTGAAGAGATAATAATGGCAACTAACCCAACGGTTGAGGGTGAGGCAACAGCAAGCTATATTTCAAGACTTGTTAAGCCGATGGGAATTAAGGTTACCCGCTTGGCTTACGGCATACCCGTTGGCGGAGAGCTTGAATATGCCGATGAATTTACCCTCGCTCGTGCCCTTGAAGGCAGAAATGAAATATGAGGTTTTTATATGACTCAGGAAAAAATTGATAGAATTAACTTTTTGGCCCGTAAGAAAAAGACTGAAGGCTTAACAGATGCTGAGCTTGAAGAACAGGCAATACTAAGGCGAGAATATATAGACAGCTTTAAAATGAGCCTTGTTTCTCAGCTTGAGAATACCTATATTGTTGAGCCTGACGGTACTAAGAGGAAGGTGAAGAGTAAAGATGAAAATACTCTTAACTGATAAGGCAACCTTAATTTCAAGCAATGATATTTCTCTTGATGTTTTTCATAGCTTCGGCGATGTTACGGAATATGAAAATATTAGTAGGGAAGAGCTTTTAAAAGAAGTAAAAGATACTGATATCATCCTTTGCAATAAGTCGGTTATTGATAGAGAAGTTTTCTCAAATGCACCAAAGCTTCGGTATGTTGGTCTTTTCGCAACGGGATATAACAATATTGATTTAGAAGCTGCAAAGGAGCTAGGGGTTACCGTTTGTAATACTGCAGGCTATTCAACAAATGCTGTTGCTCAACAGGTAATGGCTTATATTTTAATGCACTATACCAAGATTTATGAATATAATTCCTTTGTTAAGGATGGCGGTTGGAAAAAGGCTCCAACCTTTTGTCCGCTCATTTTTCCAACCGATGAGGTTTTTGGCAAAACCCTTGGAATTGTGGGTTACGGAACTATCGGAAAGGCTGTTGAAAAAGCGGCGTTGGGACTTGGTATGAATGTTATTGTTTACACTCGCAGTAAGCATAATGAAAGCAAGTTTGTTTCCTTTGAAGAGTTGCTTGAAAAAAGTGATATTGTAACTCTTCATTGTCCTTTAACAGAGCAAACTAAGGATTTAATGAACGAAGAAACCTTTTCTAAAATGAAAAAGGGAGCATTTTTTATCAACACTTCAAGAGGCGGAACAGTTGATGAAGAGGCATTAAAAAAGGCTTTAAGCAGCGGTCATTTATCGGGTGCTGCAGTTGATGTTTTAAAGAAAGAGCCAATGGATAAAGAAAGCTCACTTGAAGAAATAGATAATTTAGTTATAACCCCACATACAGCTTGGGCTCCTAAGACAACTAGGGAGAGACTTATAGGTCTTGTGGCGGATAATTTATCCCGATTTTTAGAGGGAAAAAAAGTTAATAATTTAGCTATATAAGGCAGGGAAGTTTATGTTTTCGAAACTAAGGAGTATCGGTATTTTCGGTATAGATTCCTATATGATAGAAATCGAGGCTGATGTTTCAACAGGACTTCCTGCTTTTGATATTGTGGGTCTTCCTGATGCGGCGGTTAAGGAATCAAGAGATAGGGTAAGAGCGGCGATTAAGAATTGTGGCTTTAAATTCCCTGTTGGCAGAATTACCGTTAATTTAGCTCCTGCAAATCGCAAAAAAGAGGGCTCAATTTATGATTTGCCCGTTTTAATTGCTATTTTAAATGCTTCGGGACAGCTTAAAACCGAGCTCGAAACTTCGGTTATTATCGGTGAGGTTGCACTTGACGGTATGGTAAGAAGCGTTACAGGTGTTTTAGCAATGGCAATTACCGCTCGTGAAAACGGAATAAAAAATATATTTGTTCCTTTTGATAATGCTGAAGAGGCAGCACTTGTTGAGGGGATAAATGTTTACCCTGTCAGAAGTGTTATGGAGCTTATCAACCATCTGAAAGGTGAAAAGTTAATCAGTGCTAAAGAATGCCGTTTGAATGAGGTTTTAGAGCAGAGCTTTGTTCCCGATTTTTCTGAGGTTAAGGGACAAATTGCCGCCAAAAAGGCTTTAGAGGTTGCGGCGGCTGGCGGTCATAACTTGCTCATGCTGGGTCCTCCCGGCTCGGGCAAAAGCATGCTTGCAAAACGTCTGCCCGGTATTTTACCCGATATGACCTTTGAAGAATCTATTGAAACTACCAAAATTCATTCAATTGCGGGTATTCTTGATAAGAAAAATCCTTTTGTAACAGCCCGTCCTTTCCGCTCTCCGCACCATACTGTATCGGCGGCAGGAATTGCAGGCGGCGGAACAGTTCCAAGACCTGGTGAGATTTCTTTGGCTCATAACGGGGTTTTGTTTTTAGATGAATTACCTGAATTTCATAGAGATGTTATGGAAGCTTTGCGTCAGCCCTTGGAGGATGGCAAGGTAACAATTTCAAGAGTTTCAGGCTCGCTTACATATCCGAGTTCAATTATGCTTGTTGCCGCTATGAACCCTTGTCCTTGCGGTTTCTTTGGTCATCCAAGCAAGGAATGTATATGCTCTCAAAATGCCGTTAGAAAGTATCTTAACCGCATATCAGGACCTATGCTTGACAGAATTGATTTACAGGTTGAGGTGCCGCCTGTTGAATATGCGGCATTGAGTTCTAACGGAAAAGAAGAAACCTCGGCACAGATAAAAGAAAGGGTAAATAAAGCACGCAAAATTCAGCAAGAAAGATATAAGGATACTGAGATTTCCTGTAATGCTCAGTTAACCTCAGCACTTATTAAGAAGTACTGTATTTTAACCGAGGATGCTTCAAAATATCTGGCATTATCTTTTGATAGGTTAGGTCTTTCAGCACGTGCTTACGACAGAATTTTAAAGGTTGCAAGAACGATTGCCGACCTTAATGGAAAGGAAATTATTGAAAAAGAGCATATTTTTTCGGCAATTTCTTTCAGAAGCCTTGATAGGAAATATTGGGGTTAAATTTCGGCGTTTTTTGCCGTTTATAATCTCTGGTTAACAATATTTTTACAAATTTTTACTTGTATATTTTTTCCTGAAATGTTATACTAATAACAATAAGGGAGTAGTCGGCATTTAGGTGCGATAATGTCATCATCTCGGAATTTTATTCTTGGCATTATATCAAACGGCGAGACTTATCAGCTAAAAAGCGGTATGTCTTGCCGTTTTTTGATAAATATATAGGAGGAAGAGTATGTTTTTTCATACGAAATCTAATGAAGAGGTTTTAAATGAGCTAAACACCTCTTTGAAAACAGGTCTTAATAGTGAACAGGTTGCAGAGCTTCAAAGTAAGTTCGGCAAAAACCAACTGAAAGAAAAAAAGAAAAAGAGCAATATTCAGAGGTTTTTTGACCAGTTTAAAGATGTTATGATTATCATTTTAATCATAGCGGCGATAATTTCTTTTGTTATTGCCTGTGTTGAAGCAAACCCTAAAGAGTTTTTTGAGCCTGCACTCATTTTGCTTATAGTTATAATAAATGCAGTTATGGGTATGATGCAGGAAAGCAAGGCTGAAAAGGCACTTGATGCTCTTAAAAGTATGTCTGCCCCGCATGCAAGGGTTATAAGAAACGGCGAGGAAATGATAATAGATGCCGCTGATTTAGTTCCGGGAGATATTATCAAGCTTGAGGCGGGAGATTTTATCCCTGCAGATGCGAGAATAATAGAGAGCGTTAGTCTGAAATCCGAGGAATCACCTCTTACTGGTGAATCGGTTCCGAGTGAGAAGGATGCTAACGCAGTAATAGCTGAAGACGCACCTTTAGGAGATAGAGTTAATATGCTTTTCTCGGGTTGTTCCGTGTCCTACGGTACTGCTGTTGCGGTTGTAACTGCAACAGGTATGGATACCGAGATGGGCAAGATTGCAAATCTGCTTGATAGCGAGGCTGATACACAGACACCTTTACAGCAGAAACTCTCGCAGCTCGGTAAAATCTTGGGTTTTGTAGCCCTTGGTGCTTGTGCAGTTATTTTTGTTGTTGGAATTTTAAATGATATTCCACCTATGGAAATATTTATGACTGCAATTTCTCTTGCGGTTTCGGCAATACCTGAGGGACTTCCCGCTATTGTTACAATAGTTTTATCTATCGGTGTTCAGCGTATGGTTAAAAGGGGAGCGTTAATAAGAAGACTTCCCGCAGTTGAAACCTTAGGCTCAGCTTCGATTATTTGCTCTGATAAAACAGGAACTTTAACACAGAACAGAATGACACTTGTTAAAGCCTATTTTGAGGGCAAAGATATAGAGGGAATAACCGATAACAACAGTGAAGAAATAAGAAAGCTTTTAATGTTCGGTACATTATGTTCGGACGGCACTGTTGCTTTCAATGAGGGTACAGAACAGCATATTGGCGACCCAACAGAAACAGCTATTGTTTTGGCTTGCCATAAAAACGGTATGCCCAAAGAAGAACTTGGTGAAAAATATCCTCGTCTTGCCGGAATACCCTTTGATTCCGACAGAAAGCTGATGTCGGTCATCTGTGAAATCGATGGCAAGAAAATTGTTATCGTTAAAGGTGCTTTCGATATGATGGCGTCAAGATGTGTTAGCGGTGATATTGAAAAGGCAAGAGAAACCGTTGATATATTAAGCGAAGACGCTTTGAGGGTGTTAGCAGTTGGCTTTAAGGTGATTGATGAAATCCCCGAAAACCTAATCTCCGAGGAAATTGAAAACGGTCTTTCCTTTATGGGACTTCTTGGTATGATAGACCCGCCGAGACCTGAGGCAAAAGAAGCGGTTGCGACCTGCAGAAAGGCGGGTATTAAGCCTGTTATGATAACAGGCGACCATATAGTAACGGCTTCTGCTATTGCTGGAGAGCTTGGTATTTTAGGTGAAAGTGATATTGCAATTACAGGTGCCGAGCTTGATAATATGACCGATGAAGAACTGGATATGAAGGTTCAGAATATTGCGGTTTATGCGAGAGTTTCGCCTGAAAATAAGATTCGTATAGTTAAGGCTTGGCAAAGAAGAGGTCAGGTTGTTTCTATGACGGGAGACGGCGTTAACGATGCTCCCGCCCTTAAAGCTGCTGATATCGGTTGTGCTATGGGTATAACAGGAACTGATGTTGCAAAGGGTGCTGCTGATATGACCCTTACTGATGATAACTTTGCTACCATCGTTGAAGCAGTCAGAGAGGGAAGAGGCATTTACGCTAACATAAAAAAGGTTGTTGGCTTCTTACTTGGAACTAATATCGGCGAAGTTATAACCGTTTTTGTTTCTATGCTTCTGTGGCATAAAACACCCCTTTTATCAATGCAACTTTTGTGGATAAATCTCGTAACAGATAGTCTACCCGCTATTGCACTCGGAATGGAAGCTGTTGAAAGCGATGTTATGGAGAAAAAACCGAAGCCTAAAAATGAGGGTATTTTCGCTCACGGACTTGGTATTCGTGTTTTCTTGCAAGGCTTAATGTTCGCTATTCTTACCCTTATCGGTTTCAAAATCGGTGAAAACGCTTTCGGTGTAGAAGGCGGTCAGACAATGGCATTTATGATTTTATCCCTCTCTCAGATTATTCAGTCCTTTAATATGAGAAGCGATAAATCCCTCTTTAAGATAGGTCCCTTCTCTAATAAAAATCTTAATCAGTCTGCATTGATTTCTATTGTACTGACTTTACTTGTTTTATTTACACCCCTTTCAACTGCATTTGGGTTGGTTAGATTAAACCTTGAGCTTTATCTTATATCACTTGGACTTATCTTAGTTCCGATAGTTGTTATGGAGCTTTCTAAGGCTTTGGGACTTATTAAACACAAGCATTAAAATAATTTTTTAGTTAATAATAAAAATATTGTTGATTTTTTAACGATATTAGGTTATAATCTAAAAGGCAAAAATTGTATTTATAAAGGAGAATTTGTAATGACTGCCAATGTAACAGTTAATAAATGGCTCGAAGAAATGAAAGAACTTCTCACTCCCGACAATGTTGTTTGGGTTGATGGAAGTGATGAGCAAAGAGAAGTGCTTCGTGAAGAGGCTGTTAAGCTCGGCGAATTAACCAAGCTTAATCAGGATGTTCTTCCCGGATGCTATCTCCACAGAACTAATCCTAACGACGTTGCACGTGTTGAGGACCGTACCTTTATCTGCTCTAAGACAAAGGAAAATGCCGGTCCTACTAACAACTGGTGCGACCCCGATGAAATGTATGAAAAGCTTTATAAAATAGCCCGTGGTAGCTATAAGGGAAGAACAATGTATGTTATCCCTTATTCTATGGGCCCGATTGGCTCTCCACTTGCTAAGGTAGGTATTGAGGTTACTGACTCTGTTTATGTTGTTCTCAATATGCTTATTATGACAAGGGTTAGCCTTAAGGTTCTTGAGGTTTTAGGTGATAGCAATGACTGGGTAAGGGGCTTGCATTCAAGATGCGATATCGACCCCGATAACCGTTATATCTGCCATTTCCCCGAGGATAACACAATTATCTCTGTTAACTCAGGTTACGGCGGTAATGTTCTTTTAGGTAAGAAGTGCTTTGCTCTTCGTATCGCTTCTTATCAGGGATGGAAAGAGGGCTGGATGGCTGAGCATATGCTCATCTTAGGTCTTGAGAATCCTAAGGGCGAGGTTAAATATATCGCTGCTGCATTCCCGTCTGCTTGCGGTAAAACCAACCTTGCAATGCTTATTCCGCCTGAGTATTTAAGAAAGAAAGGCTATAAAATCTGGACTGTTGGCGATGATATTTCTTGGATGAAGATAGGACCTGACGGCAGACTTTATGCTATCAACCCTGAGAACGGCTTCTTCGGTGTTGCTCCTGGAACTAATGAGCATTCTAACTTCAATGCTCTTGAGAGCACCAAGAAGAACACCATTTTCACCAACGTTGCATTAGACCTTAATGACAATACTGTATGGTGGGAAGGTCTTAATAAGAATCTTCCTGAGAACGCACT
The DNA here is from genome assembly GCA_045531855.1 of Acutalibacteraceae bacterium. Classification (GTDB taxonomy): domain Bacteria; phylum Bacillota; class Clostridia; order Oscillospirales; family Acutalibacteraceae; genus UBA737. The sequence continues at coordinate 18,842 of JAZSEU010000029.1, forward strand.
TGACTGGAAGGGCAATCCTTGGGATGCTTCCAAGTTCAACAAGGCTGATAAGTCTACCTGTGCTGCTCATCCTAACTCAAGATTTACCGCTCCTGCTGAGAATTGCCCCTGCATTTCTGAGGAGTTTGATAAGGGTGCAGGCGTTCCGATTTCAGCTATCGTATTCGGAGGCCGTCGTGCTAAGTGCGCTCCGCTTGTATATCAATCAAAGGATTGGGTTAACGGTGTATTCGTAGGCTCTGCTATGGCTTCTGAGACAACTGCTGCTGCTGCCGGTGCAGTTGGTGTTGTTCGCCGCGACCCGATGGCTATGCTTCCTTTCTGCGGTTATCATATGGGTGATTATTTCAAGCACTGGCTTGAAATGGGTGAGAAGCTTGGAGATAAGGCTCCTAAGATTTTCAATGTTAACTGGTTCCGTACTGATGATGAAGGCAACTTCATCTGGCCTGGATTTGGCGATAATATGAGAGTTCTTAACTGGATTATTGACCGTTGCGAAGGCAAGGCTGACGCTACTGAAACTGCTATCGGTTATGTTCCGAAGCCTGAGGATATCGACCTTACCGACCTTGATATGAATATTGAAACCTTAAAGGATATCTTAAAGGTTGACAAGGACGTTTGGACCAAGGAAGCCGAAGAAATTGAAGAGCACTACAAGAAGTTTGGAGACAGACTCCCCAATGAACTTCGTGAACAGCTCAACAATCTCAAAGCAAATCTTGCTAAGATGTAATTTTAAAAAGTGCCCGAAATCGCAAGGTTTCGGGCTTTTTATTATAAAAAAATCAAAAATCATTAGTGAGCATTTGAGAGAAAAACAGAGTATTTTAAAGAGAAACGGAGATTTTAAAAAATAAATTAAAATTTATAAAAAATAGTGTTGACTTTAAAGTTTTGTTATGTTATTATATTCAAGCTGGTTACTAAACCTAAAAATTTTGGAGGTTAAAAGTTATGTCAACATTTATGGCTAAACCTGCTGAAATTCAGCGTAAATGGTATATAATCGATGCGGCAAACCGTCCGCTCGGTAGAACCGCTACTAAGGTTGCTGATATTCTTCGCGGCAAATTAAAGCCCGAGTTCACTCCTCATGTAGACTGTGGCGACCATGTTGTTGTTATCAACGCTGATAAAGCAGTGCTCACAGGAAAGAAGTTAGAAAAGAAATATTATCGCCGTCATACCGGCTTCATCGGAGGTCTTAAAGAGGTTCAGTATGCAACCCTTATGAAGACCCGTCCTGAAAAGGCTATGGAGCTTGCAGTTAAGGGAATGGTTCCTGATACTACAATCGGCCGTAAGGCTCTTACCAGACTTCATATTTACAGCGGTACTGAGTATGCTCAGGTTGCTCAGAAGCCCGAATTACTCGAATTTTAAGAAGGGAGACAGATACAATGTTTGAAGCTAAGCCTTATTTCTACGGAACAGGCAGAAGAAAAAGTTCTGTTGCCCGTGTTCGTGTTTACAATGGTACAGGTAAAATCACCATCAATGACAGAGACATTGATGATTACTTCGGTCTTGAAACCTTAAAGCTTATCGTTCGTCAGCCTTTAACTTTAACTGATAGCCTCGATAAGTTTGATATCGTTTGCCGTGTTGCAGGCGGGGGTGTTACCGGTCAGGCTGGTGCTATCCGTCACGGTATTTCAAGAGCTCTTCTTCAGTACGATGCTGAGTTAAGAACAACCCTCAAAAAAGCAGGTCTCTTAACCCGCGACCCTCGTATGAAGGAAAGAAAGAAGTACGGACTCAAAGGCGCACGTCGTGCACCCCAGTTCTCCAAGAGATAATCAGTTATCTTACAGAGTATTCAAAAACCCCGAAACCATCACGGTTTTCGGGGTTTTCTTGTATAACGAAAGATTATCTTACAAACTTAATTACAAAACCCCTGTTCAATATAGAATCGAACAAGGATTTGAATAATTGGTGGTTTTTACTGTCTACTTCTACTTGACAAGTTCACTATGCGGGTGGATATTTATTTTTTGTTCTGCTTTTTAAGTTCAACCAGAATATCGGTCAAAAGCTCTTCGCTTGTCGGAGCCTTGGGCTCTTCTGGTGCAGGTTCTTCTTCAGCCTTTTTGAGAAGTTTCTTTTCTGCAATATCTTTGGTTGTGTTAAATACCTTTATCATTATGAAAATGATTAGAGCAATAAGAACAAAATCAATGATAACTGAGAGAAGAGAACCAAAGCCTATAACAACAGCTTCTTTAACAATCTCACCGGCTTCGTTGGTAACGGCTGGAATCATTGTCCAGTTAAGCTTGGTTAAGTCCATATCGCCGATTATACCGCCCAAGAAAGGCATAAACACATCATTGACAAGGCTTGTTGTGATTTTACCGAAAGAGGTTGCAATGATAACACCGATAGCCATATCAATAACGTTACCACGCAAAACAAACTCTTTAAATTCGGTGAAAATGCTTTTTTTATCCTTTTTCATTTAAATTCCTCCAAAGCTTAATTGTTTAGTTAAATACCGTCATACATACCGCTCTTAAACATCTGTGCAATAGCATTGACAACGGTTTCTTTATCTTCTTTATATGTAACACCGTACCACTTATCTTCGGCAACAAGAAGTTTTACATTCTTTTCGCCCTTTTCGATAAGCTCGGAAACAACGCTTGGAAGATAATATTCTGATTTTGGAACATTTATATTCTTATCAAGGAAGTTTTTGAAGCCATCCTCAATATAAGAGAATAAATCAGGCTTGAAGCCCCAAAGGTTCATAGAAACAACTGTATCGGGAGAAAGGGAGGTCCAGGTTTCGCCATCATCCTCTGTAAATTCACAGTTGGAGTTGATTTTAGTTCTCTCAGTAACTGTTGCAAGATTTCCGTTTTCGGTTTCGCAAACACCACGTGCTACATAACCGTTTTCGCTGAGTGTATTTGAAAGGCGGAAGCCAACCATACAATAATCATCAGAATCTGTTTTTAAGAAGTCAGCCATCTTTTCAAATGCTGAACGACCATAATAATCATCTGCATTAACAACGGCAAAAGGCTCTTTTACAACATCCTTGCAGCAAAGGATAGCGTGAGCAGTGCCCCAAGGCTTAACTCGGTCATCAGGACAGGTATATCCCTCAGGCAAAGCATCGGTTTCCTGAAAAACATACTCAACCTTTATTTTATCAGCGATTCTCTTGCCAACCATTTCTTTGAAATCGGCCTCGATAGCATGCTTAATAACAAAAACAACCTTAGTAAAGCCAGCTTTAGCGGCATCAAAAACCGAAAAGTCAAGTATAACTTCACCGTTAGGACCAATAGGCTCCATCTGTTTAAGTCCGCCAAAACGGCTGCCCATTCCGGCTGCCATAACAACTAATGTGATATCCTTAGACATATTATTTCTCCTTACAATGTGCTTTAACAATGGCCTTCATCTTATCCCATTTACTTTCCATATCAGCAACCAATTTTAACTGGGTGCGGCAACGGTCAAGGTTATGCTCGGGATAGTGAGTTTTAAAATATGTATCGCCTTCAAGATAGTCAGTTAAGAAACGCATTCCGCATTCAATAGTCATCATCTTTGCACCCTCAGGAAGAAGCATAATCTCACTGTCAGGTAACTGACCGTCGCATCCATCAAGGAAGCCCTTGGTGTAGATTTCAAACATATTGATATCCATATTAACTTTTGAAAGGTCTTTTTCATCCTCTTCAGCGGTGCTTGCTCCAAAACGAATCGCATCGCCGAAATCGGTAACTGAGAAACCGGGCATTATAGTATCAAGGTCAATAACGCAAAGAGCTTTACGGGTTTTAGAATCAAGCATAACATTGTTTGATTTCGTATCGTTATGGCTAACTCTTAAGGGAAGCTTGCCTTCCTTGTTGCTATCGAGCAATACACTGTAGAACTCTTTTCTAGCTTTAACAAATTCTATCTCTTCCTTAACAGAAGCGGCTCTTCCCATTTTATCCTCTTCAACAGCCTTGAGGAAGTTTTCATATCTTTTAGGAGTGTTATGAAAATCGGGAATTGTTTCATATAAAGTATCAGCAGGGAAATCGGTTAAATATTTCTGGAATTTACCGAACGCTAAAGCACACTGATAGAAATCCTCAGTATCATCAACTCTGTCAAGGCAGATGGAATCAGTAACGAAATCATAAATTCTCCAGAAATATCCGTCTTTATCCTTGTAATATGTAGTATCGTTATAAGTCTTAGCGAGAACTAAAACTTCACGCGGGCTTTCAACAATGCCTTTTAGATAATTGGTAACACTTTCAATATTTGCTAAAACCTGTTCGGGTTTTTTGAAAACATTATTATTAACTGACTGCAAGATATAAAGATGCTCTGTGCCATCATCTTCAACAGTTATAATCTTGAAAGTATCATTGATATGACCGTTGCCATAGGGGATAGCACCTCGCACATTGCCGCAAAGCTTGAAGTTGTTAATAGCATTAGAAATTTGTTCCAAGTTAGCCTTCCTCATTTCTTAAAGTCCCTCCGAAAAATGTTTTTTCTTTATTTTAAACTTTTTTCTTGACTGACTCTATAAAAAATATTATTATTATTAGTAGAAAATGATATTTTATCAAATTTTACTATGAATGGGTGGGTTAAATGCCGCAGACTGTTGAAATCAGGGAAATATTAAAAGATTTTTATAAAATATCGGGAATAAGAATTTCTATTCACGATACTGAGTTTAACGAGATTTATTCATATCCCGCAACTTCCTCGCCTTATTGCAAATGTCTGCAGGAAAACAGTGCAGTTTTGTCCGACTGTGAAAAGAACGACTCCGCCGCTTTTGAAAAGGTTAAAGCAACAGGGGAAATCTGCGTTTATAAGTGCCGCCGAGGATTATATGAGGCGGTAGCACCGATATACCATTACGGCACGCTTTCAGGGTATCTTATGATGGGACAAATCAGGGATACGAGCGAAAGCTCACTTGAATATATAACCTCAAAAGCCAATGATATTCTTAATGACAAACAAAAGGCAGAAGAACTAGCACTAACAGTTAATGCAATCGATAAAGGAAAAATCGATTCTTATATAAATGTTATGGTTCTTCTTGCCGAGTATTTAACAGGAACTAACCGTTTGTTTACACATAACAAAAAGCTACCTCAACTTATTAAAGAATATATAAACAAAAACTATCAGGATAAGATATCGCTTAGTATCTTGTCCCAAAAATTTGGTTGCTGCAACGCAACACTTACAAAGTCTTTCAAAAAGGAATTCAATATTTCCATTATGGAATATTTATGCAGCGTAAGACTTAAAGCCGCAGAGGGACTAATTGTTAAGACAAGAAAATCCTTTAAGGAAATTTCTTCTATTTGCGGTTTTTACGACCAGAACTATTTTTCTAAAACCTTTACAAGGTATTACGGAAGCTCACCTTCAGAATATAGAAAAGAGCATACAAAGAAGTAATTTCTTGACTACAAACCGCACAACCTATATAATATTATCATACATTTAGTAGAATTGCAACATTTTTTGTAATATCCGCTAAAAATTAAGGAGTTTTTTTTTGGATAAATTTTTGGCATATAAAAAAGTGATTTCATTACTTATAATTTCCCTTATAATTCTTTCAGTTTCAGGTTGTAGAAAAAATCCTGTTGGTTCAATCTCTTCCGATGCTTCTATACCTAATGTTATCGAAGAGGAAAGCACACTACCAGAAAGTTCAGATGTTGAGGCTTCTTCTGAGGAAAATAACGAAAGTTTAGAATCAGAAGTTGAAACTCCGAATAGTACAAACTCTTCCAAGCAGAACACAACTACTGTCTGTACACATAAGTATAAGAGTACTGTTATTGAAAAAACCTGTACCAATGATGGATATACCCAATACGTGTGTAACAAATGCGGTGAATCATATAAAGACAATGTTATTTCTGCAAGCCATAATTTTGTAAATTATTATTGTACCATTTGTAATACTGCCGATAAAACGAATGCCGGAATTATAGTTTATAATTGGTTACAAGAAAACGGCGTTACCGAACAGTATTACAGTTCTAAAGTTTATAATTTTGGTAATGACTTATATAAGATTTCCGGTTTAAATAACGGTTGGTTGTATTTTAAATATAATAACGACAATGAGGATAAATATATCAAACTGTCCGTATACAGTGGTCCTTTAAAAGACGATTGCTATTTGGAATATTCAAAAGGCGATTCAAAAGTTGAATATGAATTTCATAAAGAGAATATCCATTCAAATCAGCCTA
>JAZSEU010000072.1:0-42024 GCA_045531855.1 Acutalibacteraceae bacterium
CTATAGATGGGGTTGTTTTATTGACAAAATATAGTTTTTGAGTTAGAATAAAGGGGAAATTTTTTTGATTGGAGAAAGGTTATGCAGATAAAAATTTCTCCGTCTGTTTTAACGGCGGATTTCTTAGAACTCAAAGAAGATATTAAGCGTCTTGAAAATGCAGGCGTTGATATGCTCCATCTTGATGTTATGGATGGTATTTTTGTGCCGAACATTTCTTTTGGAGTTCCAGTTATTAAGGCGATTAAAAAGCATTCAACAGTGCCGCTTGATGTTCATCTTATGATAGACAGACCGCATAGATATATAAAGGAATTCGCTGCTGTTTCGGATATTCTCGGCTTTCATTATGAGGCGGGAAGTGATGTTGCTGAAACCTTAAAAGAAATAAGAGAGCTTGGCTGTAAATCTTGCCTTACAATTAAGCCCTGCACAGAGCCTGAGGAGATTTTTGAATTTCTTCCCCTTTGCGATATGGTGCTTGTTATGTCGGTTGAGCCTGGCTTTGGCGGTCAGAAATTTATGCCTGATGCTCTTAGAAAACTTGAAATTTTAAGAAATAAAACTAAAGAGCTCGGACTTGATATCGACCTTGAGGTTGATGGTGGAATAAATGCCGAAACTGCACCATTGGCAGTTAAGGCGGGTGCTAATGTTTTGGTTGCAGGAAGCTTTCTTTTTTGCGACCAGATGGAAGAAAGGGTTAAGGAGCTTAAAAACCTTTAATTATTCTTTTATAAACGCTAATTGCGTCCTTTTTAATTAAAGGCTTGGCGTATTCCTTGATGTATTCTGCCTCTATTTTGGAGCTTGGGCTAATATTTGCGAGCGAATGGTTACTTTTTAAAAGCAGATAATAACCGTTTTTGGTTTTATATAAAGAACTTTCGGTTATCTCTTTTCTTTTGGAAAGAAAAGTTATAGCATTTTCGAGCTCAAGGCTTGATTTAAAGTGGAGGATATATTCTTCTGTTTCTTTTAAAAGGATAATTTCGCAGCCCTCGTGCCTTTTTGGTCTTATTTTTGCAAGAATTTTATCTTTTTTATCGAAAAGGTTATTAGAGCTTATAACCTCTTTAATTAGCGAATAAAGGGCATACCTTGTGCCTTTATCTAATGTTAAAAGCCTCTCATAACTGCCGAAGGCAGATAATACCTCGGTGTTTGAGAGTGAAATTATAATTTTTTGGCTTGAAGTGGAACTTAAAGTCATATAAAAACCTCTTTAATGATTAAAATTGCTTCTAATGATAAAACTTTATATGAGGTGTTTTGTTATGAGAAGCGAGGAAAAGCAAAGAGCGGTAAGACTGTTTTTAAAGTCAATGCTTTATACTGCTGCCGCTATTGCTCTTTTGTTTGTGGGCTATTTTTCTGCTAAATATTTTTTTGGCACGTTTTAGAGCGGAACAGATATCCGTAATTTTGCAAGTGATATTTTTGCAAAAGAAGCCAATTTAACAAGCGATTCTATTAAGGATATAACTAATGATTTTGTTGTTTGGTATGTAAATAAATATAAGAAACCATCTTCAGAACTTATTATGACTGTTGGTGAATCTGAAGAAAAAATTTTCGGCAGCTATAAAATGGTTGTTGATGCAGGTAACGGTGTTGGCGGCTTTTATGCTAAAAATATTTAATTAAATCCCGAGAGTTTAATAACTTCTCGGGATTTTTATCGGTTTCTTTCTTTACTATAATATGTTAATAAAAAATTTAGGTTAAAACTCAAAAATATTTTAAAATATTGCTTGACATTAAGTTTCTCTTATGGTATATTGTTAGGGTGCTCAAAAATGCTGGTGTAGCTCAGTTGGTAGAGCAGCTGATTTGTAATCAGCAGGTCGGGGGTTCGAGTCCGTCCACCAGCTCCAGCTTTATTAAGAGCAAAGAATTTAATATGGGAGTGTTCCCGAGTGGCCAAAGGGGGCAGACTGTAAATCTGTTGTCTTCGACTTCGGTGGTTCGAATCCACCCGCTCCCACCAAAATCGACAAATCTCGACAGAGGTTTGTCGATTTTACTTTTTCACTATTAACTCTTCACTTTTCACTCTTCTCTTTTTGTCGATTTTGGCAAGTAATAAGTAATAGTGAATAGTGAAGAAGTATTTTGCAAGGCTTTGCCTTGCTTTTTTAATTTATAGAAAGTATAATAAATATAAGAGGTGTGTTGTTATGACCGAAAGTCCTTTAATGATAAAGTCTAAAGAATTTGCACTCACTGTTATAAAAGTGTGTAAGGAATTAAGAAACGCAAAATGTGAAAGCGCTCTTATCAATCAGTTTTTACGTTCAGGAACAAGTATTGGTGCTAATATTCGAGAGGCATTTTATGCTCACGGTAAAGCCGATTTTGTTGCAAAACTGCAAATAGCACTTAAAGAATGTAGCGAAAGCGAATATTGGATAGACTTGCTGATAGAAAGCGGCTACTATGATGACAAAGAGTTGCTTAACAAATGTATTGAAGTGAAACGAATTTTAATTGCTTCAATTAACACTGCAAAGGAAAATACAAAATGATAAAAAACATTAAAAACATTTTGTGTACTGAAGAAATCTATAATATATATTCAGCTTGTATGTTTGAACCTACTTTCGATAAATTTAAGCTTAAAACAGAACAAATGCAAAATAATTCTTCTGTTTGTGTGTATGGATATTTTTTAAACGAAAAAATCATCGGTGTTATTTCTACACAAGAAACTGATAAAGTTATAGAAATCATTGGAATAGCCGTTGATATCAAAGAAAGACATTCGGGTGTTGGAACTAATCTTATAGATTATGTAAAAGATAAAACCCAAAAAACTATTATTGCCGAAACCGACAGTGATGCCGTTATGTTTTATAAAAAAAACGGTTTTGATATAGAAGAAAAAATTGTTTCAAAATCTAATATTTCTTATAGTAGGTATGTATGTACTTTGAATTATAAGTAAAAATATGTAGGAGTTCAAGCCCATAACCAAAAAATTCAAAGGGCATCGAATTTGTACAACCTTTTCAAGTGTTGCGGTCTAAAAAGATGCCACACCGAAAAGCCTTGAGAAATCAAGGCTTTTTGCATTTTTTACCCCTAATTTTCAAGTTGCAATTTCATAGATGCCAACGACCTACAAGGTGGATTCGAACCATCGAAGTCGATTATTGGGGCAAATTTAGCGATTTATTATCGCTAAATCTGCCCTTTTTTTCATTTAAATAATTTTATCTTTAAGAGGATGTGTCGTCTGTCTACTATAATGTAGTAGAAAAAGTCATGATTTAGTGCTATAATGGCTTTAATTATTATAAGGGAGCATCAAACATATGCCTATAATACTCGATCATCAGTTGAGAGAACATATACCGCACAATGCGATAGAATTTCCAATCACTTATTATCACGATGAGCTTGTTGCACTGCCAGACAGAACCGGCCCATTGCATTGGCATCCTGAGTTTGAGATTGCAACAGCAGAATTCGGAATTTTAGATTATCAGGTTGGAAAGCATCACATCATATTGAAAGCAGGAGACAGTATATTTGTTAATGGCAATATGTTGCACGGAATAAAACAGTTATCAGGTGATGTTCCGGACCCGATGCCGAATATTGTGTTTTCTGGTACTTTAATAGCTCCCGAAACAAGTGCTATTTATCAAAAACACATATTGCCTGTCGCTCAATGCGATTCGTTGCCTTTTGTTGTGTTTAGACATAGTGATCCTTCCCACAGCGAGATAAACTGCATAATCAAAGATACTTACAGGCAAATGAATAAGAAAAACACGTGTTATGAATTGACCGTTCAGCGTAACATCAACCGTATATTTGAATTTATATCCTGCAATTTTAATGAACTTCCCAAAACTGAAGCAACACGCATACAGGTCAATAATCAGGTTCGCCTTCAAAAGATGCGGACCTATATTTATGAAAACTATGCGGAGTTGGTGACGCTTGAGGATATTGCTAAGGCGGCAAATATCAGCCGAAGTGAGGCAGGGCGATGTTTTCGTACCTATATGGGATGCTCTCCTGTCGAGGCTCTGATTCAATACAGACTTCAAATGGCACATCGTTTATTAAGTGAAAGAACGCATACACTCCAGCAGATAAGTTACGCCTGTGGTTTCAATTCGACAAATTATTTCAGCCGTCAGTTCAAGAAAAGGTATGGATACGCACCCAGTCAGAGTGATGTTGTGGGTAAATAGTGCTTAATTTTGGCTGTTTTATGTCTTTTTCGTAACAAGATATGATGATATAATTAGGCTAAGAATTTATTGCTTAGTCTTGAAGGGAGTCATCATGACAAAACAAAAGAATTACAAAAAGACACTTATAGCTTGTTATCTTGGCTTTGTTACACAAGCTATATCTGCCAATTTTACACCACTATTGTTTTTAACATTCAAAAACACATATGGAATTACACTTGATAAGATTGCAATGATTCCTATGGTGTTTTATCTGACACAATTGCTTGTTGACTTTGCGGCTACCAAATTCGCTGACAAAATAGGATATCGCACCTGTGTTGTGGCATCTCAGGTGGTGTCTGCCGTAGGTCTTGTTCTAATGGCAATTTTGCCGGATATGCTTCCGGCACCTTTTATTGGTATTCTAATTTCAGTAGTGCTTTACGCCATAGGTAGCGGTCTTATTGAGGTTTTAGTTAGTCCCATTGTTGAGGCTTGCCCGTTTGAAAACAAGGACGGAGTGATGAGTCTTTTGCACTCCTTCTACTGCTGGGGTGCGATGGGTGTCATTTTGGGCTCTACACTCTTTTTTTCTGTGGTGGGTGTTGAACATTGGAAGATACTTACTTTTATTTGGGCATTAGTGCCGCTGTATAACACCTTTAACTTTATCAATTGTCCTATTGAACGATTGGTGGAAGATGGCAAGAGTATGGGGATCAAAAAGCTGTTGAAAACACCGATCTTCTGGCTAATGATACTACTTATGGTATGTTCGGGTGCGTCTGAAGCCACTATGGCTCAATGGGCATCAGCATTTACCGAATCTGCTATCGGTGTATCCAAAACTATTGGCGATTTAGCAGGACCGTGTTTATTTGCAATGTTTATGGGTATAGCCCGTATGCTGTACGGAAAGTTCAGTGAAAAGCTTGATTTGACCAAGGTTATGCTTGTTTGTGGAATTATGTGCACCGGTTGTTATTTGTTGGCATCTCTCTCTGCAATGCCAATTCTCGGACTTGCGGGTTGCGCACTTTGTGGTTTAGGAGTCGGAATTATGTGGCCGGGTTCTATTAGCATATCTTCTAAGCATTGTCCAAGGGGCGGAACTGCAATGTTCGCATTCTTAGCTTTAGCCGGAGACTTGGGTGCTATGGTGAGTCCTGCTATGGTGGGAAGTCTTTCTGAAATGGCAGGTGGCAACCTCAAAACAGGATTGCTTGTAGCAACGGTGTTTCCTATGGTACTTGTATTTGGTTTGTTGATTCTAAAGAAAAAGGTTAGCAATACAATAAACATATAATGACAAAATCGCTACTTTTGGCTCTTTTTTCAAAAAACAAAGTGGCATCATAATGGTTCGTAACAGCCAAAAAAACGACAAGTTTAGACTTGTCGTTTTTTTATCCATTGCGAAAGCAATGGCATATCATCAGTCCGTCATGACTGTATATCATCACACCGAAGGTGTGCATAAAAAACGCTTTCGCAATGATGATATACAAAACTTCGTTTTGATGATACACACGGCTCTGCCGAGATGTTTTTACCGCCAACGGCACAATATCACTAAGTATGACTTTTTATTTTTTTCAATCATTTTTCAATCTTTTATGGTATAATGGATATAATGAATCAAAATAGTGACGGGAATCACTATTTCGAAGCCAAATCAGTGATTTGACAATAAATTTTCTTCGAAAATTTATTTATGTCCATTGAAATCGAAGTTGCCATCAAATTTATAATTTGATGGTGGCGAATTATATTCGCCGAAAACAACTATGTTGTTTTCAACAATTTGCGATTATATTGATTGCATGTGGAGGTGTTCCTATGAGGATTTTGCTCGTTGAAGATGAAAAAAGAATGGCAGAAGCACTTTGCGAAATTCTGCGCCTTGAAAAATATGAAGTCGACCACTACGCTAACGGCATTGACGGTTTAGCTGCAATCGAGAGCAATATTTATGATATTGTTATTCTAGACGTTATGCTCCCTGGTATGAACGGATATGAGATTGCAAAAAAGGTACGGAGCAAAGGGATTGCAACACCCATCTTAATGCTCACTGCAAAGTCAGAGCTCGATGACAAGGTTACTGGTCTTGATAGTGGTGCAGACGATTACTTAACAAAGCCATTTATGACTAAAGAGCTTTTGGCACGTCTTCGTGCACTTGGTAGACGAACACTCGGTACAACTGATGGAGTTCTGTCCTATGCAGATATTACTCTTGATACAAGCACTCTCACATTATCTTGCACTACTAATGGTCAGAGTGTGCGGCTTAGTGAAAAGGAATACCGAATCCTTGAATACTTAATTGCAAACGGAGGTCAAGTACTTACCCGCGAACAACTGGCTGTGAAAATTTGGGGGTTTGATAGCGAAGCCGAATACAATAACGTGGAAGTATATATGTCCTTTACCCGCAAAAAGCTTGCCTTTGTTGAGGCAAAAACCGAAATCAAGGCGGTGCGTTGTATCGGATATGAATTGAGGTGTGATGATGTTTAAAAGGTCCCGTAGAAAAATCGTTGCAGCTATTATGTCTATCTTGGTGCTTTTGTGGGTTGGTACACTCGGAGTTATTTACGCATCAAGTTATTTTGAAATGTCAAAACAAAATGAGCAGATGCTTCAGGCACATGCTGAAATGTATTCTCTACCAAATTCGTTTGGAGAGATGATGCCTCCGAACAGACCAAGACCGGATGGAAATCACGGATTTAATCCCGACTTTGATTCTGAATCGCCAATGTTTCAGTTATCCACCTTCTACACGGTTGCGGTTTCATATGATGGTGATATTCTTGAAATAAAGAATGAGCCGCCAACAGTATACTCGGATGAAGATTTAGAAAAATTGGCACAACGAATCATAAAGAGCGGCAGAACGGGCGGCACTGAAGATAACCTTGCTTTCTATAAAACAGATAAAGGCGGATATACCCTCGTTGCCTTTATGGACAATACCGTTATCAACGAAAGTGCTATGACCTTGTTTCGCTACACACTTATTTTCGGCGGTTTTGCCCTTGCCTTGTTCTTCTTCCTTTCGGTATTTTTAGCCCGAAAGATTGTAAACCCTTTGGAAGAAAGTTATCGAAAGCAGAAGCAATTTATCTCCGACGCAGGTCATGAACTGAAAACACCGGTATCGGTAGTCAGTGCCAATGCAGAACTGCTTTCTCGTGAAATCGGGGATAACCAGTGGCTTCAAAACATTCAGTATGAAAACGAGCGAATGGGAATGCTCGTTGGTGAGCTTTTAGACCTTGCCAGAACCGAGAATGTAACACCGCAGATGGAGCATATTGATTTTAGTCGTTTGGTTGCCGGTGAGGCTCTCCCGTTTGAAAGCGTTGCCTTTGAAAAAGGACTTAACTTAAATACCAATATTTCAGAAAATATTGGTGTCATTGGCAATAGCACACAGCTAAAACAAATTGTGTCCATTTTGCTTGATAATGCTATCCGCCATAGCAAAGAACAAGGTGAAGTTTGGTTAACTTTAACCAAGGAATACGGATTTGCAAAACTGTCTGTAATCAACAAGGGGGATGAAATCCCCGCTGAACAGCGAGAGCATATTTTTGAGCGTTTTTACCGAGTGGATACCGCCCGTAATAGCGAGGACAAGCACTACGGACTCGGTCTTGCGATAGCTAAAGCAATTACCACCTCGCACAAAGGTCGTATTGAGGCCCAGTGCTTTAACGGATTTGTAGAATTCAGAGTGCAAATACCCACAATCTAAAAAATCAAAGAAATTCAATAAAACTTCAATCTTCCTCCTGTACAATGTTTCTATCATGGTACAGGAGGTTTTTTATGTCATTTCAAACCGTATTTAAACGATACGAACTGAAATATATGCTAACTCTCGAGCAAAAACAGAGAGTCCTTAAAGCAATGGTGCCTTATATGAGGCTTGATAAATACGGCAGAACGACTATCCGCAATCTCTATTTTGATACGGACTCCTATCTTTTAATCCGCCGTTCTATTGAAAAGCCTGTTTATAAAGAGAAACTGCGTATTCGAAGTTACAGTAAGGCGGATGCCAATAGCACGGTTTTTGTGGAACTGAAAAAGAAATATAAACACGTGGTGTATAAGCGAAGAATATCTTTACCTCAAGCCGAAGCGATGAAATGGCTATTGGGCGAAAAGCATACCGATAAGCACACACAAATATCAAATGAAATTGATTATTTTCTCGACTACTACGGCACACTGCATCCCACGGTATTTCTTTCTTACGAGCGAGAGGCATATTATTCTAATGACGGCACAGATTTTCGTATAACCTTTGATGATAATATTCTCTGCAGAGGGGATGATTTATCTTTGCGGTCCGATGTATATGGCACACCGATTTTGCCCGAAGGCAAGGTGCTGATGGAAATCAAATGCTCCGGTGGTATTCCACTTTGGATGACCCATATTTTATCGAAAGAAAAGATATATAAAACACCATTTTCAAAATACGGAACAGCGTATAGAACCCTGATTTTTCCGCAAACTCATAAATTAAACTCATATAATATGTTGGAGGTAACTCGGAATGCTTGAAAATTTATTTAAAGGATTATTTGATACCGATTTAACGGCGGTTATTAGCGTAACCGACTTTTTACTCTGCCTTGGTTTTTCATTGGCGTTAGGTCTTGTTATGGCTTTTGCCTATATGTACCGTACTCGCTATACCAAGAGCTTTGTTGTAACATTGGCTCTGCTTCCTGCGGTTGTCTGCGTTGTTATTATGATGGTGAACGGTAATGTAGGAACAGGTGTTGCAGTAGCAGGTGCTTTTAGTCTTGTTCGCTTTCGCTCTGTTCCCGGTACTGCGAAAGAAATTTGCACATTGTTTTTAGCAATGGGTGCAGGGCTTATAGCAGGTATGGGGTACCTTGGTTTTGCCGTACTCTTTACCGCAACGATGTGCATTATGTTCGTGCTTTATAACCGCTTGGATTTTGGCACTAAGAAGAATTCTCAAATTTTTAAAACCTTTACTATCACTATCCCCGAAGATTTGGATTACTCAGGTATCTTTGATGATATTTTTTCCGAATTTACATCCTCTCACGAGCTTGTCCGTGTTAAGAGCACTAATATGGGAAGTATGTTCAAGCTTACATACAATGTAATGCTTCGCGATGTTACGAGCGAAAAAGAGATGATTGATAAAATTCGTTGCCGAAACGGAAATCTCGAAATTGCCGTATCTAAACAGGAAACGGTTGGCACAGAATTGTAATAGGTGATTTTATGAAGAAGATATTATCTGTTTTATTGATATTAACATTGATGCTTTCGCTACTTGTGGGTTGCGGAAAAAATGCGGATAGTAACACACCGACCGAAAGTCAGGATGGAACTTCCTCAACCGTTACTCCCGCAGAGGTTGACTTTTCCAAAACCGATGCCGATATGTTCACCGAGCGAGATGATAAAACCGATTATGATGAGAGCAAGGCAGTTACTATCAAACTAAACGGAACAACGGCAACCGCAAGCTCCGATAGCGTTAAAATATCCGGCTCTAAAATCACTATCACCGAAGAAGCAACCTACGTTGTTTCGGGTGAGCTTAATGACGGTATGCTGATTGTCGATGCACCCGACACTTCGAAATTGCAGATTATTCTAAATGGTGCTAATATTACAAGCAAAACCTCTGCTGCACTTTATATTCTTCAAGCCGATAAGGTATTCTTGACACTTGCCGAAGGAACCGCCAACACGTTTGCTAACGGCGGTAGCTTTACAGACATAGATGATAATAACATTGACGGAGCTTTGTTTTCGAAGCAAGATTTGACACTCAACGGAACGGGTTCTTTAACAGTTACTTCTCCTGCAGGACATGGAATTGTCGGCAAGGATGATTTAGTTATTACAGGCGGAACTTATACTGTCAATTCTTCTTCTCACGGTCTGAATGCCAACGACAGCGTGAGAATTAAAAATGCTACGCTTAACATTGATGCCGGCAAGGACGCTATACACGCCGAGAATACCGATGATGCTTCTCTTGGCTTTATTTATATTGCAAGCGGAATAATTAAGGCTGAAGCCGAGGGTGATGGTATTGCCGCTAGTGCTTATATGCAGATTGCAGACGGCTCGATAGATTTGCTTGTTGGTGGCGGTGCAGAGAACGGAACCAAAGCATCTTCCGGAAATTACGGCGGATTTATGGGTGATAGGCCTGGCGGAATGCACCCCGGCGGAAAACAAAATTTTGTGGCTACGGAAGACACCGTCAGTATGAAGGGACTGAAAGCCACAAATAGTCTGTTGATTTCGGGTGGTAATATTACCATAAACTCGGCAGACGATTCGGTGCACTCGGATGTTTCGGTTGTTATTAACGGCGGCACATTTACGATAGCATCTGGCGATGATGCAATTCATGCAGAAGATACGTTGACCGTTACTGCCGGCAAAATTGATATTTCTGAAAGCTACGAAGGACTTGAAGCTCTGCACATTGACCTGCAAGGCGGAGATATTAAACTTGTTGCTAGTGATGACGGACTGAACGCCGCAGGCGGAACAGATTCCAGTGGTATTACAGGTGGTCGTGATGGTATGTTTGGCGGCGGGAAACACGGTATGGGCGGCGGAATGTCATCAGGCAACGGCAGCATTATTATCTCGGGCGGTAATCTTTATGTAAAAGCTTCGGGCGATGGAATTGACGCAAACGGAACGCTTACGATATCAGGCGGATATACCGTTGTTACAGGCCCAACACAAGGAGATACTGCAACGCTTGACTATGATAAAAGTGCTACAATTACAGGTGGTACATTCATCGGCACAGGTGCTCAGGGTATGGCTCAGACCTTTAGCGATTCCGAGCAAGGTGTGATTGCCATAAGTGTTGGCAATCAGTCTGCCGGAATAAAGATAGTTTTGAAAGATAAAAGCGGAAAAATAATTATTGAGCATACCCCCGAGCTTGACTTTGCAATTGCAATTCTCTCAAGCACCGAAATCAAAAAAGGCGAAACCTATACGGTTGCCGTTGGCTCTGAGTCGGGAAAATTCGAAGCAAATTAATATAACAACTATAAGCATAAGTGCGTTTAGAAATTATTGTTATCAAAGACCAACTTTAAGTTGACATTTAAATAGTTCATTAATCTCAAAAATCCTTGTACGGTTAGTATGAGGATTTTATTCTTGAAGATATAATGTGAATTTTTGCTTTTCCCCTTGACTTATATTTTGGGGGTGATATAATGTATTTATTAAATTATATTTTTTGCCTTGGAGGTAATAAAAATGAAAAAACTTACATTATTATTGGCTTTAATGCTCGTTGTTACAATCGGCGGTGTTTATGCAACCTGGTCTTATGCTGGAACTAACGATATTGCTGATTCCTATGCTGAAACTAAGGTTACAATTACCGATGCTGTTTTAACCGGTGCTAACGGTACATACGCAATTGAAAGTAACCTCGTTCTTTCGGTTGACCAGAAGAATGATGACCACGAAGCTGAGCTCATTTTTGCTTCCAACAACAACGAGGCTATCTATTTGAAGGTTACATTTACTCCTTCTAATTCTGCTTCTCAGGATATTAAGAATAAAGCTGTTCCTTCGGAGCTTTATTTCGGTACCACTACTGATATGACTTACAAGATGGATAATGATGGTAACTACGCTGAAAACGGAACTGCTACTAAGATTCTTAAATTTGCTAATGAGTCTGATAACAAGCTTGGCATAACCTGGACAAAAGACGGCGACATCTTCACCTATACAATGGATGAAGCAGCACTTAAAACACAAATTCAACTTAACAAAAACTTTGTTCTTGATATTAAGGGCGAACATACTGCATTCCGTGAGGCTTTAAGCGGTAATATTATCGCTCATGTTACTGACGGAAACATTACTCCGTAACATTAACATATAAATATAACTAAAACGGCAAGGCGGTCCTAAACCCCTTGCCGTTACAAATTTATAGAATAGTGGTTTGATATATCATGACACCTTATGAGACTTATGTCTTTTTTCTGTGCCTTATTGTCTTTATAATGCTTACGGCACTGTCGGTGGTTTGTCTTAC
Source organism: Acutalibacteraceae bacterium (assembly GCA_045531855.1). Lineage (GTDB taxonomy): Bacteria > Bacillota > Clostridia > Oscillospirales > Acutalibacteraceae > UBA737. The sequence continues at coordinate 12,298 of JAZSEU010000072.1, forward strand.
TATAATTACAAAGCTTTCGATACGCCTTATCAGAATCGGGGCTGAGGATGAGAATATAATCAAGGAAAAAATTGAAAAGAAAACTGATAAGAAGTTTTTAAAAGTATTCGATACCATTATCACGGGAATGGTTTGTATTTCCTTGCTCGCTTCCTTTGCAGTATCTGTTTCTATTTCTTTGTCAAAAGCGGCTCCTAATAATAACATTCCAACCTGGCGTGTTGTTAATACAGGCTCTATGTCTGAAAGGAATCCTGAAAACAAGTATTTGTTTGACAATAAAATAAATAATCAGATACAGACCTTTGACCTCATTTGCACCGAAAAGCTCCCCGCCGAAAAAGACCTTAAGCTTTACGATATCGTTGTTTATGAGGTTGATGAAATTTTGGTTGTTCATCGAATAATCGAAATAGAAGAACCGAATGAATCGCATCCCAATGAAAGACATTTTCGCCTCCAGGGAGATGCTGTTGATACCCCTGACCGTTTCCCAGTTCGTTATGAACAGATGAGAGCAATCTATAATGGCGAGCGTATACCATTTATCGGTAGTTTTATTCTCTTTATGCAGTCCCCGGCAGGATATCTTTGCATATTGCTTGTTATCGTTGCAATAATCGCAACACCATATCTTAACCGCCGACTCGCTTCGGAGAGGGACAAACGCTTTGAACTTATCTCTTCTGGAAAAACAGAGGAGGATAAGGATGTTTAAAACGTTTAGAAGACTTATTTGCTATTTGCTCGCATTTTTAACGGTTTTGACCATCGGCGGTGTTTCTGCAACCTGGAAATATGCTAATTTAGAACCGACACCGAAGAATATTACTATGCCGATTTCTCTAAAAGATTTTACCTACGGCATGTTTTATATCACCAAGGTTAAGACAACTGACGGCACCCATTCTTCTGCTCAGTTTTCAAAAATCGGTGATGTTGATGTTGGCTGTGATATTACTCTTTCGAATACCGCTTCCTCTTATGTAACAATTTCGGTATCATTTTATAATAATACCGATGTTAATTATTATTATGATAAGACTGAGACGGTTTCCTCTGATAACGCTAAAATCACATACGAAGTAACAGGCATAGCACAAAAGGATGCGGTTGCTCCGCATAGTTCAAAGACTCTTTATGTAACATTTTCTTATGACGGTAGCATTCCATCTGACAAAACTCTTTTATCCCAACTTCATTTTAAGTTTGTTTTGGACAAGGAGTCTATCGGCGGAATTGTTGCCCAGACCGCTGTTGACCGCTTCAGAGATATTCTCAACAACAAGGTTTACAATGGCTCTTATTCAGACCTTATTACGGGTATGGATAACCGTGGCGGTTTCAACAAGGCTTCTGCTATAACATATATCGGAAATGTTGCAGGGTCTTCAAGCGGTGATTCAAAGCTTATAGAAACTCTCTTTGGAGAACAGTTTATGTCTATGGACCTTGACGGTGATGGCAAAACTGAACCGATTACGATGATGATAAAGAGAGAAAACCTCGATAACAATGTTCAAACCGGTGCAGATTATACATATTCAAGCTGGGGCAGTGAACAAACAGTTCGAGGTGTTGAGATGACACTTTATATCACCTCTCAAGACCTTGATAATGTCTCAAGCGGACAAACTGTTACGGTTTATGCCGCTTCCTTTACAAGACTATCCGGTGAGACAGTCTGGACCGACCTTGTTCCGCTTACAAAAGGAACAGCTAAGGCTAACAACTATAGCGGTTACGGCAGTGCAAACTCCTTTAATACAGATACCTGGGTTTCTGATGAAGGAAAGACCATTAAACAGCTTGCACAAAATAGTTAATATTATGATTATTTTCAACAACCCCCGTATCCTATGATGCGGGGGTAGTATTCGTTACACAATAAAACAGCACTCTATCCTAAAAGGGGAAGAGTGCTATTGCTGTGATAATTCATAAAATAATCGAAATTGTAAAACGAAATAATATTGCCCTTTTAACATTTATATGTTAAAATAATTTTATAAAAATAAAGGAGTTCTAAAATATGAATATTGCTATTGCCCAATCAGGTGGACCGACCTGTGCTATAAACGCCTCACTTTTAGGAGTTTTCAGGCATGCTACTAAGTACGATGAAATTGACATGGTTTACGGTTCGGTTAACGGAATTGAGGGACTGATTTATGATAATCTGGTTGACCTTCGCAATGTTATAGCTGAAGATTATGAGGTTGAACTTATCCGACAAACGCCTTCAACTCTGTTAGGCTCTTGCAGATATAAGTTACCTGATTATAATAGTAATCCTACGGTTTATGAAACCATTCTTAAAAATCTCAAAGCCTATAATATTTCAGCCTTTTTCTATATAGGCGGTAACGATTCTATGGATACTGTTATGAAGCTCCAAAATTATTTTAAGGCTAACGGTATTGATATATCGGTTATCGGAATACCTAAAACAATAGATAACGACCTGTATGGTACTGACCATACCCCAGGCTTTGGTTCTGCGGCGAAGTTCATCGCAACCTCTATGCAGGAAATTACGAGAGATAGTAGCGTTTATTCTGTTCCTTCGGTTACTATTGTTGAGATAATGGGAAGAGATACAGGCTGGCTTACGGCTTCCTCTGCAATTTTGCGTGCCAACGGAGAAACAGCACCCCATCTTATTTATCTTCCTGAAAGAGAATTTTCTGTTAAGCGTTTCTTAGATGATATTAAAAGGGTTCAGAAAAATCACCGTGCTGTTATTGTTGCGGTTTCTGAGGGAATAAGTCTTGACCCTGAGGAGATAGGGGAGGACTATCAGTCGGGTAAAAACGATTCTTTTGGTCATAAATACCTTGCAGGTGTTGGAAAGGCACTTGAAAAGGTTGTTTCAAGGGAAATCAACTGCAAGGTAAGGTCAATTGAATTAAATGTTATGCAACGTTGTTCATCCCACTTAAGCTCGAAGCGTGATATAACCGAGGCAGAGCGTATTGGCGGAGCTGCGGTAAATGTTTTTTTAAACGGCGAGTCGGGTAAAATGATGGGATTTAAGAGGGTTTCAAATCATCCGTATAATGTCAGAATTGAGAGTGTTGATATTGAAACAGTTGCAAACCGTGTTAAATACTTCCCTGATGAATGGATAAATGAAGAGGGAAATGATGTAACACAGGATGCTGTTGAATATTCACTTCCTTTAATTCAGGGCGAACAAAATTTTCATTATAAAAACGGAATACCTCAGCATTATGTTTTAAAGGCTGCATTGCCTCGAAAAAATAAATAATATAAGCCTCAAAAGTGGTGAAAATATGGAAAATTTTGAAAATTTAAAAAAGAATTTTGGCTTTGGTTGTATGCGTTTGCCCACAAAGGATGGAGTTATTGATAATGCTCAGCTTTGCGAAATGATAGATACCTTTATGGAGGCGGGTTTTAATTATTTTGATACCGCTAAGGGTTATATGGAAGAAAAAAGTGAAGGAGCTTTAAGAGAGTGCCTTACCTCAAGGTATCCGAGGGAAAGCTATATCCTTGTTGATAAATTAACCGCTCCTTATTTTAACTGTGAGGAGGATATCCGTCCGCTTTTTGAAAATCAGCTTGAGACGTGCGGAGTAGAATATTTTGATATTTATCTTATGCATGCTCAGGATAAAAAGCTATTTGAAAAATTTAAAAAGTGCCGTGCTTATGAAACGGCGGCAGAGCTTTTAAAAGAGGGCAAGATTAAGCATCTTGGAATTTCTTTCCATGATAAAGCTGAGGTGCTTGAGCAAATTTTAACTGAATACCCCGAGGTTGAGGTTGTTCAGATTCAGTTTAATTACCTTGATTATGATGATTCTGCAATTGAGGGTAGAAAGGTTTATGAGGTTTGCCGAAAGTTTAATAAGCCGATTATTGTTATGGAGCCTGTTAAGGGCGGAAGTCTTGTTAACTTGCCAAAAGAGGCACAAAAGGTTTTAGATGATCTTGGCGGCGGTTCAAACGCAAGCTATGCAATAAGATATGCTGCAAGCTTTGAGGGCGTTTTTATGGTGCTTTCGGGTATGGGAAATATTGATATGGTGCGTGATAATATCAGCTATATGGCAGATTTCAAGCCATTGGAGGATAAGGAATATAAAGCACTCGAAAAAGTTTGTGAGATTTTCCGTAGTCAGGATTTAATACCTTGTACTGCTTGTAAATATTGTATTTCTGAATGTCCGATGAATATCGCAATTCCTGATTTGTTCGCCTGTATGAACGATAAGGTTGTTTTTAAAAGCTGGAATGCAGATTACTATTATGGAATACATACCCAGAACGGCGGTAAAGCGAGCGACTGTGTAAAATGCGGAAAATGCGAAGAGGCTTGCCCTCAGCACCTTAAAATCAGAGAACTGCTTGTGTCTGTGTCTAAGGAATTTGAAAAAAATGAAGATTAAAACTAAAAAATTAACCCTTGCGGCAGTGTTTCTTTGCATAGGACTCGTTTTGCCGATGCTCACAATGCAGATTAAGGAAATAGGTGATACCCTTCTTCCAATGCATATACCCGTTATGCTTTGCGGTCTTATTTGCGGTTGGCAATACGGGTTAGCAGTTGGCTTAATGTTGCCTTTTATAAGGTCTATGATTTTTTCTATGCCGCCAATGTTTCCTAATGCTATATGGATGGCGGCAGAGCTTGCAACCTATGGTTTTGTTATAGGAATTATGTTTTCTTTAGTGCCCAAGAAAAATATATTGGGTATCTATGTATCCCTTGTAACTGCCATGCTTTCGGGCAGAGTTGTTTGGGGAATTGTTAAGGCATTATTGCTATCTGCTAACAATTTCACCTTCAAAATGTTTTTAATCGGCGGTTTCATAGATTCACTTTTAGGGATTATATTGCAGTTAATAATTATTCCGTTGTTAACTGTGGTTATTTTTAAAATTAACAGGAGATAAGAAAATGCACGAGTTATTTAAAAAAGAAGTTTTTGAGAAAAAGATTAAAAGGGTTATCATCTCAGAAGAGGAAATCCAAGATGCCATTAAAAAGGTTGGCAAAGAGATTGATAAACTTTATGATGGAAGACCGATTTTACTTGTTAGCGTTTTAAAGGGTGCATTCGTTTTTATGGCAGATTTATGCCGAGCCGTTTCTGTTCCCTGCGAAATAGGCTTTATGTGTGCTAAGAGCTACTATGAGGGAACTAATTCTTCGGGTGTTGTAAAGATTACGATGGACCTTGATAAAGATATCAGCGAATATCATGTTGTTATTGTTGAGGATATTATTGATACGGGCAGAACCTTAAATGATATATATCAGCTTTTAAAGGCAAGAAAGCCTTTATCATTGAGTGTTGTAACCTTACTTGATAAGCCCTCGAGAAGAATAGTTGAGTTCGAGGCTGATTGGTCGCTCTTCACTATTCCCGATTTTTTTGTAATCGGTTACGGTCTTGACTGTGCCGAGTATTACAGGAATTTACCTTATATTGCTGAATATGGTGAAAAATAAGAAAATTATTAGTATAATTTTTGATATGGACGGAACTTTGCTTAATACCTAGCGTATTTACATTCCTGCTTGGGAATGATTGGGTAAAAACTAGGGTATTGAGAGTTGCGGTTTTTGTTCTCAGCTATCAGCTGAAAACAAGAAAAGGGCTTTTATTTTGCAATAATCAGATATGATATTAAAAGGACTGACAAATGAATTTTGTCGGTCTTTTTTGTAAACAAATTTTTAAAATGCCTTTTGGAATATTGAAAAATTTGCTAATAAATATTATAATTTAAATATCTCACTTAAAGAAGGTCTTATTGATTTATGAAAGGTTTTTTCTACCGTCTTTTCAGGGTCTGCAGATGGTTTGTTAAGGTTTTTTATCCTAAAACCAAGATTTACGGAAAAGAAAATCTGCCTCAAAATGCTTCGGTAATTGTTGCTAATCATACCCAGATGAACGGTCCTATTATCTGTGAAATTTATCTGCCTGATAATTTTTATACCTGGTGTGCGGGGCAGATGATGGAGTTTAAAAGTGTTCCCAAATATGCTTATAAAGATTTTTGGTCGCAAAAGCCAAAGGCTTTGAGACCTTTCTATAAACTGCTCGCTTACATAATAACCCCGCTTGCAGTTCTGATTTTTAACAACGCCAGAACTATCGCGGTTTATAGAGATAAGCGAATAGTTAAAACCTTTAAGGAAACAGTGAAGAAGCTTAGTAATGCTAACAATGTTGTTATATTTCCTGAGCATGATGTTAAACATAATCACATAGTTTACGAGTTTGAAGACAGGTTTATTGATATAGCAAAGCTTTATTATAAGAAAACAGGGGAGGAACTTGATTTTGTTCCTATGTATATTGCCCCAAAACTTAAAAGTGCGTATTTTGGAAAGCCTATCAAATATGTGGCTTCTAATAATTCAGAGGAAGAAAGAAAAAGAATCTGCGATTATTTAATGGCAGAAATCACTAATATGGCGGAGGCTTTGCCCGAGCATACCGTTGTGCCTTATAGAAATATAAGTAAAAAAGATTATCCTAAAAACAGGAGGGAATTATGAGAAAGGCAGAGGTTGATTACAGAAAGTTCAGGCTAACCAACATAAATTCACCTGAGTTTTCCCATTTAAAGCTTCTTTTCGGCTGGGTTGGATATTTTGCTTTGTATTTTTTAACCGAGAGATTTATTGAAGTTGAAAAATGCTATGTTGTTCATAGCCGACTTGATGATATAATTCCTTTTTGCGAATTTTTTGTTGTTCCTTATGTGCTGTGGTATTTGCTGATAGTTTTGTCCTTGGGTTACTTTGCGGTTTTTAATATTGATAGCTTTAAAAGACTCCAGATTTTTATAATCGTAACTCAGGTTACGGCAATGGTGATTTATATTCTATTCCCGAATATGCAGGACTTAAGGCCAACGGAATTTGAAAGGGATAACTTTTTTACCGATATAGTCGGTCTTTTATATACTGTTGATACCAACACTAATGTCTGTCCCTCGCTTCATGTTGCATATTCAATAGGAATTGCATCTGTCTGGGTTAAGGAAAAGGAAATTAGCAAATGGTTTAAAGCATTTATAGTCGTATTTGCTATTCTTATTTGTCTTTCAACTGCATTTATAAAACAGCATTCCATTCTGGATGCTTTTGCGGCTATTCCTGTTTGCATATTGGCTGAGGCCATAACCTATGGAAAGGACTATTGGTTGCCAAGGTTTAAAAAGACAAAAAATTGCTGATTTTGGAAACGAAATTCTATTGACTTATCTTTTCGGTATGATATACTGAAATAAAAAACTTTAAGGGGAATTTTTATGAGCTTTATAAACGAAAACTTTATGCTTAAAAACGAAACCGCAAAGGAAATTTATGCGGCGGTTAAAGATTTGCCGATTATAGATTACCATTGTCATATCAGCCCTAAAATGATAGCTGAAAACCATAAGTTTAAAAACGCTTATGAGCTCTTTTTGGGTGGCGACCATTATAAATGGCGTCAGATGAGAACCAACGGTGTTGATGAGGAATACATAACAGGCGATAAGGATGATTTTGATAAATGGCTTAAATTTGCCGAGACTATGCCTTATCTTATCGGCAACCCTATTTATCATTGGACCCATCTTGAGCTTAAAAGATATTTTGGTATTGAGGAAGAGCTTTCGCCAAAGACTGCTAAGGATATCTGGGATAGGGTTAATGCTTTACTCGAAAAAGATGAATATAGAGTACAAGGCCTTATCAGAAAATCAAATGTTGAGGTTATCTGCACAACAGATGCTCCTCACGATACCCTTGAATATCATAAGCAATTAAAAGATTTTGATGTTAAGGTGATTCCTGCTTTCCGCCCTGACCTTGATAATTTAGGTGATGATATAACCGAGTGTATGGATTATTTCCATGAGAACGGTTGCCGTCTTTCAGACCATGCTATTGATAAGATGGACGATGAGATTATCGAAAAGCTTGTTTTCCTTGGTGAAGAATATGCAAAGCGTGGTTGGGTATGGCAGTTACATATCGGTGCACTTAGAAACAATAATAGCAGAATGTTTGAAAAATTAGGTGCAGATACAGGCTTTGACTCAATTAATGATTTCCAAATTGCAGAGGGACTTTCTAAAATCTTAGATTCTCTCGATAAGAAAAATATGCTTCCAAAAACTATTCTTTATACCCTTAATCCGAAGGACAACTATGTCTTGGGAACAATGCTTGGAAACTTCCAAGGCGGAGGAATAAAGGGCAAAATTCAGTTCGGCTCAGGTTGGTGGTTTAACGACCAGAGAGATGGTATGGAGGGTCAGATGAAGGCTCTTGCAAACCTTGGAATGCTTTCTCGCTTTGTTGGAATGTTAACCGATAGCCGAAGCTTTGTTTCATACACAAGACACGAGTATTTCAGAAGAATTCTTTGCAACCTATTAGGAAAATGGGTTGAAGAGGGTGAATATCCGAGAGATTTGGAAATGCTCAAGAAAATAGCTCAGGATATTTGCTACTATAACGCTAAAAATTATTTCGGATATTAAATAAATACACAGAAAAAGGGTATACTTGTTTTAAAAAGGGAAAGGAAATTCGCTATGATAGAACAAGATACCATAAAACTGCTTCGTGAATGCGATGCGGGAATAAAGATGGGCGTTTCCTCAATAAATGAGGTTTTGGAGTATGTTCATTCAAAGGATTTTGAAAGACTTTTGAAAGACTGTAAAAATGAACACGATAAGCTCCAGATTGAAATTAAAGAGTTGCTTCAAAAATATGAGGACGAGGGCAAAAACCCTAATCCTATTGCAAAGGGTATGAGTTGGGTTAAAACCAATGTTATGCTGACAATGAACGAATCGGACAAAACTATTGCCGACCTTATTACTGATGGCTGCAATATGGGAGTTAAATCTCTTAATAAATACCTTAATCAGTATGAAGCGGCGGATGAGGTTTCAAAGGATATAACCAAACGCCTTATAAATCTTGAAGAAAAATTAGCAATAGATATCAGAGAATTTTTATAAAATTAAAACCATCTGCAGAAGCAGATGGTTTTTTTAATCAAAAAAGTCTTTGACTTTATCCATAAAGCTTTTTCTTTTCTTATAGTTTTTATCATCGGTTGCTTTATCAAATTCTTTAAGCTTTTCTTTTTGAGATTTTGATAAATCCTTTGGAACTTCAACCGTTATTTTAACATATTGGTCGCCTTTTCCGCTGTAATTAAGTCTTTGGATACCCTTGCCTCTGAGCTTGAATTCATCGCCTGGCTGAGTGCCTTCGTGAATTGTGAACTTAACCTTTCCGTCAAGTGTTGGAACTGTTATTTCATCACCCAAAGCGGCTTGAGTAAAGGTTATGGGTATTTCGCAGTGAACATCGTAGCCATCTCTTTCGAAAATGGGATGAGGGCGAACATTAACGTTAATTCTAAGGTCTCCTGAAGGACCGCCGTTAACTCCTGCATCACCGCCGCCTCTAAGGTTTATAACCTGACCGTCATCAATACCTGCGGGGATATCAACCGACTGCTCAACGGTATGTCTTATTCTGCCTTTTCCGGCACATGTTCTGCAAGGCTTGTCAATTATTTTACCGCTACCATGACAGTGGTCGCAGACCTTCTGTGTCTGGATAACACCGAAAGGAGTACGCTGAGCGGCAGAAACCTGACCTGAGCCGTGGCAAACGGGACAGGTTTTAGGGCTTGAGCCTTTTTCAGCACCGCTGCCGCCACACTCTTTACAGTTTTCAATTTTAGTAACCTTAACGGTTTTCTTGCAGCCTTTTGCAGCCTCTTCAAATGAGAGGTTAACTGTTGCGGCAGTATCGTTTCCTCTTCTTGGAGCGTTGGGGTTACGCCTTGAGCTACCGCCAAAACCGCCGCCGAAGAAGGAACTGAAAATATCGCCTAAATCACCAAAGTCGCCAAAACCATCAAAGCCTGCACCGCCAAAGCCTGAACCCGCACCAAAGTTGGGGTCAACCCCCGCATGACCAAATTGGTCGTAACGGGCACGTTTTTCACTATCGGATAAAACTTCATAGGCTTCGTTTACTTCTTTGAACTTCTTTTCAGCCACTTCATCACCCGGATTTAAATCAGGGTGATATTTTTTAGCCGCTTTTCTATATGCTTTTTTTAACTCATCCTCAGAAACTGATTTATCAACCCCGAGGACTTCGTAATAATCTCTTTTATTATCAGCCAAAGCAAATTCTCCTATGTAGAGCGGAAGAAAACTTCCGCTCTAATGAATATTGAATATTGAAAAATGAAGAATTATTGTGTTAAGGCTCGCCAAAACTTGTATATAATGTTTCATTTTTCACTAACAAATAATTACCACAGGGAATTATTTGTTGTTGTCGTCAACGTCTGTGTAGTCAGCCTCATAAACATTGGGGTCTGCGTTGGGAGCTTCGCCCTGAGGAGCATCACCCTGAGGGTTAGCAGCCTTATAAAGCTTTTCGCTAACTGCGAACAACTCTTTCTGCAAGTCATCCTGTTTAGCCTTGATAGCCTCGATATCCTCGCCCTTGAGAGCCTCTTTAAGAGCTTCTTTAGCGGTTTCAATCTTGCTCTTTTCATCCTCTGCTAACTTATCGCCAAGCTCGGTTAAGGTTTTCTCGGTCTGATAAATCATCTGGTCAGCATTGTTGCGGATATCAACAGCCTCACGGCGTTTTTTATCCTCAGCTGCATATTCCTCAGCTTCTTTAACAGCCTTATCAATATCCTCTTTGGACATATTTGTGTTAGAAGTGATAGTGATATTGTTTTCTTTGCCTGTGCCTAAGTCCTTAGCAGAAACATGAACGATACCGTTAGCATCGATATCAAAGGTTACTTCAATCTGGGGGATTCCACGGGGAGCAGGAGCGATTCCGTCAAGATGGAATACACCAAGAGTTTTATTATCTCTTGCAAATTCTCTTTCGCCCTGTAAAACGTGTACCTCAACAGAGGTCTGACCGTCAGCAGCGGTTGAGAAAATCTGGCTCTTCTTAGCGGGGATAGTTGTGTTTCTATCAATAACCTTTGTTGAAACACCACCCATAGTTTCAATTCCGAGAGAAAGTGGAGTAACGTCAAGGAGGAGAAGTCCCTTAACATCGCCGCCGAGAACACCTGCCTGTAAGGATGCACCTAAAGCAACACACTCATCGGGGTTGATTCCCTTGAAGGGCTCAGTTCCCATAAATGCTTTTACAGCCTCCTGAACAGCAGGGATACGGGAAGAACCGCCAACCATAAGAACCTTGTTGATTTCGTTCTTGTTAAGACCTGAATCGGCAAGTGCCTGACGAACAGGAGCCATTGTAGCATCAACTAAGTCTGCAGTAAGCTCGTTGAACTTTGCACGGGTAAGTGTGGTCTCAAAGTGCTTAGGACCTGTTGAATCAGCAGTAATAAAGGGGAGATTGATGTCGGCAGTAGTCATACCTGAAAGGTCGATTTTTGCCTTTTCAGCAGCCTCTTTAACACGCTGCATAGCCATTTTATCACCCGAAAGGTCAATGCCTTGTTCAGCCTTGAAGGTTGCAACGATATAGTCCATAACTCTCTTATCAAAGTCATCACCGCCTAAACGGTTGTTACCTGCAGTGGCGAGTACTTCCTGAACGCCATCGCCCATTTCAATAATGGATACATCGAATGTACCGCCGCCGAGGTCATAAACCATAACCTTCTGGTCATCCTCTTTGTCAATACTGTAAGCTAAAGCGGCAGCAGTAGGCTCGTTGATAATTCTCTTAACCTCGAGACCTGCAATTTTACCTGCATCCTTGGTTGCCTGACGCTGAGCATCAGTAAAGTAAGCAGGAACGGTGATAACAGCCTCTGTAACAGTTGTTCCGAGATAAGCCTCGGCATCTGCCTTTAACTTCTGCAAGATAATAGCAGAAATTTCCTGAGGGGTAAATTTCTTATCATCAATAGAAACTGTATAATCAGTTCCCATTTCTCTTTTGATAGAGCTGATAGTTCTTTCAGGGTTGGTGATAGCCTGACGCTTAGCAACCTGACCTACCATTCTTTCTCCTGTCTTAGAAAATGCAACAACAGAAGGAGTTGTTCTTGCTCCCTCAGCGTTAGCGATAACAACTGGCTCGCCGCCTTCCATAACTGCAACGCAGGAGTTAGTTGTACCTAAGTCAATACCAATAATTTTTCCCATTTTGTTTTCCTCCAAAAATTTATAAATTAGTTTTTAATTAGCAACTTTAACCATTGCGGGTCTGATAACAGTATCCCCGATTTTGAAGCCCTTTTGAAGAACTTCTGCAATAACATTTTCACCGAGAGTTTCATCCTCAATATGCATAACAGCATCGTGGAAATTCGGGTCGAAGCAATCGCCAACCTTTGCAACCTCTTCAATTCCAAGGTGTTCACCTAAGGACTCAAATTGTTTAACAATCATTTCAATACCTTTTATATATTCAGGTGTGTCCTTTTCGGAGAGGGCGGCACGGTCAATATTATCGAGAATAGGTAAAAGCTCTTTGATAACATTGGCTTTTGCAAATTCTGCAACAGAAAGGCGTTCTCTTTCGGTGCGTTTTTTGAAGTTATCAAATTCTGCCGCAGTTCTGAGCAATAAATCGTTTTTGCTTTCAAGCTCTGCTTTTAAATTTTCGATTTCTACCTGTGCCTTAGATTTCTTTTTTTCTTTCGTTTCTGTCTTCTTATTTTCCTCTGACACGAAATCAATCCTCCATATCCTTTTGCGCTTCGGTTATGATTTTGGTTAACTTTTGCGCAGTATATTCAATTCCGGGCATTATCTTATCATAGGATATTCTGTTAGGACCTATAATTCCGATATAACCCTTATATTTATCTCCTCCGCTGAATTTAGCGGCGATAATCGTATCTTTTTGAAGCTCGTTATACTCGGTATCAGCACCGAAAACCGCTCCAACATTTTCCTCAATATTTTCAAGAATTGAGATAATCGGGTCTCGTCTTTTGATAAGGGACATAACCTTTGCAATTTTCTCTTCGCTTCCGAAGATATTATATAAGGTGTTTTCTCCCTGAAGAGTTAAATCGGTTTCCTCGATTTCAAGTGCTGTTTCAAAAACGGCAGAAAGTAAAGGCATAAGTTCAAGGGAAGAGAAGCCCGCCTCGGCTATAACACCTTGAATATAGGGCTTTGTAAGTTCGCTTATCGGTTTTCCTTTGATCTTTCTTGAAACAATATCATAAAACTCGTTTTCTATTTGCTTGGTAAAATTTTTTCCTTGGCGGAATATGCGGTTTCTTGTTCTTCCGTCATCAGTGATAATAAGCAGCATCACCGAAAATCTACCTATTGGCAAAAGCTCGATTCTTTTTATTCTTGCAGGTCTCTCGGTCATAAGACAGGATATGGCGGGAAGACCTGTAATACGAGATAAAATCTGAGCGGCGGCGGCGGGTATGCTTTCGGGTTCTGAATGAATTTCTGAAAACTCATTATCGATTAAGGCTTCAGTCTCCTTTGATAACGGAGGTTTATTCATAAGTGAATTAACATATAACCTATAACCGCTGCTTGTTGGAATTCTTCCTGCCGAGGTATGCGGCTGATGAAGAAAACCAAGCTCGCATAGCTCACTCATTTCGTTTCTAAGGGTTGCGGAAGAGGGGGCATTATCAATAAGGGCGGTTAAATTCTTTGAGCCGATTGGCTCGCCTGTTTCGATATACGCCTTAACAATAGCCTTTAAAACAGCTTGTTTTCTCGGCGTAAGCTCCATATCTTCCACCTCTTTTCGTTTTTAGCACTCACAAGTGCCGAGTGCTAACAAGTATTATTATATGCATCTTTTTCCAAATGTCAATACTTTTTGCAAATTTTCTTTGACTTTCCCTGACCTTTTACAAATTGTTCACATTTAACTTGCAATTATGTTCCTGTTAAAAAAGAGACGGCATATTCGTTCTTCAGGCATGGAAGTTAAAATTAAGGGGAACGCAGAACTTCTTTATACCTTATATATAAATTTAAAACCCTCGGTTTTTCCGAGGGCTTTATTTTATCCGATTTTTAAAGGCGTTAAAGGTTTCTTCGCTTATGTGATGCTCCATCTTGCAAGCATCCTGAGCGGCGGTTTCTTCATCTACTCCGATAGAAATGAGGTATTTAGTAATAATTGTATGGCGGTCATATATTTTTTGAGCGAGTTCTTGACCTAATTCGGTGAGCTCTAAAAAGCCGTCCTTATCGGCGGTAAGGAAGCCACCTTTTTTGAGAAGACCAACTGCCCTTGAAACACTTGGTTTTGAAAAATTCATATATTCCGCAACATCCAAAGAGCGTACCTTGCCTTTAAGTTTAGAAAGAACAAAAATACTCTCAAGATACATCTCGCCTGATTCTTGTAAATGCAAAGTCCGCACCTCCGTTTTTTAATCTTTAAATATATGATAACACAAATTATTTAAAAATTCAAGTGGAGCAGTAAGTTAGTAAATTATTTTAAAAAATGCTTGCAAATGGAAAAGAGTTGTGGTATAATTTTTTGGCTATTGGAAAAATAGCAAATATAAAACACACATTCCGCTTATTTTCAGGCAGGTGTTGGCTTATGATACGGGCTGATTTCCTTGAACAACAGCGGGATGGAGGAAAAACCTCAGGAGGAAAAAGAAATGGCAGTAGTATCAATGAAACAGCTTCTTGAAGCAGGTGTTCATTTTGGACATCAGACAAGACGTTGGAACCCGAAAATGGCTGAGTACATTTTCACAGAAAGAAACGGTATTTACATTATCGACCTTCAGAAGACCGTTAAAAAGCTTAACGATGCTTATATGTTCGTTCGCGACATTGCAGCTGAAGGCGGAGATATCCTTTTCGTAGGTACCAAGAAACAGGCTCAGGATTCCGTTAAGGAAGAGGCTGAGCATTGCGGTATGCCCTATGTTAACGCTCGTTGGCTTGGCGGTATGCTCACAAACTTCACAACTATTAAAACCAGAATTGCTCGCTTAAATCAGCTTCGCAATATGCGTGATGACGGTACTTTCGAGCTTCTTCCCAAGAAGGAAGTTATCAAGCTCAACCTTGAGATTGAAAAGCTCGAGAAGTTCTTAGGCGGTATTCAGGAAATGAAGAAAATCCCCAGCGCTCTCTTCATTGTTGACCCAAGAAAAGAGAGAATTGCTGTTGCTGAGGCTAAGAAACTCGGCATCCCGATTGTTGCTATCGTTGACACCAACTGCGATCCCGATGAAATCGATGCAGTTATCCCCGGTAATGACGATGCTATCCGTGCTGTAAAGCTCATTGCTGAAACTATGGCTGCCGCTGTTATCGAGGGCAGACAGGGTACTGAAATGGGAACGGCCGCTATTGAAGAGGCTGCTGAAGAAGTGGCTGAAACTGCAGAAGACGCAGAATAATTTATTCGGAGGAATTACTAATGGCTTTTACTGCTAAAGACGTTCAGGCTTTAAGAGAAAAAACCGGTTGCGGTATGATGGACTGCAAAAAGGCTCTCGTTGAGACTAACGGTGATATGGATGCAGCTGCAGATTATTTAAGAGAAAAAGGTCTTGCTTCTCAGGCTAAGAAAGCAAGCCGTATCGCAGCTGAGGGTACAGTTTGTGCTTATGCTAAGGATGGCGTTGGCGTTGTTGTTGAACTTAACAGCGAGACCGACTTCGTTGCTAATGGTGATGGCTTCAAGGCTTTAGCTGCTGAGGTAGCTGAAATCGTTGCAGAGCAGAATCCTGCAGACCTTGATGCTCTTCTCAAGTGCGAGAAGGACGGTCAGACCGTTGAAGAAAAGGTTCAGGAGCTTTTCCTTGCTATTCGTGAGAATATTAAAATCCGCCGTTTCGAGCGTGTTGAGGGTAAGGTTGTTACCTATGTTCACGCTGGCGGTAAAATCGGCGTTATGGTTAACTTTGAAACCGAGCTTGCTGATGATAATGCAGATTTCGTTGCTATGGGTAAAAACATTGCAATGCAGATTGCAGCTATGAACCCCTCTTATCTTGATGAGGCTTCTGTTCCTGCAGAGGTTCTCGAGAAAGAAAAGGCTATCCTCATCGCTCAGATGAAGGAAGACCCCAAAATGGCTAACAAGCCTGAGATGGTTCTTGCTAAGATTGTTGATGGTAAAATCGGCAAATACTATAAGGAAAACTGCCTTGTTGAGCAGGCTTTCGTTATGGATGGCGACCTTACTGTTGGCAAGTATGTTGAGAAGACTGCTAAAGAGCTTGGCGCTGATATTAAGATTAAGTCCTTCGTTCGTTTCGAGAAGGGTGAAGGTCTTGAAAAGAGAGTTGACGACTTCGCTGCTGAAGTTGCTGCAATGGCAAAATAATAAAACTTTAAACCGGAAGGCAACCCCTTCCGGTTGTTTTATCTTATATTTACCCTAAAGGAGTTTTTATATGAATATATGGCATGATATTGACCCAAAAAGAATAACCCCGGAGGATTTTATTGCGGTTGTTGAGATTTCAAAGGGAAGTAAAAAGAAATATGAGCTTGATAAGGAAACAGGCCTTATAATTCTTGACAGAGTTTTATATACATCAACCCATTATCCTGCTAATTACGGTTTTATTCCCCGTACTTTTGGCGATGATAACGACCCGCTCGATGTTTTAATCCTTTGCTCTGAGGAGCTTGAACCATTAACCTTGGTGCGTTGTTATCCTATAGGTTATATTTCTATGCTTGACGGCGGCAGAATGGATGAAAAGATTATTGCGATTCCGTTTGCTGACCCCACATATAATAAATATAAGGATATTTCAGAATTGCCCCAGCATATTTTTGATGAAATGAAGCATTTCTTCAGAGTTTATAAGGAACTTGAGCATAAAGAAACTATTACAGGCGAAACAAGTGATAGAAAAGCGGCGGTTGAGGTTATTGATGCTGCACTTAACAATTATATAGAAAATTTCTGTAAATAAAACGGAAGAAGAGGGAACTCTTCTTCTTTTTTAGCTTATATTGTTAAAAAAATAACAAAGATTTCGGGGAATTTTCAAAAAATCGAAAAAAGTTTGATAAATTCTTAACAAATCTATTGACATTGGCATATTATTTATATATAATAGGATACATTGATAAAGAAAGAAAAACTTTGGAGGTTTTTATTATGGCAAGAGTATATAATTTTAGTGCAGGTCCTTCTATGTTACCTGAGGAGGTTTTAAAAACTGCAGCCGCAGAGATGCTCGAATATGGTGAGAGCGGTCAATCTGTTATGGAGATGTCCCACCGTTCAAAAGAATATCAGGCAATTTTTGATGAGGCAGAGGCTAATCTCAGAGAGATTATGAATATCCCTGAAAATTACGAAGTTCTTTTCTTACAGGGCGGTGCTTCAACACAGTTTGCTATGATTCCCCTTAATCTTATGACCAAGAACGGCAAGGCTGATTACATTATAACAGGTCAGTGGGCTAACAAGGCTTATAAAGAGGCTGCCCGTTACGGAGCTGCCCGTGAGGTTGCTTCTTCTAAGGATAAGACCTTCAGCTATATTCCTAAGACAACTGCTGCTGATTTCGATAAGGATGCAGACTATGTTCATATTTGTATGAATAACACTATCTACGGAACAAAGTATAACACTTTACCTGAAACAGGAGACGTTCCGCTTATTGCAGATATTTCTTCTTGCATTTTATCAGAGCCGATTGATGTTTCTAAATTCGGTATGCTTTATGCAGGTGCTCAGAAGAACGTTGCTCCTGCAGGTGTTACTATTGTTATTATCCGCAAGGATTTAATCGGCAATGCTATGGATATTACCCCTACAATGCTTAAGTATGATACCCATAGCGAAAACGGCTCAATGTTCAATACTCCGCCTTGCTATACTATCTATGTTGCAGGTCTTACTTTTAAATGGATTAAGAAGATGGGCGGACTTGAGAAGATGAAGGAAATTAACGAGAAAAAGGCTAAAATCCTTTATGATTTCCTTGATAATTCAAAGCTCTTTAAGGGCACAGTTGTTCCTGAGGACCGTTCTTTAATGAATGTTCCATTTGTAACAGGAAGCGAAGAGCTTGATGCTAAGTTTGTTGCTGAGTCTAAGAAGGCTGGTTTTGTTAACCTTAAGGGACACCGTTCTGTTGGCGGTATGAGAGCTTCTATCTATAACGCTATGCCTATTGAGGGCGTTGAAAAGCTGGTTGAATTTATGAAGAAATTCGAGGAGGAAAACGCATAATGTTTAAGATTAAAACCTATAACAAGATTTCAAAAACAGGTCTTACCGTTTTTGATGATAAATATACTATCGGTGATGAGGTTGAGAATGCAGACGGTGCGATAGTTCGCTCTGCGGCTCTTCATGATACCGAATTCCCCGCAAGCTTAAAGGCTATTGCACGTGCAGGTGCGGGCACAAACAACATCCCGATTGAGCGTTGCTCGGAAAACGGTATTGTTGTTTTCAATACTCCTGGTGCTAATGCAAACGCTGTTAAAGAGCTTGTAATTGCAGGTATGCTAATTTCTTCCCGTAGAGTAATCTCTGGTATTGAATGGGCTAAAACCTTAAAGGGCAACGGCGATGAAGTTGGCAAGATGGTTGAAAAGGGCAAGGGTGCCTTTGTTGGTCCTGAAATAAAGGGTAAAACTGTTGGTATTGTGGGTCTTGGTGCTATCGGTGTTATGGTTGCGAATGCCGCTAACCACCTTGGAATGAAGGTTTTCGGTTACGACCCCTATCTTTCGGTTAAATCTGCTTGGAACTTAACACACAATGCAGTTCATATTGATGATATAAACGAGATATTCGAGAAATGCGATTATATTTCTCTTCATGTTCCGCTTACCAATAACACTAAAAACCTCATCAATGCTGAAACTATTGCAAAGATGAAGAACGGCGTTAGAATTCTCAACTTTGCCCGTGGCGGTCTTGTTGATAACGATGCTTTGAAGGCTGCTTTAGAGTCGGGCAAGGTAGCAAGCTATGTAACCGATTTCCCATCTGATGATATTATCGGTGTTGATGGTGTTATTGCTATTCCGCACCTTGGTGCTTCAACCCCTGAATCTGAGGATAACTGTGCTGTTATGGCTGCAAAAGAGCTTATGGATTATATCGAGAACGGTAATATCGTAAACTCGGTTAACCTTCCTGAGATTACTATGCCCAGAAGCGGTGAACACAGAATTTGCGTTATTCATAAGAATATCCCGAATATGCTTACCGCTATTACAAAGATAGTTGCAGATGACAATGTTAACATTGAAAATCTTCTCAACAAATCCCGTGGCGACTATGCTTACACAATGCTTGATATCGGTGTTGCTGATACCGATGCAGTTGCAAATGAAATCGCTGAAATCGAGGGCGTTATTAAGGTTAGAGTTATCTAATTATAAAAATTATAGGGCAGCAGAATTTTTCTGCTGCTCTGTTTGATTTTTTGATGGAAATTTCTGCTTTTTAATCAATAAAACCCTTGACAAAAAGATAGGGAATGGATATAATATTTGTTATAACGATAGAGGTGGAAGTATGATTATTGATTTAAAAAAGATTTTTGTCAATGATAATTCTTCTTTACCGCTTGAGTATTCGTTGGATATGAGTGATTTAGAATATATGGGTTATTATCCGCTCAAAAAGCCTGTTGTTCTAAAGGGTACCGTTTCCAACAAAGCAAGTCTTGTAAGGTTAGAGGCATCTATTAGCTATGAGTATGATGCCCCGTGCGACCGCTGCGGCAGTGAAGCTTTGCGTGAGCATTCTGTGAAGCTTGATAAATCACTCGCCGTTAGAACCGAAAGCGAAGAAAGTGATACGATACTTGTTATCCCTGATATGAAGCTCGACTTGGAGGAGCTTATATATTCAGAGGTCGTTGTTAATCTTCCTATGAAGCATTTATGTAAGGAAGATTGCAAGGGTATCTGCTCTAAGTGCGGCAAAAACCTTAATGAAGGCGAATGCGGTTGTCCTAAAAAGGAAATTGACCCGAGGCTTTCAGCACTTGCCGCTTTATTAAATGAAGAATAACAATGTTTAAGGAGGTGCCGAAATGGCAGTACCGAAGAGAAAAACTTCTAAAGCAAGAAGAGATAAGAGAAGAAACAATGTATGGAAGCTGAGCGCTCCGACTTTGGTTAGATGCTCAAACTGCGGCGAATATAAGCGCCCCCATAGACTTTGCCCTGCCTGCGGTCAGTATAACGGCCATGAGGTTGTAAAGGTTGGCGAATAATTGCTTTCAACAGCAACCGAGGAGGAGCAATCCTCCTCTTATTTTTTAGTATGAGAGGTGAAAATTCAAGTGTCTGTTATAATTAAGTCAGTTTCAAAGGGAAGTAGTGCTTATAAAGCGGGGATAAAGGCAAATGATACCCTCGTTTCTATCGATGGAAATGAGATTATGGATGTTTTGGATTACCGTTTTTATCAGAACAACTCAAGGTTAAAGCTTGAGGTTATAAATGCAAAAGGCAAACAGAAAACCTTTAAGATTAAGAAAAAAGAATATGATGAAATAGGCCTTGAATTTGAAACCTATTTAATGGATAAACAGCATCATTGCAAGAATAAGTGCATTTTCTGTTTTATCGACCAGTTGCCAAAGGGACTTCGTGAAACCCTTTATTTCAAGGATGATGATTCACGCCTTTCTTTTTTGTTCGGCAATTATATAACACTTACGAATATCACCGAACACGAAGTTGAGCGTATTATAAAGATGCATATAAGCCCTATAAATATCTCTGTTCACACCACTAACCCAGAGCTTAGGGTTAAGATGATGAAAAACAAGAATGCAGGGGCTGTTTTGCCACTAATTAAGCGTTTTGATGAGGCGGGAATTAAGATTAACTGCCAGATGGTTTTATGCCCGGGTTATAACGATGGAAAAGAGCTTATTAAAACACTTGAAGATTTAACTGCTCTTAAGAATGCCGAGTGTATTGCGGCGGTTCCTGTCGGACTAAGCGGGCACAGAGAGGGACTTGAAAAGTTAGTTCCTTTTAACAAGCAAACGGCAACTGAAGTTATCGATATTATTGATAAGTTCTCAGAAAAATGTCTTAAAGAAAACGGAAAACGCCGAGTTTTTGCGGCAGATGAATTTTATATTCTGGCTGAGAAAGAATTACCCGATGCCTCTTTTTATGAGGATTTCTTGCAGCTTGAAAACGGTGTTGGTCTTGTTCCTTTGATGCTTGATGAGGTAAATTCGGCTTTAGAGGATACTGAATATAATCCTGTAAGAAAGCGTAAAATCAGTATAGCAACGGGTGAAGCTGCAAAGCCTTTTATAGAGGATATAGTTGACAAGTGCATAAAAAAATGGGATAATTTAGAATGTAAAGTTTATGCTATCAAAAATGAGTTTTTCGGCGGAGAAATAACCGTTGCAGGCTTGGTTACTGCAACTGATATTCTAAAGCAGTTAAGCGGTAAAGAATTAGGCGAAGAACTGCTCATTCCCTCGGTTATGCTAAGGGACGCGGGGGATATGTTTTTAGATAGTATAACACTTGAAGAATTATCCAAAAAGCTTAACATTAAAATAACCCCCGTTAATAATGATGGATATGAACTAATTGATAAAATTCTTGGAAAGGATGAGGCATAATGGCAAAACCTATTGTTGCGGTTGTTGGTAGACCGAATGTTGGAAAATCAACGCTTTTTAATAAGATAATCGGCAAAAGGCTTTCTATTGTTGATGATACCCCCGGTGTTACCAGAGACCGTATTTATGGTGATGCTGAATGGCTCGGAAGAAAACTTATGCTCGTGGATACGGGCGGTATTGAGCCTAAAACCGATGATATCATTCTTTCTTCTATGCGTGCTCAAGCTCAGCTTGCTATTGATACAGCTTCTGTTATTATTTTTGTTACCGATATAAAAACGGGCGTAACAGCTGCTGATGAGGATGTTTCGGCAATGCTAAGAAGAAGCGGAAAACCAGTAGTTTTATGCGTTAATAAATGCGATAAAATCGGCGATACTCCCGCTGAATTTTATGAGTTTTATAATTTAGGACTTGGCGACCCAATAGCCGTATCCTCTGTTCACGGCCACGGAACAGGCGATTTGCTTGATGAGGTTATTTCCCATATAGCTCCTGAGGAATTTGAGGATACAGAGGAAGATATAATAAATGTTGCCGTTATTGGAAAGCCTAATGCGGGTAAATCGTCCCTTATAAATCAGATAGCAGGGGAAGAGCGTTCAATAGTTTCTAATATTGCAGGAACAACAAGAGATGCTATTGATACAAAAATTGAGAAAAACGGCGTTAAATATAACTTTATTGATACTGCGGGACTTAGAAGAAAATCCAAGGTTGAGGATAAGATTGAAAAGTACAGTGTATTAAGAGCTAAAATGGCAATCGAACGCTCGGATGTTTGCGTTATAATGATAGATGCTGTTGATGGCTTTACCGAGCAGGATTCCAAGGTTGCAGGTTTGGCTTTGGAAGAGGGAAGAGCTTGCATTATTGCGGTTAATAAATGGGATGCTGTTGAAAAGGATGGCAGCACTATGGACAACTTCCGCAAAAAGCTTATGAACGACTTTTCTTTTATGCCCTATGCTCCGATTATCTTTATTTCGGCAAAAACAGGGCAGAGGGTTGACCGCCTTTTTGAGCTTATTAAATATGTTAATGAGCAGAACACGATGCGAATTTCAACTGGTATGCTTAACGATGTTTTAGCCGATGCTACTGCACGTGTTCAACCGCCAACAGATAAGGGTAAGAGGCTTAAGATTTACTATATGACTCAGGCCTCAACAAAACCGCCCACATTTGTTTGCTTCTGCAACAAGGCAGAGCTTTTCCATTTTTCATATCAGCGTTATCTTGAAAATCAGATACGCTCCACCTTTGGACTGGAGGGTACTCCTGTTCGCTTTGTTATAAGAGAAAGAGGAGACAAGTAATGATTATAACTGCTATTATCACGGTTATTGCCGCATATCTTTTAGGAAGTATAAATTTTGCTGTTATATTCAGTAATGCCTTTATGAAAAAGGATGTTAGAGAATTAGGCAGCGGAAATGCAGGAACAACTAATGTTATGAGAACTGCAGGCTTTTTACCGGGGGCATTAACCTTTATTTGCGATGCATTAAAGGGATTTGTTGCTTGTTATCTCGGCAAAGCGATTTTCGATTATATTTATATCACAGATGGCAGTGAATGGGCTCTTTCGGTATATGGAGCTTTTATCTGTGGTCTTGCCTGTATGCTCGGTCATGTTTTCCCGATATTCTATCAGTTTAAGGGCGGAAAGGGCGTTGCAACAAGTGTTGGTATTTTTGCCGTTTGTTGCCCGATAGCTATTGTTTTAGGTCTCGTAGTTTTCGCTCTTGTTCTGCTTGTTTCAAGGATGGTATCCTTAAGCTCTTTATTGGCAACTGTTGTGGTTGTTGTTTTATCGATTGTTTTTTATGATAGCGATGCTTCAATATGGCCTCAGGCGATACTAACCATTGTTATGGGAATTATCGTTTTCTCAAAGCATATTGAAAATATAAAGAGACTTATTTCGGGAACGGAAAATAAAATCGGTAGGAGGAAATAAGCTTGGTTAAGGTTAGTGTTTTAGGCTCAGGCGGTTGGGGTATGGCTTTGGCACTTTGTGCTCATAACAATGGCTGCAAGGTAACTCTATGGTCCCCGTTTGAGAATGAAGTTCAGATGTTAAAGACAAAAAGAACCAATGAAAAGCTCCTCAAAGGTATTTTCATTCCCGAAGATATCGATATAACCTCTGATTTATCGGTTGTTGAGGGGGATACAATAACAATTATCGCTGTTCCTTCAACCGCTGTTCGAGAGGTTGCAAGTAAGCTTAAAGATTATAAGGATTTCGGCATTGTTGTTAATGTTTCTAAAGGCTTTGAAAAGGGAAGTCTTAAAAGACTTTCTGAGGTTATAGCCGAAGAGCTTCCCGAAAGTCCGATAGTAGCTTTAACAGGTCCCTCGCACGCAGAGGAGGTTGCAAGAAAAATTCCAACCTCTATTGTTGCCGCTTCCCGTTCCTTAGCGGCGGCTCAGGCGGTTCAGGGAATAATGAGAAGTCAGAATCTCAAGATTTATACTTCAGGCGATATTATCGGTGCAGAGCTTGGCGGAGCTCTTAAGAATATTATCGCTATCGCTTCTGGAATTTGCGGTGGTTTAGGTCTTGGCGATAACACAAGGGCAGCTCTTATTACAAGAGGTATGGCAGAGATGGCAAGGCTTGGCGTTTGTATGGGTGCTAAGGAATATACCTTTTCTGGTCTTACCGGTATTGGAGACCTTATAGTTACCTGTATGTCTGAGCATAGCCGTAACAACCGATTCGGTCAAAAGTTGGGAAAAGGTGTTTCGGTTGAACAAGCCTTAGAAGAGGTTGGAACAGTTGAGGGATATTTCGCCACTGAAATGGCTCACGGGCTTTCATTGAAATATGGTATTGAGCTTCCGATTATCAGTGAATGCTATGCCGTTTTATATGAGGGAAAGGGCGTTAAACAAGCCTTGTTAGACCTTATGGAGCGTCCCGGAAGAAGCGAACATTAAAAATTTAAAAAAATGCTTGATTTTTGACGTATAATATGATATTATAGTTCTTGCTATTGTGGTTGATATAATTCAACCGTTATTCAGAAGGAGGTGCAGACCATGGCTAAATGTGATATCTGCAATAAAGAAATTGCTTTCGGAATAAAGGTTTCTCACTCACACAGACGTTCTAACAGAACCTGGAAACCCAATGTTAAGAAGGTAAAGGCAATCGTTAACGGTTCGCCCCGCCGTATCAATGTTTGCACCCGTTGCTTACGTTCCGGCAAGGTAACCAGAGCTATCTAATAAGCTTAAATTTTACAAATAACCCTGAGCTTTTGCTCAGGGGATTTTTGTATATGGATGTGTTAAAATGATAAAGGCAGTTTTATTTGATTTGGATGGAACATTGGTTAACTCTCTTGAGGACTTAGCTGATAGCACCAACTATGCTTTGAATAAGTTTGGTTTTAAACAATATGAAACCGAGAAATTTAAATATTTTGTTGGGGATGGAATGCCTAAGCTTATTGAAAGGGTTTTACCCGAGAATGAAAGAAATAAGGAAAGAATAACCGAGGTTTTAAGTGTTTTTCTTGGGTTTTATAAGGAGCATTTCACCGATAAAACCAAGGCTTATAGCGGTATTTATGAGCTTTTGGAGGAACTTAAAAGTATGGGGCTCAAAACGGCTGTTATTTCCAATAAGGCACATAATATGACCTTGGAGGTTGTTAATAAGCTTTTCCCTGATACTTTTGATTTGGTTTACGGCAAAAAAGATGGCTACCCAACAAAGCCCGACCCGAAGCTTACCTTAGCACTTATGAATGAGCTTGGAGTAAAGCCTCAGGAATGCGTTTTAATCGGTGATTCGGGAATGGACGCTAAGGCGGCAGTTAATGCCGATTGCATCGGTATAGGAGTGCTCTGGGGCTTTAGAACAAAAGAGGAGCTTCTTTCAAACGGTGCCCGTTATATAGTGAATAAACCTTCAGAGATTATTGACATTATCAAGGGGTTAATGTGATGAAATCTAAATTTTTAGGGACAAAGCTTGCTTGTTATGTTGGATATGTAGTACAAGCGGTTATAAATAACTTTTTACCAATTCTTTTTATAGCTCTTCAGGATGTTTACGGACTTGGTTATGAAAGATTAGCAAGACTTATTATTTTTAACTTTGTGTCTCAAATAGCTGTTGATTTTTCTGCACCTAAGATAGTGGCACTTTTTGGTTACAGAAAAAGTGCGGCACTTAGTCAGGCAACGGCGGCGTTGGGACTTGTTTCGATGGGAATTTTGCCCCGAATAATGAGTAATACATATCTAGCAATAATTATTTCGATTATAATTTATGCGATTGGTAGCGGTATGATGGAGGTTATTATAAGCCCCATAATTGAGATGCTTCCAACCAAAAACAAATCGGGTAATATGGCGTTTTTGCATTCCTTTTATTGTTGGGGACAGGCTTTCACAATTATTGTTACAACCCTTTTGGTTACGGTTTTCGGCTATAAGGGTTGGGCTAATATCCCGCTGATTTGGGCGGTGATACCCTTTTTAAACACCTTTAGCTTTTTTAAGGTGCCTGTAATTGAGCCTAAGGGTGAAGAAAAGGGTGATTCATTTAAAAGTCTTGCCTCTTCAAAAAGGTTTATAATTTATATGGTTATGATGTTCTGCGGAGGGGCTTGCGAAATTGCAATGGCAGAATGGGCATCTCTCTTTGCTCAGCAGGCCTTGGGCGTTTCCAAGGTTATAGGGGACCTTGCGGGTCCATGTGCTTTTGCTCTGTTTATGGGAACGGGAAGAGTGTTATACGGTTGGATTTCTAAAAAGGTTGATTTCAGGAAAACAGTTATAGTTATGAGCCTTTTATGCTTTATCTGCTATTTAACCGTTGCCTTTTGCAAAATCCCCGCTGTTTCGCTTATAGCTTGTGCCGCTTGCGGATTTTCCGTAAGCCTTTTCTGGCCTGGCGTTTTATCCGAGGGTGCTAAGGACTTTAGGAGGGGTGGCTCGGTTATGTACGGTGTGTTTGCCTTGTGCGGAGATACGGGTTGCAGTGCAGGTCCTTGGATTATAGGAATTATTGCTGATAGATTAGGGCTTAACTTTGGTTTTTCAGTTGCGGCGATTTTCCCTATAATTATGATAATTGCAACAGTTTTACTCATTAAAAATAATGATTGCAAAATCGGTCAAAAAGCATTATAGTATACATAAAGAGGTGGAAAAAATGAAAAGAGAAGATTATTTGAGCTGGGATGAATATTTTATGGGTGTTGCATCCCTTTCGGCAATGCGAAGTAAGGACCCATCAACTCAGGTTGGAGCTTGCATTGTTAATGCAGATAAAAGAATTATTTCTATGGGGTATAACGGAATGCCTAAATGCTGCAGTGATGATGAGTTCCCTTGGGATAGAGAGGGAAATCCTTTAGATTCTAAGTATCTATTTGTATGCCATGCGGAGCTTAACGCTATTTTGAATAGTGCGGGCGGTAATGTAAGGGGCTGCACAGTTTATACAACTCTTTTCCCCTGTAATGAATGTGCTAAGGCTATCATTCAGGCAGGAATTTCCGAGGTTGTTTATATGAGCGATAAATACGCTACAACCGATAGCACATTAGCTGCTAAGAAGATGTTTGATACAGCAGGAGTTACATATCGCCCTTATAATATAGTAAACAAAAATATAACTATCGAACTTTAAAAAAGATGCTTCGGCATCTTTTTTATTTTTTCTATTGACACGGGAAAGGTTGTATGATATAATACATTTAACAATTAGGTTAAATGTTAAATGAAAGGAATGAAAATATGGCACTTCAAAAAACTCTTAAAGCTCTTGCCGACCCGATTAGAAGAGATATTTTAAATATGCTCAAAAAGGGAAGCTTATCGGCGGGAGAAATTTCTGATAAGTTTTCTGTTACGGGTGCATCTATATCCCGTCATCTTTCGGTGCTAAAGGATGCCGATTTAATCAGGGATACAAGGGAAGGGAAGTTTATATTTTATGAAATACACACCTCGGTTTTAGAAGAAGCGATGCTTTTTATAGCTGATTTGAAAGGAGATAACGATAATGTTTAAAAAGAATAGATTAAATCTTATAATAGCTTCAATTATAACACTTTTGCCGATACTGGCAGGGGTTGTTCTCTGGGAAAAACTGCCCGATAATATGGCAACTCATTTTTCGGCAAGTGGCTCTGCAGATGGATTTGCTTCAAAAGCTTTTGCAGTTTTTGGTTTACCCCTTATTTTATTGGGTATATTTTGGATTTGTATTTTTTTCACTATGAAGGACGCTAATAATCAAAACCAAAATAAAAAAGCACTCGGTATAATTTACTGGATAATACCTATTATTTCCTGTGTTGTTAACGGAATAGTATATCTTATAGCACTTGGAAAAGAAATCAACCCTGCCTTAATCGTTTCTCTTCTTTTGGGCTCTATGTTTATTATCATTGGTAACTATTTGCCGAAATGCAAACAAAATTTCACCCTTGGTATTAAAATTAAATGGACCTTTGAAAATGAGGAAAACTGGAACAAAACCCACCGTTTTGCAGGAAAGGTGTGGTTTATAGGCGGATTTATTATGTTATTAACTGCTTTTTTAACAATTGAATACGCTTTGATTTCCGTTATCGTTTTAATTGTTCCTATGGTAGTACTTCCCGTTATATATTCATATTTTTATCATAAGAAACAACTCAAAGAGGGAACTGCAACCGTAAACCCTATATATGATAGGGCTAAATATAAAAAAATCGGTATTGGCTCTACTATAGTGTTAACGATAATTATAATCGGTATTATAATTATAATGTTTACGGGAAGTATCAAGCCTCAGTTTAATGAGGAATCCTTAATTGTAGATTCAACCTATTGGCAAACGCTCGAGGTAAATTACAAAGATATCGAAGATATCGAATTTAAGGAAGATTTTTCTGTTGGTATGAAAACGAACGGTTTTAACAGTGCAAGACTCAGCCTTGGCGAGTTTAAAAATACGGAATTAGGCGATTATACTGTTTTGGTTTACAATGCTGAGAATTCTGTTGTTGCAATTAAAACTAAAGATAGAGTTCTGGTAATAAATGCTGATACGAAAGAAGCAACAAAGGAAATTTACGAGGAACTTAATAACAGAATAAAACATTAAAAAACCGCTCGAAAGAGCGGTTTTTTAATGTCCTGTAAAATCATTGTCGAATGTTATGACGCATTTGAAAGTTTTATCAACACCAACGGCACCATCTTCAATTTTCTTTCTCAGTTCCTTGTGTGATAATTTCAAATCAGAGGGAACAACAACATCAAAAATAAGGTTTGTTTGTTTTTCGCCTGAGGGAGTCATTCTGAAGTCGTGAAGAGAAAGGGAAGAATCAATACCCTTTAAAACCTCAGTCATTTTAAACTTGGCGTTATTAACTGTGTCATCGTCTGTATCAATGGGGTCCATATGTATAACAAGTAAAATGCCGAGCTTTTCGTTTATAATCTTTTCGCAAAGGTCAATTTGCTCATGGCATCTAACTATATCAGAGTTATGAGGCACCTCAACATGAACCGAGGCAAACTGACGACCGGGACCATAGTTATGAATTATCAGGTCATGAATACCGATAAATTCCTTAAAGGAAAGGATGGTATCCTCAATCTCCTTGATAACTTCCTTTTCGGGAGGTGTGCCTAAAATACTGTTAAGGGTTTCCTTTGCAGACATAATTCCCGAATAAAGAATGAATACGGCAACACCGATACCCATAACGGCATCAAGGTTAAAGGGAGGAACTGTGAGCCTTGAAACAAAAACCGAAACCAAGATAACCATAGTTGTAACGGCATCATTAAGTGAATCCTTTGCGGTTGCGATTAAAGCCTCAGAAGAAATTTTCTTACCTATTTTTTTGTTGAAGAAGAAAAGCCAAACCTTAACCAAAACTGAAACGGCGAGAATAATTATAGCTGTAGTGGAATATTTGGGTGTTGCAGTATTATTAACAAATGCTTCAAAGGAGCTTTTAAAAAGCTCGAAACCAACAAGTAATATTAAAACGGCAACTATAAAAGCCGAGATATATTCCATTCTGCCATGACCAAAGGGGTGGTCGCTGTCTGCAGGCTTATTGGCTAATTTAAAGCCTATCATCGTAACAACCGATGAGCCCATATCAGAAAG
>JAZSEU010000068.1:0-21507 GCA_045531855.1 Acutalibacteraceae bacterium
TCCCTATAGCAACGGGCAATTTGCATATAGCGGTCGAATCCCGAAAGCATAAGAAGCTGCTTATAAAGCTGAGGGGACTGAGGAAGAGCAAAAAAGCTGCCCTTATGAATACGAGATGGAACAAGATAGTCCCTTGCTCCCTCGGGGGTTGACTTTATAAGGGTTGGGGTTTCGATTTCAACGAAGCCGTTTTCATCGAAATAGTCCCTTGTAACCTTGGTAATCTTATGCCGAAGAAGAATATTCTTCTGGATATCAGGGCGGCGCAAATCAAGATAGCGGTATCTTAGCCTCAACTCCTCATTTGCATTGGAGTTTTCAAGAATTTCAAAGGGCGGAGTTTCGCTTTCACCCAAAACCTTAAGGCAATTTACCTCAATTTCAACCTCGCCTGTTGGTATATCTTTATTGATAGAGGAGCGTATTCTAACCTTACCCTCTGCCATCAAAACATATTCGCTTCGAATAGAAGAAGCCTTTTCGAAAATTTCTCTTTCGGTATTATCATCAAAGGCTAACTGAACAATACCCGTTCTGTCCCTTAAATCGATAAAGATAAGTCCTCCCAAATCTCTCTGGCGTTGAACCCATCCGCAAACAGTTACAGTTTTGCCTTCATCTTTTCTGCTAAGAGTACCGCAATATCCGGTACGCTTCAAACCATCCATTTTATCGAGCAGCATTATAAAGCCCCTTTTTATATTATTTCGGCGATATTTTTAAAAATCTGAATTCTTATAGCCTCGCCAAACTCATCAACTATTTCATCAAGCTTAATTTCGGTTTCTGTTCCCTCAGCCATATCCTTAAGCTTAGCCTTGCCCTTCTCGATTTCATCATCGCCGAGAACTATAAGGAACTTAGCACCGATTTTATTTGCAAACTTCATCTGAGCCTTTAAGCCTCTCTCCGAAATATCGGTTTCAACGCTATAGCCCTCTTCCCTCAGAAGAGCCGACAGCTCGCTTGCCTTTAAAGCCGCCTTTTTGCCAAGTGAGGCAATATAAAGCTGGGTTTTGGGAGCCTCGGGAAGTTCGATTTGCTGATTTTTGAGAACGAGCATAAGTCTTTCAATGCCCATTCCAAAGCCTAAAGAGGGGACCTTAGGTCCGCCCATCTGAGAAATGAGTCCATCATATCTTCCGCCGCCGCAAACAGTTGCCTGAGCACCGATATCACCCGATACGAACTCAAAAACAGTTCTTGTATAATAATCAAGTCCTCTGACAATGTGGGGGTTAACCTTATACTCTATTCCCTGAGCCTCAAGGTGTGCCTTAACGCCCTCGAAATGCTCTTTGCATTCATCGCACAAAAAGTCAAGCACAACAGGAGCTTTCTCTGCGATAGCAGAGCATACGGGAGATTTACAGTCGAGTATCCTCATGGGGTTGCGGTCAAGTCTATCCTTACAGGTGCCGCAAAGCTCATCAATATTAGCACCGAAATATTCCTTAAGTGCCTTATGATAAGCCTTTCTGCATTCGGGACAGCCGATGGAATTGATTTCTAAAGAAATGTTCTTTATTCCAACCGTTGTCAACACCTGACGGGCAAGAGCGATAACCTCAGCATCAGCAGCGGGAGCGGCAGCTCCGATACATTCAACGCCGAACTGATGGAACTCCCTGAGTCTTCCTGCCTGAGGCTTTTCATAGCGATAGCATCCGCCGATATAGCAAACCTTAACCGGAAGAGCACCTGCAACAAGTCCCTTTTCAATGGCACTTCTTATAACTCCGGCTGTAAGCTCGGGACGAAGTGTTATTGAACGGCCGCCCTTATCATCAAAGGTATACATTTCCTTTTGAACAACATCGGTTGTATCTCCAACGCTACGCTTAAATACTTCTGTATGCTCGAAAACGGGCACACGGATTTCTTCGAAACCGAAAAGTCTTGCGGTTTCGAGCATTTTGCCCTCAACAAACTGCCAATTATGGATTTCCTCGGGCAATATATCGTTAGTGCCTTTTATGGCACGGTTGATTTCTGACATAATATAACTCCGTTTTTATTTATCGTTCTTAACTATTTCACGCCAATCAAGGTCGCCTCTTTCGAGACCGTGAATCAGCATTTCTGCCGTTGCAATATTAGTTGCAACGGGGATATTATGAACATCGCAAAGGCGTAAAAGTGCCCTTTCATCAGGCTCAGAGGGTTTGGGGTTGAGCGGGTCTCTGAACATAAGTAAAAGGTCGATTTCATCACAACCGATTCTTGAAGCGATTTGCTGAGAGCCGCCCTGAGAGCCGCCTAAAAATCTAACTATATCAAGCCCTGTAGCCTCGGCAACGGTTTTGCCTGTTGTACCTGTTGCAACGAGGTGATATTTACTGAGTATTCCGCAGTAAGCAATGCAAAACTGCACCATAAGCTCCTTTTTGGCATCGTGAGCGATTAAAGCAATTGTCATAATAATTTTCCTTTCATATCTTTTTGAGCTTGGGCAGCAATATCTGCTCGCCTTCTATTCTGCCGGCAATACGTGAGAGTGCCGCCATAGCTTTTCCTTTTTTGCGAAGAGAATGAGTTAAGGAAAGCAAGGTTATTTCCTCGCTTTCGGGAACAATTCCGATAAGCCTTAATGCCGCAGAATCAATAATCTCATCAAGATTTCGCAATTTGAACTTTCGGCTCTGCTTATAAACAAATCTGTTTATAATAAGCCTTGAGGCAATTCCCTCGGCTAAGAGTTCATTTCCAACCGCCGCCGCATCTCTTATAGAAACGGGGTCGGGAACTGCTATTGTTAAAAAGAAGGTATCCTTTGGAAGTGCCTTATAAAGCGGTATATCAATTCCTGCGGGGAAATCGAAAATAACCGTATCAAACATTGAAGCAATCCTTTTTGAAAACTCGGAAAACCTTTCCTCATCAACCGCTCCCACCTTTGAGGGTGCGGGCATAAGATAAAGCCCCGAACAGTTTTCACAGGGGTAAATCGAATCCTCTATCCGCTCGGAATTCAGAGCATCAGATAAATCGAACACCGTTTGCTTATCAACCCCAAGCATCAAGTCAAGACAGCGAAGTCCCTCATCCATATCAACAAGCAAAACTCTTTGAGCTTTAGCACAAAAAGCGAATGCAAGACCTATGGAAAGAGAAGATTTGCCGACTCCCCCTTTGCCCGAGGTAACCGCAAGACAAACTCCCATTTTCTCTACCTCTCTTTTTATTTTGCTATTTTATCACATAGTCTATTTTTTGTCAATTTTCTAATCAAGTACAACAAAGGGTAAATCTTCGGTTGGGGAATTACTCTCTGTAAAGAAATAAGCGTCCATAATTTCTCTGACAACAGTACCCGCCGAGAAGCCCGAGTTTCCATTTTCGAGAACAACCGCAATCGCAATTTCAGGCTTATCAAAGGGTGCAAATGCCACGAATATACTGTGGTCCACCTGACCTGTTACCTGAGAAGTACCCGTTTTTCCGCCAACCTTAATCGGATATGTTCCAAGTGCCGCCTGACCTGTACCGTCCTCAGTAACGGAAAGCATACCCTCTTTAACGGCGGCTAAGTATTTTTCGGTCATTTCGATTTTATTCATAACCTCAGGCTCACGCTTTTCATAGGTTTCTGCCATATCGTAAGAGACAACCTGACTTATAAGGCTTGCCCTGTAGTGAGTTCCGCCGTTTGCCAAGGTTGCGGTGTAATTAGCAACCTGCAAGGGAGTGAACGCATTAAGCTGACCAATCGAAATCTGCAGAGTATCACCGCCGAAGCCGTTGGACTTTGGCTCCAAAAGAATACCCTTTGCATCATCAACCTCAACCCCTGTTTTAACACCGAGACCGAAGTCCTTGAAATATTCGGTAAGGGTTAGCGCACCGACTCTTCGGCCAAGTTCAAAGAAGAAATAGTTGCAGCTCTTAGCCAAAGCAGCCTTGAGTCCCATCTGACCGTGGAAGTGCATACAGTTCGGCTGATAATCATCGAAATAAGCATATTTCTGAACGCAACGAATGGTTTCGCCTTGATTATAAAGATTGTTTTCCATCGCCGCCATCGCTACTATCGGCTTTATGGTTGAGCCTATCGGATAAACGCCCTGAAAGGCTCTGTTTGTAAGCGGTTTTGCAGGGTCTTGCAAAAGCTGGTTATAAATTTCACCCATAGTTGCCGAATCATAAGTCGGATAATTCGCCGCACAGAGAATATCTGCCGAATCAATTCTCACGGCAACTGCCGCACCGCCCTTTGCGGCTCCGCCCTCGCTTTGAAGCTTTCTGACAACAGTTTCAAGAGAATCCTGAGCAGTTCTTTGCATATTTTTATCGAGGGTCAGCATTATGGTTTTGCCTGCTATCGGCTCCTTTGTTACTTCCTTGGAAATAATATTGCCTTTAGCATCCAAACGGTAGGTTATCTCGCCGTCTGTTCCCCTGAGATACTCCTCGCCCCACTTCTCTATACCGCTCTTTCCAACCTTATCGTTATAGGAATAGCCCTTGGCTTTATATTCCTCCCATTCTTCCTTGAATATGGGACCTACCGAGCCGATAAGGTTAACTGCCAAGGAGGTGTCGGTGTATTCTCTAAAGGGTACAACCTCAACCGTTACGCCATCGAGCAAAAAGGATGACTCCGAAACCTTTCGCATAAGCTCAGTTGAAATATCCTCAGCAAAGGTAAAAGGATATGATATAGAAAAATCATTAAGCTCCATACTCACCCTTATTCCCATAATCTTTCTTTGTTCATCTGGGGAATATTTTTCAAGTTCATACCTTTCAACCATTTCCTTGAAGCAGTTTTCTGCCGTGGCATAATGGGCAAGCTCTAATTTCTTTATTAACTTTTCTGTATCCTCCCCCTCTTTAAAACCGTAGGGAGCGGTAAGGCTCATTGGAAGCTCGTCCTTCCACTGAGCACCGTGCTCTATCATAAGGTTAACAAGGGTAAGGATAACATCATTGAGATTTTCTTTAACATAAGCCTTGTTGAAGACTATATTATAACCGTCTCTGTTTATTGCAACCTGTCTTCCATAGCGGTCAAGGATTTCACCTCTCGGTGCCTTTAAAACCGAAGTTAGCACCGATGATGCACCATCGCTTTTATCGGTATATTCCGAGGCGTTTGCAACCTGAATGGAATATGCCCTTGCGGTGAAAAGCAGTATCACAGCAACAAGAAAGAGGGATAAAACAGTCAGTTCAGTCTGGCTTTTTTTCTTAAATGGCAAGAAATTATCCTCCAAATTACTGAGTTTTTAAATTTTCAAGATATCTATAAATATAAAAGAAGGGAAAAATGAATACCGCACTGTAAACAGCAGAGGGAAAGCCAAACTTTAAAAGATAACCGATGCTATCCTCAATAGTTGAGCCGAACAGATGAAACGCCGCCCAGATGCTTATAAAATAAAGACAGCAAGCAAGCAACGATATCACAACTGCCGCACGGATATTCTTGTTAAAAAGGTTGTTTGCCGCAAGGCATACCGCTAAAGCTATCAGCATTAAGCAAAGGGTATTAAAACCAAACCTTGCCGAAACGGTATCCAAAGAGGCTCCTGCTATAAACCCTGCTATAACGCTTTTGGTTGGAGTATTAAATATAGAAAACGCCGTTAGCAAGGGTAAAATCAAAAGCGGGGAGGCTGTACTTATTCTCAAAGCGGCAATATCCGAAATCTGAAAGAGAATAACCGCCGCAAACAAAAGAATGTTAACGGTTATGATTATTCTGCGTCTTTTTGAATTTCTCATCACTTTTTGCCCCCGGGAACAAGACCGCCTTTGCCCTCAAAATCGGTTATAACCATAACATCTCTTATATCCTCAACCTTAGCAAACGGCTCAACCGCAGCAAAAATCGAGGTGTTATATTCATCGCTTCCAATAGTTTTAACCGTTCCGATAAGCAGTCCCTCAGGGAAAATTCCCTCACCCGAGGTTACAACATAATCGCCAACCGCTATATTACAGGAACGGGAAAGATTATAAAACTTGGTTTGTCCAAGCTCGGCAAGAGCGAGGCTTCCCGAAACAATTCCCGAATCTCTTGTTCTGTTACCAAGAGCTCCAAGGGTTATATCGGGACTTAAAACGGTTGCCACCTTAGAGGTTGTAAGTCCCACCTCATATATGTAACCGACCAAGCCCTCATCTGTTATAACAGGGTCGTTTTCGGATATGCCCGAAGTCGAGCCCTTGTTTATAACAAAGCTTTTATATGGGTCCTGATGAGCCCTTGAAATGAGGGTTGCCGCACTGAATTTAAAATCAGGATGGGCGTCCTTTATTTCAAGATACTTTTTATAGAACTCGTTTTCAGCCGAAATCTCATCATAATCTGCTATCTGTCTGCGAAGCTCATTTATTTCGGTTTCAAGCTCGGCATTTTTAACCAAAGCATCGTTTCCCTCGCTATAAACTGCGAAGAAATCCGAAACCGCATTAGATATATTGGTAAAAGCAGCTCTGAATGGTGCAGTTACTGTTCCGATAATATCTGCCTGAGGGGAAATTCTTCCACCGATTATAACGCAAACAATGGATAAAACAATAACTGCCGCAACCGAAGCTAATATAATCTTGAACTGCTTACTGCGAAAGAAAAATCGCATTTTTATCCTCCGAAAATTTTATTTTATCTGAATCTCTTTCCACGGCGGAAAACATAGTTTTCAAAACCGCTGTCAGCCTCTAAGCGTTTGGCTGTTCCGAGTACTACGCAGTCAAGCGGGTTTGCCGCAACGGTTACGGGCATTCCCGTTTCCTCAGCAATAAGCTCGGCTAAACCTCTAAGAAGTGCTCCGCCGCCTGTCATGGTAATACCCCTGTCAATAATATCAGCCGCAAGCTCGGGGGGTGTTTTTTCGAGGGTTAAACGAATTGTATCTATAATCTGGGAAATCGGGTCTGCCATAGCAGCTCTTACTTCCTCAGAGGTGATAATTACATTTTTAGGAAGTCCGTCAACCTGATTTCGACCTTTAATTTCAATGCTTGTTTCATTTTCATAGGGCTTTGCAGAGCCTATTTCTATTTTAATCTGCTCGGCCGTTCTCTCGCCTATCAAAAGGTTATGCTTTCTTCTTACGAAGTTAATAATAGCTTCGTCAAGGTCATCGCCTGCAATTCTTAGGGACTGTGCCGTTACGATATCACCAAGAGATATAACCGCAACCTCACTTGTTCCTCCTCCGATATCAACAACCATACTGCCTGCCGCATCCCATACCGGAAGACCTGCACCTACCGCTGCTGCCATCGGCTCTTCAACGAGGTCGATATCCGAAGCTCCCGCCTGCTTTGCCGCATCGAAAACCGCACGGCTTTCAACCTCGGTAACACCTGCAGGAACACAGATTACCATTCTCACCCTTGAAAAGAAGGAGCCTTTCATAGCCTGACGGACAAATCTTTTAAGCATTGCTGCAGTAACATCGAAGTCTGCGATAACGCCATCCTTTAAGGGACGGACTGCAACTATTGAGCCGGGGGTTCTGCCTATCATTTCCTTAGCCTCTGTTCCAACGGCTCTGACAGCATCGTTTCTGATATCATAAGCCACAACCGAAGGCTCTCTCATAATAATTCCTTTTCCCTTGAGGCAAACCAGAGTATTTGCAGTGCCTAAATCCACACCTATATCTCTTGTAAACATAACTTCTTCTCCTTAGTTTTCTTTATTTACGGCACAATAAGATTTATTGCATTATTGATGTTTGAAATTTTAACCGTTTCCTCGCCTTCGGCAAACT
Organism: Acutalibacteraceae bacterium; assembly: GCA_045531855.1. Taxonomy (GTDB): domain Bacteria; phylum Bacillota; class Clostridia; order Oscillospirales; family Acutalibacteraceae; genus UBA737. The sequence goes on from JAZSEU010000068.1 coordinate 7,728, forward strand.
CGCCGTCAAGTGTCCATGAAACTTCCTTGCCGCCTAAGACGGTAATCTCTTTTGTATGGAAAAATTCCATTCCCTCTCTATCTAATTCCTGACGCAAAATTCCGTCAACTAAAGGCTGAAGCTTTAAAATGTTATCAGGCTTTCTGATGAGTAAAACCTCAAATAAGCCATCGTTGAGCTTAACCTTTGATTCATCAAACTTAACTATGCCGCCAACCGACATAGAATTTGAAATCGCACCAAAAAGGAAATCGCCCTCGATTTCTCTTTCCTCGCAGATAAATTTAAGGTGAACGGGCTTTATACTATTGAGGCTCTTTATGCCCTCAAAGAAGTATGCCGCCTGACCTAAAACATTCTTAACCTCCTGAGGTGCAGAATAAGAGGCTGAGGTAAATGCACCGAAAGAGGCAGTATAGGAAAAATATTTATCGGAAAATTTTCCTATATCAAGAGAAATCTCTCTACCATTTATAATATCCCTTGCCGCCTGAGGAATACTTCTTGAAATATTAAGTCCTGATGACCATTCGTTCAAGGTTCCCGAGGGGATATAACCAAGCTTGCAGTTAACCTTTGTTTGCATAAGACCTGTTATAACCTCGTTAAGAGTTCCGTCTCCTCCGCAAACAACTATGATATCGTATTCATTTTCAGAAACCAAGGCGGCTCTTTTTGTTGCGTCTCCTCTTTCCTTTGTTGGATAAACGGTAACTTCATAATTAGCGTTAGAAAAGATTTCGGTAACCCTTAAAAGCTCGCCTCGCATTTTGGCTCTTCCTGAGCAAGGATTAACAATGAGTAAAAGTTTTTTCAAAATAAACACCCTTTCGGCAAATTATCTGTAATCGATAGGAAGTGTTGCAGTTGCATTGAGTGAGGAATCGGCTATATTGCCATCCTCATATTCGAAAATCGCCTGTGCTCCTACCATTGCCGCATTATCTCCGCAATATTTAAGCGGAGGGTAATAAAGAGAATAACCTCTTTTTTCGCATTCCTCTTTAAGTCTCGCTCTTAATTCGCTGTTGGCGGAAACCCCTCCCGCAACAGCGATATTTTTATAGCCCAGATTTTCGGCAGCCTTTAACGTTTTGTCGATAAGCATATCGCAAACCCTTTCTCTTATGGTTGCCGATAAAACGGGGATATCTATTTCCAAGGACTTCTGAGCCGCATTATGAACAAGATTTATAACTGCAGTTTTAAGCCCCGAAAAGCTGAAATCATAAACGCCATCCACCTTTGGAACGGGAAGCGGATATTTTTTAAAATCAGACTTGGTTGCAATTTTATCAAGGGTTACACCGCCCGGATACTCAAGCCCCATACACCTTGCGGTTTTATCGAAGCATTCACCCGCCGCATCGTCCCGGGTGCCGCCAAGTATATTAAATTTCGTATAGTCAGTAACCTCTGCAATAACAGTATTCCCGCCCGAAACCAAAAGACATAAAAAAGGCGGTTTTAAATCGGGGTGGGCAATATAATTCGCCGCAATATGCGAACGCAGATGGTGAACCGGAATAAGCGGAACACCTATTGACAAAGCCAAGCCCTTTGCAAAGTTAACTCCAACAAGCAAAGCACCGATAAGCCCCGGAGCAAAGGTAACGGCAACGGCATCTATATCACCGTATCCCAACCCCGCCTGTTTCAAGGCTTCATCGCAAACGGCAGATATTGCCTCTGTGTGTCTTCTCGAGGCAATCTCGGGAACAACACCGCCATAAATCTTATGCTCTGCTATCTGGGTTGATATAACATTGGAAAGAACCTCTCTTCCCTCAACTATAGCAACCGAAGTTTCATCGCACGAGCTTTCAATACTGAGAATTTTCATTATCTTCAAACCTTTTTGTCATTATAAGGGCATCTTCTCTGGGATTTTCATAAAAGTTTTTCCGCTTGCCCTCGGTTTTAAACCCGAATTTTTTATAAAGCGAAATAGCACTGCTATTGCTTTCTCTAACCTCAAGGGATACAAATTTAAGTCCATTTTCAAGTGCTAAGGAAAAGGTTGCCTTTAAAAGTGCGGCTCCAACGCCCTTTCTTCTCCATTCGGGGAAAACGGCTATATTTGTAACATACCCCTCATCGAGAATACAACTGATTCCGATATAACCAAGCACCTCGCCAAGCCTTTCGGCAACCAGAAATTTTGTTCCTCTTTTAAAGGAATCAAGTATTCCTTCGGCTGTCCAAGGAGTTGAAAAGCAAATCTTTTCAAGATCGGCAATCTTTTCTATATGCTCCGCTCTTAAAGAAAATATTTCTATTTTTTCAAGCATTTCGTCAACCGCCGCAAAAATTTCATCTCGGCAGCGGCGATAGGTATCAATATCAGCACCAAATGGGTCTGATATTCCGTTTCCCAAAACGCAAAGCTTTTCTTCCTCTGCAAACTCCATAAGAACTCTTTTATGGGTGGCACTCAGACAAACTATTTTATCTGCCCTCTTAAAATCAAAAGCCGTAATCGGTTTTGAGATATGGGAAGAAATATCTATTCCTTTTTCTGCCATAACAAAAACTGAGTTTTCGGAAGCGGGCGAGCCGTCAGAAGCTAACCCTCGGCTGAAAGCCTTTATTCCCTTTATATTTTTTGAATTAAGGTATGCCGCCGCCATAGGACTGCGGCAGGTGTTCCCCGTGCAAACAAAAAGTATTTCCATTATCCCTTAGCCTCTAACCAGTTTTTGCCGAAAGAAGCATCGGCCGTAAGGCTTACTGCCATAGTTGCAGCACTTTCCATTTCCTCTGCCAGAATACCGCAAGCCTTATGGGCATCCTTTTCCTCGCATTCAACTATCAGCTCATCGTGTACCTGAAGAATTAAAGAGGCTGTCGGCAATTCCTTTTCAAGTCTTTCATAAACCTTAATCATAGCAAGCTTTATAATATCGGCGGCAGTTCCCTGAATGGGGGCGTTTCTTGCAACCCTTTCACCGAATGCCCTTAACATTCCATTAGAATTGTTGAGCTCGGGCAGATATCTTCTTCTGCCGAAAAGGGTTGAAACAAAACCGTTAAGCTTTGCCTCTTTAATGGTATTATCCATATAGGAAGCAACGCCCGAAAATCTTGCAAGATAGTTTTTGATATAGGTATCGGCTTCTTTTCTTGTAACCCCGATATCCTTGGATAGCGAAAATGCCCCAATTCCGTAAACAATACCGAAGTTGACCGCTTTTGCTCTGCTTCTCATAACGGGAGTTACCATATCAATAGGAATATCAAACACCTGAGAGGCGGTTGCGGTATGAATATCAATTCCCGTTTTAAAAGCATCTATCATATTTTTATCGTTTGCCATACTTGCAAGAACACGAAGCTCAATCTGCGAATAGTCGGCATCGCAAAGCACCTTGCCCTCTTCGGCAATAAAATATTCCCTGAGTCTTTTTCCCTCTTCGGTTCTTACAGGGATATTCTGAAGATTGGGCTCGAGCGAGCTTATTCTGCCCGTTCTCGCCTCGGTTTGATTAAATGTTGTGTGAATTCTGCCGTCTGAAGCTATGCAACCTCTCAGCCCATCAGCATAGGTTGATTTAAGCTTTGCAAGCTGGCGGTATTCTAAAAGCAGACTAACCGCAGGATGAGCATATTTCAACTCTTCCAAAACCTCGGCATTGGTACTGTAACCGCTTTTGGTTTTCTTTTTCGCAGGAAGTCCCAACTTTTCAAATAATGCTACACCCAACTGCTTCGGGGAATTAAGGTTAAATTCATATCCAACAAGAGAATAAATCTCTTTTTCAATAACCTCTATTCTTTCTCCCAGTTCCTCAGAGAGCTTAACAAGCCCCTCTTCGTCAACCAAAAAGCCTTTGAGCTCCATACTGCCGAGCACCTTTGCTAAAGGAAGCTCAATATTATAAAAAAGCTCTGTTTGTTTTGTTCTTTTAAGCTCTTCTTCCAACCTATCGCAAGTGCTTGAGAAGATGCAGGCGTTTTTCATTTCCTCATCATATTCGCCCTTGATTTCGGGAATATTAGCAGAATATTCTATTGCCAAACGGTCAGCAGCATAAGAAGAAGCTGAAGGGTTGCAGATATATCCCGCTAAAAGTGCATCAAAACAAACATTTTTAATTTCAGAATATTCTTTATAAAGGTTTTTATAGTCATAAACCCTTTTTTCGATTTTTTCGTTTTCTAAAATTTCCTTTAAGCTTTCCTCATTAAGCTTATAAACCTTTCCGCCCGAAACGGCGGCAAAACCTAAGATATCAGCCTTTCCCTCTTTAAGAGGCGACGAAGAAACCTCGATTTCTTTTTTCTCTTCTTCGAAATCAATAGCAGTCTGAACAGAAGCCGAAGAAATCCCCATCTTTTCCATAAGGGAGAAGAACTCTAATCTTGTCATAAACCTTGCAAGTTCTTCTTTTCGGGGCTTTATCAGATATTCGTTAAGATTCTTATTTATGGGAGCGGTTTTGCAAATCGTTCCAAGCTCTCGGCTAAGGTATGCCCTTTCCTTATCGGCAATAAGCTTTGCTCTTACGCCCTCTTTGATATCAATAGTTTCAATGTTTTCGTAAATATAGTCGATAGAGTGGAAACGGCTTATAAGGTCGGTTGCTCCCTTTTCGCCTATTCCCATAACGCCAGGGATATTATCCGAAGAGTCTCCCATAATACTCTTAAGCTCTATCATTTCCTCGGGGGATAGACCGTACTTTTCGAGTAATGCTTCCTTGGTGTAATTTATAATCTCTGCCTTGCCCATTTTGGTTGCGGCAAGCAACACTCTTGTTTTATCAGAAACTAATTGCAGAGAATCCCTGTCTCCCGTTGAAATTACACACTCATCCCCCTCTTGCTCGCATATAGCGGCAAGGGTACCCAAAATATCATCTGCCTCAAAGCCCTCGCATTCAATACGGCTAAAGCCCGCAAGGTCGAGCCATTCTTTCAAAAGAGGCATCTGCGAGGCAAGCTCGGGCGGCATCCCCTTTCTGCCCGCCTTGTATTCCGAATACATCTTATGGCGGAAGGTGGGTGCTTTTAAATCGAAAGCAACTGCAACCGCATCGGGCTTTTCGCTTTCAAGAAGTTTATTTAAAATGTTGATAAAACCGTAAACCGCATTGGTATACATACCGTCCTTCGTGGTCAGCAATTTAATTCCGTAAAACGCACGGTTTATGATACTGTTGCCATCAATAGCCAGCAGTTTCACCCTATCAACTCCAATCCAGTCTATAATCTCTTACAGTATAACATATTTATACTAATATGTACATATAATTTTTAAAAAAATTTGACACTTTTATAGTTTTAAAGTATAATCGCAGATATGAAGATAGGAAACTTAGAAATTAAAGGTTTTGCCGCTCTCGCACCTATGGCAGGTGTTGCCGACCGTGCGATGAGGGAAATATGTATCGAAAAGGGCGCCGCTTTTTGTGTCGGCGAGCTTACAAGCTCAAAGGGAGTATCATTGGGGGATAAAAAATCCTTTATGCTCCTCTCCTGCAACGATGCTGAACGCCCTATTGCATCTCAGCTTTTTGGAAAAGAACCCGAAACTATGGCAGAAGCGGCAAAAGAGGCACTAAAATTCAACCCCGATTTTATCGATATAAATATGGGTTGTCCCGCTCCCAAGGTGTCGGGACACGGCGGCGGAAGTGCCCTTATGAAATCTCCCGATTTAGCCCAAAAAATTGTTGAAAAAATAGTAAATGCGGTCGATATTCCCGTAACAGTTAAGATGAGAACGGGATGGGATTTTGACAGTATAAATGCCCCTGAGTTAGCCAAAAAATGCGAGGCAGCAGGAGCTTCTGCAATAACAATTCACGGCAGAACAAAAAAGCAGATGTACGCCCCAGGAATAGACTTTGAAACAATAGAAAAGGTTAAAAAATCGGTTAAAATTCCCGTTATTGCAAACGGGGATATAAGGGACGGAAAAACAGCTGAATTTATGTACGAAAGAACGGGTTGCGACTTTGTTATGGTTGGTCGTGCAGCTCAGGGAAATCCCTTTATTTTCAGCGAAATTAACGCCTATTTAAAGGGCGAAAATTACACTCCGCCAACCCTTGAAGAGCGTTTTGAAATACTTTTAAGACAAGCAAAGCTTATGGTAAAATACAAGGGTGAACGAGTTGGAATTTTAGAAACAAGAAAGCATACCGCTTGGTATATGCAAGGGCTTTCGGGTGCGGCTTCGCTTCGCCGACTTTGCGGGGAAATTTCCTCAATTTCAGATATTGAAGCGATATGCCAAAAAGCACTTGAACTCAACAAAAATCTATGATAATATTGTCTAAGATACCTTGAAAGGAAGAAAATTATGTCAGGACATTCTAAATGGAACAACATTAAGCGTAAAAAAGAAAAAACCGATGCCGCAAAGGCTAAAATCTTTACAAAAATCGGTAGAGAAATTGCGGTGATTGTAAAATCAGGCGGTGCAAATCCTGCTGAAAACAGCAAGCTTAAGGACGCTATTGCAAAGGCAAAAGCCGCTAATGTTCCAAACGATAATATTGAAAGAATTATCAAGAAAGCCGCAGGAGACGGCGAGGCAAACAACTATGAAGAGTTAATCTATGAGGGATACGGTCCTTCGGGTGTTGCAGTTGTTGTTGAAACCCTTTCTGATAACCGCAACAGAACTGCGGGCGAAATGCGTCATTACTTCGATAAATGCGGCGGAAATCTTGGTCAGTCGGGTTCGGTTATGTTTATGTTTGACCGCAAGGGAATTATCCAGATTGAAGGCGAAGGTCTTGATGAGGATACCGTTATGGAAGCCGCTTTGGAAGCAGGTGCTGAGGACTTTGAGTTTGACGGCGATGTTTTCGAAATTGCAACCGCTCCTAACGACTTAGGTGCCGTTCGTGATGCCCTTGAAGAAGCGGGTTACAGCTTCCTTTCTGCAGAGGTGGCTTATGTTCCCCAAACTATGACTGCTATTGATGACGAAGAGGCTATCAAAAAGATGGAAAAACTCATCGATATGCTTGAAGAAAATGATGACGTTCAGGCAGTTTGGCACAACTGGGATATGCCTGAGGAATAAAAATAAAACATCACCCAAAAAGAGAACAATTTTCTGTTTCGGGTGATGTTTTTTTATTTTTTAAGACTTATTTTATTTGCCCCTGTGTTTTGAGCCGTTTCGCTTATTGCGTTATGACAGGTGAAAATTATAATCTGTGATTTTTCTGCATATTCGCTCAAAAATTCAAGGGCGGTTTTCATTCTGCCGTCATCATATTGAGCTAAAGCATCGTCAAGCAAAAGCGGAAGCTTTTCATTTTCTGAAATAAGCTCTGATAAAGCCAGACGCAAACTAAGATATGCTTGGTCGGCTGTGCCTGAGCTTAGGTATCCGATTTCTCGGCTTCCGAATTTGGATGCTTCTGCAACATTTATATCGAATGATTTCGATATATTCATACTTTCGTATTTGCCGCCTGTAAGCTTTGAGAAAATTTCGCCTGCTTTCTTTTCAAGCACCGAGCCATAACTTCTTCTAGCCTCTGAAAAGCTATCGGCCAAGGCAGACATCGCAATACTTGCCACCTCGCAAAATTCCTTTTGCTCTTCAGCCTTCTTTTCGAGTTCCTTAAGTTTTACCCTTAATTCCTCGGGGTTTTCAGCATTTGAAAGTGCGGTTTTTGCCGCCGTAACAATAGCAACCGCTTCGGCGGTTTTTTCATTTATTTCGGCGGTTATCTGCTCATATTTCGCCTTTATCGTTTCAAAATCTGCCGAAAGAGACTGATGGCTCTTTTCGATTTCCTCAAGCTTCACCTTAGCTTCATCTTTTTCTATATTTCCAAGGTCTGAGGAAATAAATCTTATCTGTTGCTTTAATTCCTTAGCCTTTTGCACCTTTTCGGAAAGCTCAGGGATAGTATTCTCTATTTCGGATACAGAATTAACCGCCCTTATTTTCGAGAAAAACTTAAATAAAATCTCTTTTTCCTTTTCCTCTTCATCGGTAAGTAAAACAAGTTCCTTTTCTATATCCTCAAGCATTTCGCTTTGCTTTTTTATAACCTCAGCGGTGGAATTAAGGGCAGTATTTATAGCCTCTAATCTAACTTTTTTTGCAAAAATTCCGTCCTTTATAGTTTTTTCATATTCCGAAAGGGATAACATTTCCTTTTGAAGATTTTCCAAAAGCTCGGCCTCTTTTAATGCGTTTTTCTTTGCAGAAGAAAGAAATGTTACAAAAAGAATGAAGAAAATAACCGATAAAACAGCCATTATTCCTGTTGGGATTAAAGATTTCAGAAGAACAGCAAACAATCCTGATGAAACGGCACCTAAAACTCCTAAAATCAAGAGAACGCCATACGGTTTGCTCGCCGCTTTTAAAGCAGAATTTTGCTCGGCTTTTTCTTTAAGCTCTGCTTTTTTAAGAGAAAGCTTTTGTTTTTCATTTTCAAGCTCTCCGATTTCCTTTTCAAGCAGCTTTGCGTTTTCTTCGGTTGCATCTTTTGGGGGATTAAGCCCTGCCGCTATGCTTTTTTTGAAGTTTTCTGCCTCATTCCGCTTAGAATCAGCCTTTGCTTTTGCATTTTCTGCTTTAGAAAGCTGAAACTGGACCTTTCTTAAGAACATTTCATCTAAAACAGAGCCATCACTTAGCGATATGTTCATATCCTCAAGCTCTTCTGAGAGAGATAAAAACTGCCTCAGCTTTTCGGCATTTCTTATATCCTGTTCTGCACCGATTTGCTCCTTTAAGGAATTGGCGTTTTTCTTTAAAAGCTCAATTTCTAAAGATTTTGCCTCAGCCTCTTTAAGCTTGGCAGAATAATCGGCATTTGCAAGCACCGCTTTTTCAATTCGAGCCTTTAGTTCGGCTATTGCCTTAATGTTTTTATCATATTCCCCAGCTCTTCCGCTTTTGGACATAAGGGAAAGTCTTGCCGCTTCAAGCCTTTTGTAAACCGTTTCAAAGGAAACGCTTTCCTCACCCGTTAAGGCAATGTTAGAAAGTCTCGAATTAAGCTCGCCCTCGGCTTCATTATCGCTTTCGGGGAAACCGAACTGACCGATGAAAACACTTCTTTCAAATGCCGCAGGAGATAAACCGAAAAATTTAATTCCTATATCGGCAGGAACGGTCTGTCTCGATCCTAAATCTAAATCGATAAGTATTACTCTATCGGTTGAGTTAGAGGTTTTAAACTCCCTTTCAATGCGGTATTTCTTGCCCGAATGGGTGAAATCGATGCTTCCCGCCATCACGGAGCCGTCCCATGGGGTTGATTTTTTTCTGATGCTCTTGGAAATCTGGGTTGAGCCTCTTTCGCTTCCGTAAAACATCATTTTAATAAACGACATAACGGTTGATTTTCCGTTTTCATTATCTCCATAAATAACATTAAGCTTTTCGGAAAAATCAAGCTTTAAATCTTTTATACCGCCGAAGGCAGAAATATAAAGAGAATCAATCTTCATCGAATTTCACCTCCGCATTAAAAGCTTTAAGCCCCAATTTTAAAGCCTTTCTATAAAGCTCCTTTTCATCCTCGGGTGCATTTTCTGTTCTTTCAAGCATTTTTTTAACAAATATTCCTCTGAGTGAAGCTTCATTTTTTAAAGCCTCAAGGTCGATTTTAATTTCAGTTTTGTTTTTTATTTTAACAAAATAAAGCTCATTTGAAATTCGGCTTAAAATTTCCTCGGTGTTTATCTCATCCTCTTCCGAAACCGAGCCTATAAGCTCAATTTTATAAAGATTTTGAGAGTAATCCTCGCCGTATTTTCCCTTTAAAACATTTATAATCTCAGCCGAAATCTCAACCGCTCCCGAAATCTCGGAAATATCTATTTTTTCTAAAATATGCTGTCTTTTGGAAACCGAAACAAACTGCAAATCGCATTTGCCTTTGCCGATTTGACCTATGTAAACTCCCTTTTCTTCCAGTTCATCAAAGCCTTGTCCCTCGGGGCAGCCGCAATATGCAAAATAGGTGTTATCAATTTTTCCTATATCACTTCTTTTGTGAACATGGCCGAGAGCAATATAGTCCATACCCGAATTTTTAACAAATTTCGGGGTTATGGCGTTATATTCAGAGTTTAAATCGCTTTTTAGTTCACCATGCTGAACTAAAAGGTTAATGTAATCATTATTGGTTGGCAAGGAAAATGCTTCCTCGCCCTTTAAAAATGCACTTTCAAAGGAACGTCCATAAACCTTTAGCTTTAATTCCTCAAAGGTTATCTCCTCATCCTTTGTTCCTAATATATATAGGTTTTGAGGCAGCTCTTCCTTTAAAAAGGGAGACTGAGCATTTAACGGGTCGTGATTTCCTGCGGCAAAAACAACCTTAATAGGAGCCGCTTCCCTGATTTTGTTCATAACTGCATCTATAAAACGCTGTTCAATATTGTTTGAATCGAACAAATCGCCTGCAATGGCAATAAGCTCAACATTTTCCTCTTTCGCTATATCAATAATTCTTTCAAAGGTTATAAGGGTTTCATAGCGTCTGTTCTCCCTTAAAACCCCTAAAAAACTCTCTGAAGCACCGATATGAATATCGGCACAATGAAGAATTTTAACCGTTCTCATTCAAAACACCTCTCGTTAGGGTAGAGCGGATAATCCGAACTCCGTTTTGAAAAGGCGGATTTTCGCTCATACTTTGTTGAAATACTCGTTAATCCGCCAGGATTAACTGCGTTTTGCGCCTCGTCTGAACAAAAATCCGCTCTTTTTAAAATCTTCGACCTCAAAGAGAGAAGATTTTGAGTGATTTTTATTCAATACAGGCGCAGTAAGGCTGACGCCTTACAAGAATGGATTGGGTAAAAAGCGCCGAAATAAGCCACTTTGAGGCGGGTTCGGATTATCCGCTCTACCCTAAATAAATTTTAACATTTTTCGATACTTTATTCAAGAAGTAATATTTGTTTTTGACTTTAGCACTTTTATGTGTTAAAATATATCCAAAGAACCAAGAGAGGTAATACTATGCAAAAGAACGATTTTAACGACCTGCTTTTTGATGCTATTCTCACCCTTAAAACAAGGGAGGAATGCTATAAGTTTTTCAGCGATGCCTGTACTCCTAAGGAAATTCAGGCTATTGCTCAGCGTTTTGCGGTTGCTAAGATGCTAAATAAGAAAAAGGTTTATAATGAGATTATAGAGAAAACAGGTGCCAGCACTGCCACCATCAGCCGAGTTAGCCGCTCAATTAACGAGGGCTTCACTCTGGCTTTTGAAAGGCTTGAAAAATGAGCGGTTACAGTGAGTTTGCCAATATCTATGACCGCCTTATGAACGATGCCGATTATAAAAAGAGAAGTGAGTATGTTTTAAGCCTTTTTGAAAGGTTTGGTAAGAAACCTACTCTTTTATTAGACCTCGCCTGCGGAACGGGAACTTTTTCTTCCCTTTTTGCCGGCGAAGGTATTGAGGTAATCGGTGTTGATTCCTCCGAAGAAATGCTATCGGTGGCTAAAGAAAATAATGATATTCTTTTCCTCTGCCAAAAGGCAGAAGAGCTCGATTTATTCGGCACGGTTGATGGAGCAGTCTGCCTTATGGACAGTGTTAACCATATAACCGATGAAGAAAATCTTAAAAAGGCTTTCGGCAAGGTTTCTCTTTTCCTTGAAAAAGGGTGCCTTTTTATCTTCGATGTTAATACCCTTTATAAGCACGCTTGTGTTTTAGGAAATAACACCTTTGTTTTTGAAGAAGAGGGAGTTTTCGGGGTTTGGCAAAATTCCTTTGATGAAGAAACACTCACAACCGATATTATGCTTGACTTCTTTGAGGAAAAGAACGGACTTTATGAAAGATATTCCGAAGACTTTTGCGAAAGAGCATATACTGAGGAACAACTTAAAAAGTGGCTTTTGGAGTGCGGGCTTGAAACTCTCGGCATTTTTGGCGATTTAAGCCTCGAAAAACCAAAGGAAGACACCGAAAGAATTTTCTTCGTAACCCGAAAAATATAGCAAATTTGTGATAGTTTTCGGTGCTGATACATATATATAGTATAGTGAATTTTTTATCAAAAAATTTTTCAAAAAAACCTTGACAATTAAATAACCTTATGATAATATAGTGTTTGTCGCCGGTGAGTGATAGCAAACCAGGCGCGGCTACAAGTGGGAGCATAGCTCAGCTGGGAGAGCATCTGCCTTACAAGCAGAGGGTCACAGGTTCGAGCCCTGTTGTTCCCACCAATGGCCTGGTAGTTCAGTTGGTTAGAACGCTAGCCTGTCACGCTAGAGGTCGTGGGTTCGAGCCCCATCCAGGTCGCCATTTGCCTCTGTAGCTCAGTTGGTAGAGCAGAGGACTGAAAATCCTCGTGTCGTTGGTTCGATTCCGACCGGAGGCACCAATTTTTGTGCGGATTTAGCTCATCTGGTAGAGCGCCACCTTGCCAAGGTGGAGGTAGCGAGTTCGAGCCTCGTAATCCGCTCCAAAGGGACGCTTAAAGGTCTTTTAAGCGTCCTTATTTTAAAAACAAATACGGCACCATGGCCAAGCGGTAAGGCAGGGGCCTGCAAAGCCCTTATCCCCAGTTCGATTCTGGGTGGTGCCTCCAAAAATCCCGAATGCGTAAGCGTTTGGGATTTTACTTTTTCACTATTCACTTTTCACTCTTCACTAAATTCGGAAGACAGGAGAAGACAGAGAAGACAGGGGAAGACAGGGGACGGTTCTGAGAAGACAGGGGACGGTTCTGTGTCTTGTGGTTTAATTATGACGGAATTAGTGGTAGAGGCAGATGGTCTGGGGGAACCTTTAATACAATTGGACACGGTATGTATGGCGGAGTGTCGGTATTTGTGTACGATTCAAATGGTAATTATATTGACACATATTATGTTTCTTGTATTGGATGATATTTGTTAATCGGGGTTGTGTATATTATGCTAAATATAGTGTTTGATGAAGTTACTAAAAGAAATATGAAAATGTCAAACAGTAACGGATTTGAAAATGTGTTGTGTATCGGCTATGCATTAGATATTGGACCAATTGATCGTGATGACAATATGGAAAAACGAAAAGATGTTTTTAAAAGACTGGAGTGTTCTTTTAAATTTACAGAGTGTGAAATTGATGATTTTTTTGACAGACAACAAAACGATATTAAAGAGTTGCTAGATTTTGCAAAAACGCATGAACACATACGTTTTTGGAGAAGCCGTGAACCACACAACTTATGTGCATTTGCTTATACATGTTACCTCTTGAGCAATATAAAATGCGACATAACATACATAGATTTACCAGAACATATGTCGAGTTGGTCTTTTGTACCAAGCAATAAATATTGTGAATATCTGCATTTTGAAGAAAAACTTGATTTAAATAAAAAGTTGTTTTACATTAATAAATGGATTAAACTAAAAAATGAAAATGCTTCGATGAGGGCAATTGTCAATGGCACTCTGACTTCGGTAGATGAAAATTTTTATGATCAGTTTATTCTTAGCAGTATTACCAAAGACGAAAATATTATTGCAGATGTTATTTTGAATATTTCAAATAATTATAGATTAGGTATTAGTCCGCATTTGATATATTTGAGAATAATGGCTATGGTAAATGCAAATAAATTGCAAGTACTTCGTTTTGACAGTTCAGATCCTTTTAAGAGCTTTGTAAAAAAAGACGAGAACACAAAGAACACAGGGGACGGTTCTATGTGTTGACAAAATGCTTGCGTTATGGTATAGATTTCTTGGGTGATAAAAATGCCAAGACAAGCTCGAAGAAAAAGCGAGAGTGGAATATACCACATAATGCTCCGAGGAATTAATCAGC
>JAZSEU010000053.1:0-27100 GCA_045531855.1 Acutalibacteraceae bacterium
ATTGTACTGATCATTACAATCCTGAACTGCCTGTATGGTTTTGGACAAATGATAAAGAGCGGTGAAAACAAACGTCTTAAGTCTTTGGTTGTACAATCAGCATGTTCCATTACATTCCTTGGCCTTTGTATACTTGCTTGCTTCACAGCTTTCTGGAGAGATGGCAGCATCCAAGTATCCCCCTTGTCTGCAACGTTAATGACAATATTCTTTGTTCTTTTGGGTATAACTGTTGGCGTGTTTGTAGGATCGCTCCTTTTGGGGAAAGGGAAACTTGTTTCAATTTGGATTCCGTCGATTGTTGCTTCGGCAATGACACTTCTTATGTATCTAGGCGAAATGTTCTTGCTGAACGGACATTTATATAGCTTTGGTACAGGATTTGTTTTTGAGAGTATTCCCGGAATCGTCTTTGCTCCTATGGATATAATAATTGTTTTTACATCTGGATTGACAAATTTTATTATTTGCTATTTTTTGAATTATAAAAAAACCACCTGAAGCATAATTACGGTATATTTCTTCTTAATTTACAGATACTAACATCACAATTTGTAATTTAAGGAGAAATGTATATATGAAAGCAACAGGAATAGTTAGAAGAATAGACGATTTGGGGAGGGTTGTTATCCCGAAAGAGATTAGAAGAACTATGAGAATTCGTGAGGGAGACCCGTTGGAGATTTATACGTCTGCCGGTGGGGAAGTTATTTTCAAAAAATATTCGCCGATGGGGGAGCTTTCGGAGTTTGCGGTGCAATATGCTGAGGTTTTATCACAGGCGACTAAGTTTCCCGTTTTAATATGCGACAGAGACCATTGCGTTGCGGCGGCGGGGATTTCCAAAAAAGAAGTGCTTGAGCGAAGAGTGAGCACCGAGACAGAGGAAATTATGGAAAAAAGACAGAATGTTTCCTTTGAAAAAGGGGAGTCGGTCATAGCTCTCGAGGGGCTTAAAAGAACTGCAAGGGCAGTATCACCAATTATAAATGCGGGGGATATCGGGGGAGCGGTTATTTTACTCTCGGATGAGATGAACTCGCAGTGCTCCGAGGCGGATATTAAGGCAACACAAATTGCGGCAGCTTTTCTCGGCAGACAGATGGAATAATTTAAAGCCTCGGTTTTCCGAGGCTTTTCCTTTTAAGTTTACTTGCTATTTTAATTATTATATGATAAAATGAATTGAATATATATGCTAAATTTGATAGGAGGGCATAAAAATGAAAAATACCATCAGGAAAACCAAAATAGTTTGCACTATTGGCCCTGCCTGTACAGACGAGGAAATAATAACCAAAATGTGCCTTGCGGGGATGAATGTTGCGAGAATGAACTTTTCACATAACACCCATAAGGACCACGAGGAGAGAATAAATCTTATTAAAAAGGTAAGAGAAAAGCTGGGGCTTCCCATAGCTATTTTGCTTGATACAAAAGGACCTGAATACCGCATTAAAACCTTTAAAGAGGGCAAAATTTTCCTAAATTCAGGGGATAACTTCACCTTTACCTCAGACGAAATTGAGGGGGACGAAACTAAGGTTTCGGTTAACTATAAAAACTTAGCAAAGGACCTTCAAAAAGGGGATAAAATTCTTCTTAACAACGGGCTTTTAAGCTTTGAGGTTGACTCAACCTCAGAAACCGATGTTAACTGCACTGTGTTAATCGGCGGTGAGCTTTCCGACCGCAAAAGTATGAGCTTCCCCAACAAAACCTTAAAACAGATATATCTTAGCGAACAGGACAAAAAGGATATCCTCTTTGGAGCAAAGCACGGCATTGATTTTCTTGCTTGCTCATTTGTATCCTGCCGACAGGACCTGATTGATGTTAAAAATTTCCTTAAAGAAAACGGCATTGAGGGAATAGATGTTATCGCAAAGATTGAAAATCGCTCGGGTGTTGAAAACATCGAAGAAATCTGCGAGGAATGCGATGGCATTATGATAGCAAGAGGCGATATGGGTGTTGAAATTCCATACGAAGAGCTTCCTGCAATTCAGAAGCAGCTTATAACCAAATGCCGTTTACTTGGCAAGCGAGTTATAACCGCAACCGAGATGCTCGAATCTATGGTGCACAGTCCCCGACCTACAAGAGCCGAAATTTCGGATGTTGCCAATGCGGTTTATGACGGAACAAGTGCTATAATGCTCTCGGGTGAGACTGCGGCGGGGCTTTATCCTGTCGAATCGGTTGAGGCGATGGACAGAATTGCTCTTAACACCGAGCAGAACATTCATTATGCAAAGCGATTTTTAAACCGTGAGTTCAAGATTAAAAACACGGTTGATGCTATTTCCCACGCAACCTGCGGTATGGCTATTGATATTGACGCCAAGGCGATTGCGGTTTGCTCCCTTTCGGGAATAACTGCGAGAATGGTATCTCGTTTTCGCCCGCATGTTAGCATAGTTGGAATAACAACCGAGGAAAAGACCTGGCGAAAGCTCGCTCTTTCCTGGGGAATAGTTCCCGTTATGTGCGAAAGCTACAACTCAACTGATGTTCTTTTCTTTACTGCCGAAAGGCTGACTAAGGAAACCTTAGGTCTTGAAAAGGGCGATAAAATTGTTATGACAGGCGGCGTTACCAACGGAAAATCGGGTAATACAAACCTGATTAAAGTTGAAACAATAAACTAATTCGGAATTTAGAATGCGTAATTATAAGGAGAAGGTATAATATTGAATAAATATAAAACCCTTTTATCCAACACCTTGCTGATATCTATCGGCACCTTCACCTCAAAACTTTTAGTGTTTTTGATGGTAAGGTTTTATACGGGTTATCTCACCCCCGCCGATTACGGCACGGCTGACCTTTTAACCCAAACGGCAAACCTTTTGTTCCCGATAATTTCACTCGGGATAACAGAGGGTGTTTTCCGCTTCGCTATGGACAGTGATGCGGACAGAAAAAGTGTTTTCACGGTTGGATTTTTATGTATAACTATCGGTGCTTTGCTTTTTGGCGGAATTGTGCCGTTGCTTAATTTAATAAAAGATTTCAAGGGTTTTGTCTGGCTTATAGTTGTTTATACCCTTGCCGCTTGTTATCACGCCCTTTGCTCTCAGTATATCAGAGCCATAGGCAAAACAGGACTTTTTGCCATTCAGGGAATTATCAATACAAGCCTTGTTATTATTTTTAACATTCTGTTTTTGGCAGTCTTTAATTTAGGGGTTACGGGGTATGTTTTATCGGTAGCACTTGCCGACACCCTTTGCACTGTTTTCTTAATCTTAAAGGAAAAGCTATGGAACGCTGTTACAGTTAACCCTCAAAAAACAGTATTCCCTATGATGATTAAATATAGTCTACCACTTATTCCTGCAACTATTTTCTGGTGGATAACCAGTGTTTCTGACAGGTATATGGTTAACGCTATGATAAGCCCTGAGGCAAACGGACTTTATACAGTGGCTTACAAACTGCCTACCTTACTTACATTAGTTTCAACTGTATTTATGCAGGCATGGCAGTTTTCCGCCGTTAGTGAATCTGAGGGGGATAAAAAGGAACACGCTCTCTTTTTCGGTCAGGTCTGGCGTTCATTCCAAGCGGTTATGTTTTTGGCGGGCGGAGCGGTTATTGCCCTTGCAAAGCCTGTTATGAAAATACTTACAACCAAGGACTTCTATTCGGCTTGGGAATACATTCCCGTTTTAGCCTTGGCTATGGTTTTTACAGCCCTCACCTCATTTATGGGAACGGTTTATATAGTTAATAAAAAGAGTATAATTTCATTTACAACCGCCCTTATTGGTGCAGTAACTAACATAGTTTTCAATTTTATTTTGATACCCTCATTTTTGGGTGTTCAGGGAGCGGCAATAGCAACAGTACTTAGTTATATGATAGTTTTCGTAGTCCGTTCTATAGACGCCAGAAAATATATCGGCTTTAAGCTTTACAGTTTTCATATTATTGGTAATACCGTCATACTTTTAATTCAGGCGGCGGTTATGATTTTTAGCATACCTTATTGGTATATCATAGAGGTAGTTTGCATTGCTTTACTGTTCTTTATCAATTATAAATTTTTAATTGGTTTTATCGAGAAAATTTTTACTTCTGTTTTTGGAGGCAAGAAAAATGCTTAGTTTTTTGTTTGGAACAACTTTGGGTAAAATTATAACAACATTTTTTATTTCAATGGTACCGATTATCGAACTCAGGGGTGCGATACCTTATGCTACCGGTATGGGGCTTGCACCCGAAATTGCAATTCCTGTTGCTATGATAGGAAACCTTGTGCCTATTCCATTTATAATTCTTTTTATTAAAAAGATTTTTGCCTGGATGAGAAAAACAAGCCCTAAGCTTAATAGGATTGTTGACAAGATGGAAGCCAAGGCAGAGAAGAACAAGGCAAAGGTTTTGCGTTATGCTTTCTGGGGGTTAGCTCTCTTTGTTGCGATTCCCTTGCCTGGTACTGGCGCTTGGACAGGAGCCTTGGTTGCCGCTATGCTTGATATGCCGCTTAAAAAGGCTTTCCCATCGGTTGTTATAGGTGTTTTGGGAGCGGGAATAGTTGTGGCTTTTGTTAGCTACGGTGCAGCGGCGATATTCTTTTAAAAAGAAGTTGACAAAAGCATTATAATATGTTAAATTATCTTTATTAAGATAGAGGCGCGGTTTGTTATGAGTAGCCCATAGCTGCTAATCTCGGCGGAGAGATGCTAAGGGTTAAAGGAGCGGCCGCCGAAGGTTGATTTTGGCAAAAATCTTCCTGGTAAAACGGAATAATATCCGGTTTACTGTCGCACTTGCGGAGAGCTATCGAAAAACAGATTTTTTTGGCATACGGCGGTATGCTCACTTTCTGATTTTTTGATAGCCGAGCAATCGGCTATTTTTTTATGAATTTGAAAAGGAATGTGTTAAAATGAAAAAACCTATTTTTGAAGGAATTGCAACAGCACTTATCACCCCAATTACCGAGAACGGTATTGATTACGATGCCTTTGGAAGACTTATTGACTGGCAGATAGCAGAGGGTGTTGATGCTCTTGTTATTGCAGGAACAACAGGAGAGGGTTCAACCCTTACTGATGAAGAGCATAAAGAGGTTATTGCTTATTCTGTCAGAAAGGCAGGCGGCAGAGTTCCGATTATTGCAGGAACCGGCTCTAACGATACCGCTTATGCCTTGGATTTAACCCGATATGCTTGCGAGGTTGGGGTTGACGGTGTTTTGGTGGTTACTCCTTATTATAATAAGGCAACCCAGAACGGACTTATCAAGTTATTTACCCAGATAGCTGATGAATCAACCGTTCCGGTTATTCTTTATAATGTTCCCTCAAGAACAGGAGTTAATATTGAGCCCAAAACTGTTGCAACTTTGGCAGAGCATCCGAATATAAATGCTATTAAGGAAGCTAGCGGTAATATCTCAAATATTGCTCAGATTGCGGCTTTATGCGGTGATAAAATCAATATCTATTCAGGTAATGACGACCAGATAGTACCTATTATGTCGCTCGGCGGAAAGGGCTGTATTTCAGTGCTTTCAAATGTTTTACCTGCTGAATCGGTTGAACTTTGCAACCTCTTCTTTGAGGGCAAGGTTAAGGAAAGTGCAGAGCTTCAGCTTAAATATCTGCCCCTTATAGATGCTTTATTCAGCGAGGTTAACCCCATTCCCGTTAAGGCGGCTATGGCTAAAATGGGCTTTTGCGAGGATTATTTAAGACTTCCTTTAACCTCTATGGAAGAGGCTCATAAACTTAAGCTTTTTGAAGAAATGAGAAAAGCAGGCATAAATATTTAAGGAGCAAAATTTGATGATTTGCGATAATATTTCGGTTAATGAGAAGGGTCATTTAACCTTTGCGGGCTTTGATACCGTAAGCCTTGCCGAAAAATACGGTACACCTCTTTATCTTATGGATGAAAATAAAATAAGAGATAGGGTTAGAACATACAAAAATGCTATGGAAAAATATTTCCCTGAGGGCTCTATGCCTGAGTTTGCTTCTAAGGCATTTTCTTGCAAGCAGATTTACAGAATTATGGCTGAAGAGGGAATAGATATCGATGTTGTATCAGCCGGTGAGATATATACTGCTTTGCAGGCAGGCTTTCCAATGGAAAAAGTGTTTTTTCACGGCAACAGTAAAACCTTAGAGGAAATAGAGTTTGCTATAAAAAACGGCGTTGGATTCTTTGTTGCTGATAACGAGGTTGAATTAGAGGATATAAATGAAATTGCGGGAAAACTCGACAAAAAACAGAAGATACTGCTCAGGGTTTCCCCTGGTATTGACCCCCATACCCATAAAAAGATTTCAACAGGCTCAACAGAATCAAAGTTTGGAATTGCTATTGAAACAGGTCAGGCGAAAGAGGCTTTAAAATTAGCCCTCGGTCTTGAGAATATTGAGCTTTGCGGATATCATTGCCATATCGGTTCTCAGATTTTTGAATCGGAGCCTTTCATAACCGCTTGTGAAATGATGCTTAAATTTATAATCGAGATGAGAGCGTCATTCGGTTATGAGCCCGAAATTCTCAATATAGGCGGCGGCTTCGGTGTCCGTTATGTTGAAGAAGAGCCTGAAATTGATTATGACGAAAAAATCAAAGAGGTTTCGGTTGTTTTAAATAAGCAGTGCGAGGAATTAGGATTAACTGTTCCCAAAATTCATATGGAGCCCGGAAGAAGCCTTGTTGCTGATGCGGGTATGACTCTTTATACCGTTACTAATGTCAAAGAGGTTACTGGTTATAAAAACTATGTTTCTATTGACGGAGGTATGACAGATAACCCCCGTTACACCCTTTATGAATCCCCATATACTGTTATTTTAGCTTCCCGAGCTGATGATGAGAAAAACTATACTGCAACTATCTCGGGAAGATGCTGCGAGTCGGGAGATTTAATTCAGGAAGATGTTAAGATAACTAAGCCCTTGAAGAATGAGATTTTAGCAGTGCTCACAACGGGTGCCTATAATTATTCAATGGCTTCAAATTATAATAGAGTGCCTCGTCCGCCTGTTGTTATGCTCAAAGACGGCGAGGATTATATTGCCGTTAAGAGAGAAACCTTGGCGGACATTATAGCACTTGATATTTAGGAGTTAAAAATGGTTAACATTGGAAATGACTGGGACGAAATTTTAAAGGACGAATGGGAAAAGCCTTATTATAAGGCTCTTCGTGAGTTTTTGAAGGTTGAATATAAAACTCAAAAGATTTATCCTCAAATGAACGATATTTTCAATGCTCTTAAAATGACCTCCTTTGAGGATACAAAGGTTGTAATAATAGGTCAGGACCCATATCATGGCGAGGGTCAGGCTCACGGGCTTTGTTTTTCGGTAAATCCGGGTGTAACCCCGCCGCCATCCCTTAAAAATATATTCAAGGAACAGTTCTCGGATATTGGCAGACCTATCACCCAAAACGGCGACCTTACCTCTTGGGCAAAGCAGGGGGTATTGCTTCTCAATGCAGTTTTAACTGTTAGAGAGGGAAATCCCAACAGCCATAAGGGCAAAGGTTGGGAAAATTTTACCGATAGGATTATCGAGGAATTAAATAAAAAGGAAACCCCAATTGTTTTCTTGCTTTGGGGAGCAAATGCTCAGAAAAAAGCCGAGGCTATAACTAACCCGAAGCATTATAAATTGATGACAGTTCATCCAAGTCCCTTGTCGGCTTCAAGGGGATTTATGGGCTGCAGACATTTTTCAAAAACCAATGAAATTTTAAGGCAAAACGGTCTTTTGGAGATTGATTGGTAACTCACATCTCGACTTTATATGAAACAAAATTTGAGATTTTATAAAATTTTTATAAAATCTCTTTTATTTTTTATGGAGAGTTTTTTAATTACGTTGATTTTCATAGGACATAATGGTATAATAAATATGAATTTTTGTATATCAATACAGATAGGAGGTATCATGTTATGAAGTTTATGGACTTCTGTGCAGGCATAGGCGGTGGCAGATTAGGGCTTGAAAAAAATAATTTTGAGTGTGTAGCACACAGCGAAATAGATATGATACCTAACTATACATATAGATTATTTTTTGGAGAAGAAGAAAAAAATTACGGAGACTTAATGTGTATAGACACAAAAACTCTTCCAGATTTCGATATTTTAATTGGTGGGTTTCCTTGCCAAACGTTTAGTATTGTTGGGAAAAGGCAAGGTTTTGCAGATAGCAGAGGTCAAATAATTTATGGTCTAATTAAAATATTAGTAGAAAAAGACGTACCATATTTCATTTTGGAAAATGTAAAAGGATTAGTTAATCACAATAATGGCGAAACACTAAAAGTTATATTAGAAGAACTTTCTAACAATGGTTATTATGTTGATTATAAAGTTCTTAACTCCGAAAATTATGGTGTCCCGCAGTTTAGGGAAAGAATATATTTTGTTGGAGTAAAAAAAGAATTATTGAAAAAGCCTTTTGATTGGCCAAAACCGACAGGCACCCCTGATATACGAGATTATTTAATAGATACAGATAATGATGTTTTAGATTTTGATAATCCTACTTGGCAGAAATATATTAACAACAAATACAATAAAGGCAAGTTTGATTTCCAAGAACTTTTAAAAGAAGACTATTTAGTATTAGATTGGCGACAAAGTGATTTAAGAGTATACCGAGGCAAAACACCAACTTTAAGAACCGGAAGACATGGAATATTATACGTAAAAGATGGTATGTTAAAAAAGTTGAGCGGTTATGAAGGTTTGCTTTTACAAGGGTTCTCAAAAGAGTTGGCAGATAAGGCAAAAGAAGCAAAAATCAACAGTAATAGATTATTATCGCAAGCAGGGAATGCTATGACCGTTTCGGTTATAAGTGCAATAGGGAAATCACTTTTGGAGTGCATATAAGGAGAAAGCAAAATGCAGGATTTGGTTTTAAAGGGTTCGCAAACTGCAAAAAAAGGTTTTAAAAATGAAAAAGAAATTGCAGATAAGTTTAATCATTGGGAAACGGATGTTGAGGCTAAGCAATGGTTGGTTATTATGCAATATAATTTGAGTGATATCGAATATGTAGAAGCGGTTGTTTTGAGTGGTTACAAAGCGGATATAAATGTTCAAGTTAAAATCAAATTAAAAAATGCAGTTGATACAGAGAATATACAAGTAAAATTAGTGAGTAATTCAAAAGGTTTTAATCAAGTTGATAAAAGATGGTTATCGCATTATAAGGAACTTTGGAATATCCCAGATAATGTCTATGAAATATTAGAATACTTTACTGGTGAAAAACCGCCTTACAAGACAAACACCAAAGACAAGAGAAGAATGTTTTTGAGTGAAATGGAATCTGAAAAGCAAGTCGTTGTTATAAAATGGTTTGAACAAAATAAAACCTTAATATTAAGTGATATTATTAAGGGCAGAGGGCAGTTCTCTGCAGAGTGGGTTCTTGTTGCACAAAAGTTACAATCAAACAGTAGATGGGTATTGAAAAACATAAATGAAGTTTTGCAACACTATGCAGTTGGGGAGGTTAAAGTATCTCCAAGGGGTAGTATAACACTAGGTGGTGTGCTGATACAAAGGAAAGGCGGAGATGGTGGTAGAGACACCGCAAAAATGTTGCAATTTAAATTAGACCCAACAAGTTTATTTGATATATAAAAAGATTATGTAGAAAATCAAGTTATATTCTTGGTAAGAGCGATTTGATTTTTTGATATAAATGTGGTAAAATACTAAGGCATACCTTTATGTTGGAGGTGCTTAAAGTGGATAACATAAACAGTAATTCGGGAAACAACCCCGAAGAGAAAAATGAGGAATACGAGCTTTTTAGCTATGATTTTTCAAATAATGCTAAAAGCGAGGAAGAGAGCTTTGATTTAAACAGCTTTTCTTCAAATGCTCCTCGTCAGGAAAACGGCGAGAAAAAGAGCAAAGCAACAAAAAAACAAAAGATAATCAAAACGGTTTTAACTCTGTTTCTTGTTGGACTTATAACCGTTAGCTTGATAATTGGCAGTTTCTTGTTTTATGCTTTCACTATGGTTGATGCAACTATGGATGAAGACCTTGAAAACAACCTCAATTTCACCACAACTATTTATGTTGATGACGGAAAAGGCGGATATAAGGAATACCGCCGCTTACACGGTGAGTTCAACCGAATCTGGATTGAATACGATAAGGCTGCTATTGATAATAAGGACCCCGATTATGAGGGTATTCCGCAGATGCTTGCGAATGCCTTTGTCGCTATTGAGGACAAGCGTTTCTTCGAGCATGAGGGTGTTGACTGGAAGAGAACTTTCGGTGCATTTATAAACGAGTTTGTGCCTATTTATTCTTCACGACAGGGCGGTTCAACCATCACTCAGCAGCTTGTTAAAAACCTTACTGATGACCGTTCTCAGAAAGCAAGCCGTAAGGTAAGAGAAATTATGAGAGCGAGGTATTTAGAGGGCAAGTATTCTAAGGATACTATCCTTGAATGCTATCTCAATACTATCCCTATGGGGCACGGTACCTACGGCGTTGAGGTTGCGGCAAACTATTATTTCGGTAAAACAGTTAAGGATTTAACCATTGCCGAGTGTGCTTCATTGGCCTCGATTACCAAGAGCCCAACCTATTATTCCCCCGTAAGCTATCCTGAAAATAATAAAGAACGCCGTGAGTCTGTTCTTTATCAGATGTTCGACCAGGAGTATATCACTGAGGAAGAATATGAAAACGCTCTCAAAGAGGAAATAAAAGTAGTGGCTCAAGAGGGTGTTCGAAATCAGGATGATGTAAATTCTTACTTCGTTGATGCTCTTATTGAACAGGTTACAGATGATTTGGCTGAGGAATATGGCTATGATAAGGCTCATGCAAATCAGCTTTTCTATAACAGCGGATATAAAATTTATGCTACAGTTGACCCCGATATTCAAGCGGCTGCCGAAGAGGTTTTCAAGGATAGCGAAACCTATGCTATAAAGGGCAAAAACGATAAGACCATGACCGGCGGTATAACCGTTATGGATTATTCGGGTAATGTTAAAGCCTTGGTTGGCGGTATCGGTGAAAAAACAACCAACCGCGGTTTCAACTGTGCAACCGATGCTATTCGTCAGCCGGGTTCAACCATGAAACCGATTGCCGCTTATGCCTTGGCAATAGAACAAGATTTAATCAATTATTCAAGTATAGTTAACGATACCAAGACCACCTATAACGGTTGGAGTCCTGTTAACTGGTATGAGTCATATTGGGGTAATATCACCGTTCAGTATGCTTTGGAGCGTTCGGTTAATACTATTCCTGTTTATTTGGTGAACAAACTAACGCCTCAAGCTTCCTATGATTTCCTTACTCAGAAGTTAGGAATAACAACCCTTAATTCTGAGGATATCAATCTTTCACCTCTTGGAATGGGCGGAACCAACGGGGGACTCACAACAGTTGAATCTGCCGCAGCGTTTGCTGTTTTCGGCAACGGCGGAGTTTACTATGCACCAACCCTTTATACAAAGGTTACCGACCAAAAGGGCGATGTTATTTTAGAGAAAAAAAGCACTTCAGGTTCAGCTATAAGCAAGGACACTGCAACTATTATGAACCGACTTTTACAGACGGTAGTTTACGGTGGTAACGGAACAGGTAAAGCGGCAGCTTCCTATATTCCGAATATGAAGATTTATGCAAAAACAGGTACCTCTAATGACCAGAATGACCTTTGGTTTGTTGGCGGAACACCTTATTATGTGGCTTCTTGTTGGTGCGGTTTTGAAGAACAGCAGCCGATTCCTGCAAGACATAGCGGTATCGCCCTTAAAATGTGGGGTAATGTTATGTCTAAGGTGCATAAGGGATTAAGTACCAAAGAGTTTGCGGAAAGCAGCTATGCGGTTGATAAGTATTATTGCACCGCTTCGGGTGCCTTGGCAACCGATACCTGTCCCTCAACAGCAATAGGCTGGTATAAGAAGACAAAACTTCCCGAGGCTTGTACTGCCCATGCGGGAACATTGCTTGCAGACCCTGGAACAGAGCCTGAAAGCACTGAAACTACCACAGAAACTGAATAAAAACAATATGCCTTTCGTTTTTCGAAAGGCATATTTTTAAGCAAACACGAACAATCCGAATCTGCCTAAAACGGCATAATTTTGGTGTTTAACGGAGAAAAAATGCTTGAATTTAAGGAAATAGATATTAAAGACTATAAAACCTATTATGAGTTTTATAAAAATAGCGGTGAGCTTTCTTGCGAAAACTCTTTTCTTAATATGCTTATCTGGCAATGCGGATATCATAATAAGAATTTCCTTGCTATTTGCGATAATCAGCTGATTATCAAAAACGGAGAGGGGGAGCGGGAGTCATTCCGTCTTCCTATGGGTGATGATTTCGAAAAGGGAATGAAGCTCATCGAGGAATATTCAGGTGATAAAAAGCCTCGCTTCTGGGCTCAAGAGGGCCCAAGATATGAGCTTTTTAAGGAATATGCAAAGGGATATACCTTTAAGGAGAATAGGGACACTTTCGATTATATTTATCTTCAGAGTAATCTTAGCAGTCTTTCGGGGAAAAAATATCATAGCAAGAGAAATCATATAAGTGCATTTTCTAAGAAATATGATTGGCATTATGAGATGATAAACGAAGGCAATATAGAAGAAGTTAAAAAATGTGCTGAAAAGTGGTATAAGGAGAATATCGAAAGGCTCGACCATTCGATGGTTTGCGAGAAAAAGGGGATCGAATTTATTCTTCAAAATATGGAAGAGCTGTCTGTTAAGGGCGGTGCGGTTTTTGTTGAGGGAAAGGTTGTTGCTTTCACCTTGGGCTCACCCATAACCGATGAGGTTTTCGATATTAATATTGAAAAGGCTCTGGCAGAGTTTTCAGAGGCTTATACCGTCATAAACAGGGAATTTGCAAAAGAACTCTCGGATTATAAATATATAAACCGTGAGGATGATTTGGGAATAGAGGGGCTTAGAAAAGCCAAGCTTTCATATAGACCTGAAATTATTCTCAAAAAATTTAGCTGTAAAGCAGAGGGATAAAATTGAAGCATATAAATGAGTGCAGAAAGATATATCTGTCGGCATTTAGTGATGATGGCTTTTTCTGCGACAATCTTTTTGAAATATGTACAGATGATATTGTGTATATAGAGGAAAAGGGAGAAGCGGTTTCTTATCTTTTCTTACTCCCTTGTGAAATCGAGGGGGAAAGGGCTAAATATATCTTTGCTGCCGCAACAAAAAAAGAGATGCAGGGCAAGGGATATATGAGCCGCCTTTTAGATGAAGTAAAACAAAAGGAACAACTTCTCTTTTTGAGACCGGCAACAAAAGAACTTATAGAGTTTTATAAAAAAGCGGGGTTTAAGGAAATATCGGCAACGGCAAAAATAGAAACCTTGCCACAACTGAAACCCATAGATAGCTTTCTTTCGCTCAGCAAAAAAACCGAGCCTGATGAAGTTGATGAATTTCCTTTTATGTATTACAGTAAAAATAATTTAGAATTCAAGGAAATATTTTTTGAATATAGTATGGATTAAAAAAAGCATATCCGTAAGGATATGCTTTCTTTGTGAAAAGGCAGTATAAATCAGAACATATATAAATTTTTGGGCTATGTGTTTGAGCCCCTACATATTTTATAATTCGTGCCGTAAGGCACACCGAAATTTCTTCACTATTCACTATTACTTAATTGACAAGTTTCGAAAAAAGAAGAGTGAAAGGTGAAGAGTTAATAGTGAAAAAGTAAAATCGACAAGTCTCTGTCGAAACTTGTCGATTTTGGCTGGGGAATAGGGATTCGAACCCCAACAAACAGAGTCAGAGTCTGTCGTGCTACCGTTACACAATTCCCCAAAATTTATGCAACAAGAATATTATACCCCTTTTTTTCTGTATGTCAAGTAAAAAATTGAATTTTTTATATCAAAACAAAAAAATAATTATAAATTATTAAAAAACTTGAAATTTTATAATTTGTGTGGTAATATTATGGAGTCTTGGGGGCGTAGCTCAGCTGGGAGAGCGCTTGAATGGCATTCAAGAGGTCAAGGGTTCGATCCCCTCCGTCTCCACCATTTTAAAGAACACTTATAACTTCGGTTATAAGTGTTCTTTATTTATATATGAATTGGGGGGGCGAACCCGAGAGGGTCTGACGTGTAGAAAAACAGTACAGTGTACTGTTTTTTAGTCAGAGCGGTGCAGTCGGGTACCGAAATTCGAAGAATTTGGGTCGACAAGCCATTAGTATGCGAAGCGGACGGTCGATCCCCTCCGTCTCCACCAACTGAGGGGCTCGGCAGCCAATCCGTTTTAAAGTTTTATGCTAATTATAACTTAGCAACTCGACCGAAAGGTTTGGATTTGAGTGGTAGAGTTTCACCATTTTAAAGAACCGCAGTATTTTTAGATACGGTGGTTTTGCTTTTTAACAGGGATATGCTTGCTAAACTTATAAATACCAATAATTAAATGCCCTACTAAAAGTAGGGCTTTTGTTGATTGACTTAAAAGGTTTATTATGTTAAAATTACGATAACGTTAGGATAGTAAGGGAATTTTGAATGTTTAAGTTTTTGTTTAAAAAAGATAAAAATATGTCTGTTCTGAGAGAGATGGATGGCAGAGAGATTAAATATGTAACCCGCCGAATCAAAAAAGAAAACGGGGATGTTGAAGAGGTTATCCTTGGAAAACGGGGCAGAATTGTTGTAATAGATGGCGAAATTCGTATTATGTGCGGCGAAGTTGATGTGTTCAGGGCTAAAGCTGCCGATTCTACGTATTACACACTGCTTAGCGGGGACGGTATAACCGTTTCGGGTGTTAATACCATAAACAGCGAGCAAATGGACATAACCGTTTATTATGTTTATTATAGGAAATGAGAAAAGCAAGCCTTCGGGTTTGCTTTTTTCGACATTTTATGATAATATTCTATGGGGTGAGAATTATGTTTTTTAAAACAAAGGAAACTATTCCTGAGGGAATGGGGTTTAGCACCTTTGGTGCAACCCATATAATATGGCTTTTATGCTTTGCTCTGGTTTTTGCTTTTGCAATAGTTCTTTATCGCAGATTATCACTTAAAAAACGAAATGTTATGAGAACGGTTTTAGGATGCGTTATAGTTGCATTTGAGATAATCAAGAATATTGTTGCGGCGGCAATCGGTGATTTTGATATTGGTCATCTACCTTTTCATTTATGCGGAATAAGTATTCTGCTTATCGGGTTTGATATCATAAAACAGACCAAAACTGTTCGTCAGTTTCTTTATTATATAGGTATTCCAGGTGCTATGCTGGCACTTCTTTTCCCTAATTGGACAGTGCTGCCTTGTATCAACTTTTTCCATATACATAGCTTTACTATCCACGCCCTTATTGTTATGTATCCCTTGCTTTTGGTAACAAGCGGGGAAGTAAACCCCGATATCAGAACAATGCCAAAATGCATTTTGTTGCTTATCGGTATGGCAGTTCCGATTTATTTTATAAATCTTTGTTTTGATACCAACTTTATGTTCCTTATGAGCCCCGATAAAGGCAACCCGTTGGAGCTTTTTGAGAAGCTTTTAGGAAGTCATCTCTGGGGCTTCCCGATTCTTCTGCCGATTGTAATGTTCATAATGTATCTGCCAATGCTTTTCGCATCAAAATTGAAAAATAAAAAGAAACCTCCTGAAAAAGAAAAGGTTTTGGTATAGAAAAAGGACTTGGGAATTTCCCAAGTCCTTTAATTACGAATTACGAATTCCGAATTATTTGTTAAGTGCTTCGTTAACTGCAACTGCGCAAGCAACAGTCATACCAACCATCGGGTTGTTACCTGCACCGATGAGACCCATCATTTCAACGTGAGCAGGAACTGAAGAAGAGCCTGCAAACTGAGCGTCAGAATGCATACGTCCCATTGTATCGGTCATACCGTAGGAAGCGGGGCCTGCAGCCATATTGTCGGGGTGGAGTGTTCTTCCTGTACCGCCGCCGCTAGCTACTGAAAAGTACTTCTTGCCCTGTTCGATGCATTCCTTCTTATAAGTACCTGCAACAGGATGCTGGAATCTTGTGGGGTTGGTGGAGTTACCTGTGATAGAAACGTCAACACCCTCTTTATGCATTATAGCAACGCCCTCACGAACATCGTCAGCACCGTAGCAACGAACCTTAGCACGTTCGCCGTTTGAATAAGCGGTCTCCTCAACGATGGTGAGCTCACCTGTGTAATAATCAAACTTGGTCTGAACATAGGTAAAGCCGTTAATTCTTGAAATAATCTTAGCAGCATCTTTACCAAGACCGTTAAGAACAACTCTTAAAGGCTCTTTACGAGCTTTGTTAGCGCTACGAGCGAGGCCTATAGCACCTTCAGCAGCAGCGAAGGACTCATGACCTGCCAAGAAAGCAAAGCACTTGGTCTCCTCACGGAGAAGCATAGCACCGAGGTTACCGTGCCCAAGACCAACCTTACGGTCATCAGCAACAGAGCCGGGGATGCAGAAGGACTGGAGGCCAACACCGATTTTCTCAGCAGCCTCAGCAGCAGACTTAACTTCATCTTTAATAGCAATCGCACAGCCTACAACATAAGCCCATGCAGCGTTCTCAAAGCAGATAGGCTGAATGCCCTTAACGATGTTATAAGCATCAACGCCTGCCTTATCGCAGATTTCTTTTGCCTCTTCAATGGAAGAAATGCCGTGCTTTTTAAGCTCTGCGTTTATTTGATTTATTCTTCTATCATAACTTTCAAATAATGCCATTGTTCATTTCCTCCTTAATTATTCTTCACGGGGGTCGATAAGCTTAGCAGCGTCATCAACACGTCCGTACTGGCCGCTGGCTTTTTCTAAAGCCTCATTAGCGTCCATACCCTTTTTAATCATATCCATCATTTTTCCTAGATGAACGAACTTATAACCGATAATGGTATCATTCTCATCAACAGCAATCTTGGTGATATAACCCTCAGCAAGCTCTAAGTAACGGGGACCCTTTGCAAGAGTTGCATAGGTAGTACCGCACTGTGAACGAAGACCCTTACCTAAATCCTCAAGACCTGCACCAATCGGGAGACCGTCCTCAGAGAAAGCGGTCTGAGTTCTACCGTAAACAATCTGCAAGAAAAGTTCACGCATAGCAGTATTGATAGCATCGCAAACAAGGTCGGTATTGAGAGCCTCAAGAATGGTTTTGCCAACCAAAATCTCAGAAGCCATAGCAGCTGAATGGGTCATACCCGAACAGCCGATGGTCTCAACCAAAGCTTCCTCAATGATACCCTCTTTAACATTAAGGGTGAGCTTGCAGGTGCCCTGCTGGGGAGCGCACCAACCGATACCGTGAGTAAGGCCGGAAACATCTTTAACTTCCTTAACCTGAACCCATTTGCCCTCCTCCGGAATGGGAGCGGGACCGTGATATGTGCCCTTAGCTAAGGGACACATATTTTCTACTTCATGTGAATAGTTCATATATGTACTCCTTTCAGAATTTCGCTATCGCTATTATACCAAAATCGGACACAAAACTCAATAGCAAAATGTCAAAAAAATAACAATTTATTGCGGCAAAATTTTAATGAAATTGATTATTTTTGCGCCATAACGCTTTTAAAATAATCTTCAGCTGAATATAATTCACTGTCTATCATAGCTTTCTTATCTTCAATTGAAGCATTTGATGAGGTTATTTTTAAGATTTCAGCCTTAGCAACCTCTGTTCTGCCGAGGATAAGGTTAACAAGCTCCTTAGCTGCAGAAGTTTCCATAGAAGCGGTGAGCTCGTTGCAATAGGTTGTTGCACTGACAACAATTTTGCCGATAATAGAGGCTCCGTATTCGGTATCCTCATTAAGCTTCACCTGATTTACAAGCTTTTCTCCAAGTGTTTTAAGGGGAACAGAAGGCACTTCCTTTTTTTCGAGCTCTGCGATTTTTTTCTCAAGCTCTTCTATCCTTGAAACGAGGGAAGAGTTTTCCTTTTTTAATTCCTCAGCATTTCGCATGGCGTTTTCAGCCCTATCAAAAAGCTGTTCGTTAAGTTTCATAAGTTCCTTTTTTCTCATTTTTCCACCGCCGTTATTTTTTAGCCCTAATATAAGCGTTAAAATAGCAATCGCAAAAACAGAACCGCAAACATCGATTAAAACATCCCTGATTTCGCCGCTTCTTCCCGGAACAAAGCGTTGATGAATCTCATCGCTAACCGAAAAACCAAAGCAAAACAGGGTGCTTAAAAAGGGCTTCAACCAAAATGCAAGACCGTTATAGGCCGCAACATTCAAAAATGCAAGAAAACCCAATATAAGATAAAGAGAAAAATGGGCAGCCTTGCGAATAATGAAGGATGCCTCATTTATAAGCTCTTGCTGTTGTTCTGCTTCTAAATCATTGAAATCGGGATAAACAACCGAGAAAACCATTCGGGTTAAAGTGCCGCTTGTATCACTCGATTTATCAGCAGGCTCTGCTGATAGGGAGAAAATTAAACCACACCACAAAATCAGCAGAACTGCCGCTAAAATTTTAAAGCCTTTTGTTTTCATTATAAGTAGTTAGCGGGGTTGACCCAACTTCCGTTTCTGTAAAGTCCGAAATGCAGATGGTATCCTGTTGACCAGCCTGTTGTTCCAACATAGCCGATAATCTGGCCTTGTTTAACCTCTCTGCCAACATACATACCCGCAGCGATACTATCCATATGAGCATACATTGCCTTGTATTCCGCACCGTCAATATTGGACATAGTGCCATGGTTGATAGCAATATGGTTACCCCAACCGCTTCCGCAACGGCAATCGGGCTTCTTGCTCTTATGACCGCAGGAATTATAGGATTCATAAATTGTTCCATCAGCGATAGCAACTATCGGTGCACGGTAGATACTGCCATCGCTAATATCGAGTCCCTTATGGAGTGAGCCCCAACGGTAGCCCCAGCCGGAAGTTACATTATAATGTCCCGGAACGGGCCACATAAAGCCGGTATTAGGGTTGATTTTTCCGCTATACTGACCGCCGCCGTTTGCAATGCTATCAAGGGCATCTTGTTTATCCTTAATTTGCCTGTCAACAACTGCTTTATCCTGTTCGGCATCCTTTTGCTCGGATGCAATTCCGTTATAAATGGCGGCAACCTCAGCCTCTTCGGCTTTAAGCTGGTCCATCTGAGCCTGAATCGAGGCTCTGATTTCAACCTGACTTTCAATAAGCTTTTCGTTTTCTTTATTCTTTTCTTCAAGTGCCTTGATATCAGCTGCCAAATCATCCATCATAGCCTTATCGCGTGAAGCTACAGAAGAGGTGAGCTGAGCCAACTGAAGATATTCAGAGAAGTTCTCAGCACCGAGAAGAATTTGAAGAGTGCTGCCTGAGTTGCTCATATAAATAGCACGAAGGCGTTTTTTGAAGGCTAATTTGCTTTCTTCAATCTTCTGATTATTTTCCTCGATTTGAGCTTTATTAGCAGCGATTTTAGAGTTAATACTGTTAATTTCGTTATTGCAACGGGTAATCTGAGCTTGAGTGTTTGCAACCTTTTTCTGAGCCGCTTTAAGAATAACGCCCTGACTTGCTTTTTGAGACTTGAGCTGATTTATTTCTTGCTGAATCTCAGCAGCCTGAGCCTTAAGAGCGGCAATATCGTTTTGAAGTTTGGCTGTCTCATCCTTGGTATCAGCAAAGGAAACAAAGGAAAGAGAGTTAACAGCACAAACTGTCATAACTAAACAAAGTATAACACATGTTAACCGTTTAAAAACTGATTTCATTGTTTTCTCCTTAAATTAAATTGCCGCAAATTCGCTTCCCTCTTTTTTGAGGTACTTGCCAATCATAATAACACTTCCTATAACACCCGCTATAATACCGATTGCTAAGAATACGATAAGAAGGGGAAGAGCCATATCGCTGTATTTAACGATATCATTTGTCTGGAGTGTTGAAGCAATAGTTTCTGTTGCAACTCGGTAGCAGAAATAAAGCAGTCCCTCAGAAATAAGGGCTGAAATAATACCGATTAGCATACCCTCAACAACAAAGGGAATACGAACAAAGGCATCGGTAGCTCCAACTGCTTTCATAATGCTTATTTCGAGCTTTCTGTTATACATTGTAACACGAATGGTATTTGAAACGATAACCAAAGAAATGATTACAAGAATTGAAATAATGAATATACCCGCAACTCCAATACCCTTTTTTAAGGCATTTAGAGTGTCAGCCAAGTCGCCCTGAGACTGAATAGCACTTATCCCCTCGATTTTCTTGATTTCCTCAACCGTTTCATCGAAGAGTGCCATATCGGTCATCTTAATTTTAGCAGCACCTGAGAGGGGGTTGCCATATTCTTCTTCAAGGAAGGTGAAGTATTCTTCCTGACCCTCGGGCAAGAGACCCTTGGTGCTTTCAAGACCTTCTTCGCCTGAAACATAGGTAACTTCTGCAACATTTGGAAGCTTTGCTATTTCATCGCAGAGAGTCTTTGCCTCTTCTTCGTTATGTATAATATAGTCGCTTTTTTTAATGCCGTTTTTATCGGCTTCTTCCGAAGCTTCCTCAGAAGAGGTTTCTTCGGTTTTGGGTGCTTCTTCATCATAAAGGGCCCATGTATAGTCCTTCATATAAGCCATAACAACGTTTTGCTTTTCAAGATTTCCAACCGCCATATTAACATTTTCGGAAATCAGGATTGCAAGACCGATTATAACCATACATGCAACCAAAACGCCCGTGGAAGCTAAGGACATAAGTCTGTTTGCCCAAACGCTTTTAACACCTTCGCCTGTGAGGTATTTAAGACTTGCTAATTTCATGCTAAATCACCTCCGGCGTTATCTGCAACAATCTTTCCGCCGTCCAGCATAATAACCCTGTGCTGAAAATCACGGACTAAGTTATGGTCGTGGGTTACCATAAGAATGGTGGTACCCCTTTTGTTAATTTCGGTGAGAAGTGAAACAATTTCATAGGACATATTGGGGTCAACGTTACCTGTAGGCTCGTCCGCAATAATCAGGTCAGGGGAGTTAACAAGAGCACGTGCCAAGCCGACACGCTGCTGCTCACCGCCCGATAACTGATTAGGCATTGAGCGCGCCTTATGGCCAAGACCAACCTTGCTGAGTGCGTTTGAAACTTCTCTGCGAACGTTTCTGCCTGAAGAGCCAACAACATGCATTGCAAATGCAACATTATCAAAAACATTCATAGTTGGAATCAAACGGAAGTCCTGAAAAACTATTCCCATAGTTCTGCGAAGCATTGGAACCTGCTTACGCTTCATATCTGTAAGATTAAAACCGTTGACGGTTATTTTACCGATATTGGTTTTTTCCTCACGCATAATGAGCTTCATAAAGGTACTCTTACCTGCTCCCGAAGAGCCTACTATAAACACGAACTCGCCTTTGCCTATTTTGATATTAACATCATCGAGAGCGTGAGTGCCGCCCGGGTAGGTCTTGGAAACGCCACGAAACTCAATAATAGGTTTCTCCTCTTTAAACCCAGCGTTTTCGGTTAAAAATTGTTCCATCTAAGCTTTTTCAATCCTTTAATTAGTATTTAATGGGGTTGCTCTTTAAATATTTGTTAACCATAAGGGCAATCTTGAAGATAATTGCATGGTCAAACTCACGAAGGTCAAGACCTGTGATTTTCTTAATCTTTTCAAGTCTGTAAACCAAGGTGTTTCTATGGATAAAGAGCTTTCTTGAGGTTTCCGAAACGTTAAGGTTGTTTTCAAAGAAACGCTGAATGGTAAATAAGGTCTCCCCGTCAAGACTTTCAATAGAGCCTAATTTGAAAACTTCCTTCAAGAAGGTTTCGCAAAGGGTTGTCGGCAACTGGTAGATAAGTCTTGCAATGCCGAGGTTATCGTACGAAACGATGGTTTTATCGGTATCAAAAACCTTACCAACCTCTAAAGCTGCCTGTGCTTCCTTGAAGGAACGGGCAAGGTCCTTGAGGTTATCAACAGTAGCACCGATTCCGATAACTGCCTGAACATAGAATTCACCCGAAAGTGTATCAGCAATAGTTGTTGCCAACTTCTCGATAGTCTTGGGGTCAATACCGGGCTTTGTTTCCTTAACAAGAGCGATATCAGTTTCGTTAATGCTGATAACGAAATCCTTTGATTTATCTGGGAAGAGGTTCTGAAGAATATCGTAAACCGAAACATCGGTCTCTCTTACAGAACGGATTAAGAAAACAGTTCTCATAACATCGATATTGAAATAAAGCTCACGGGCTTTAAGATAAATATCTCCGGGGAGAATGTTATCGAGAATGATGTTTTTGATGAAGTTTCCACGGTCATACTTATCATCGTAATAATATTTGATATTAGCAAAAGCAACCGCTAAAACCGAAACATATTTTGAGGCGAAGATATCATCACCCTCAACAAATATTGTATAGTTAGGGCCTTGAGAAGCTCCTAAATCCTTGTAGGTATTTCCACCTGAAACCAAGGCTTCGTTTCCTGTCAACTGAAAGCTTTCAACAGTTTCACCGATTTTGCCGAGCTCACTGCAGGCAATAATGGTGAAGCTCTCATCAATAACACCGAAGGTACGGTCGATAGAGTCTTTCATCTGGTGAATAACACCCTGGAATAAACGGTTTGACATAGCATTCCACTTCCTTAAGATATTTCAATATAATAGTTTATATAATATATATATCTATTGTATACGAAAATAGTTTATTTTTCAAGGGGGTAAACTAAAAAAGTTACAATTTAATTACAAAAAATTTTAAAGATTATATAAAAGTTGACAAACTCTTCCAAAGCTGATAAATTATTTTGCAGAAATTTTATTTTTGGAGTTAATTTATGGTAAAAAGGCAAGAGTTTCGTGGGATGATGGCAGCACTTACTGCTAATATAATCTTTGGTTTCAGCTTTATTTTTTCGAAATTGGCACTTAGTGTAACCGAGCCGCTTGTGATTTTAGCAGTGAGATTTACTGTTGCTTTTTTGGTGCTTAATCTTTTATTGCTTACGGGCAAGATTAAAATAAGCTTAAAAGGGAAACCTAAAAAACGCATTTTTCTTATGGGAATCTGCCAACCGCTTTTATATTTTATTTTTGAGCTTTACGGGCTTTCGCTTGTATCTTCAGCACTTTCCGGAGTTATAATTTCCTTAGTGCCTGTTGCTGTTATGCTTTTGGCGGTATTTCTGCTTAAGGAAAAGCCAACCGCCGTTCAGGTTATTTGCACTGTTCTTTCAATCGGGGGAGTGGCAGGTATAAGCATACTTTCAAACGATAATTCCAAGAATTATACTTTGGGTGTTATTCTTTTGGCACTTGCAGTAATATGTGCTGCAGTTTTTAATGTTTTGAGCCGAGGAGAATCGGTGAATTACAACCCCTTTGAGCGTACCTATGTTATGTTTTTATTGGGTGCTGTCGGGTTTAATATCATAGGTTTAATATCGATGAGGGGGGAGTATTTCCCCGAGATTTTAAGAGCTTTTTCTAAGCCTCAGTTTATTATCGCAATCCTTTATTTATCGGTAATTTCTTCGCTTTTGGCTTTTCTTCTTTATAATTATTCAACATCAAAAATCAGTGTTGTTCAGTCTTCATCGTTTTCTAACATAATAACCGTTGTAACGGTTATAGCAGGGGTTGTTTTCTTAAAGGAAAGTTTTTCTTTAATCGAATATTTTATATGCCTTTTAATTGTTCTCTCTGTTTGGGGAGTTAATATTTTTACAAATAAAAAAACCGCCTGAAAGGCGGTTTTAGTTTTTCCTATTAGTCGTTAACATAAGGAAGTAATGCCATCTGACGAGCACGCTTAATAGCGGTTGTCAATGCACGCTGGTGAGCAGCGCAGGTGCCGGTTGCACGGCGGGGAAGAATCTTAGCACGCTCAGAAATGAACTTGCGAAGACGGGCAACATCCTTATAATCAATGCTTTCAACACGATCAACGCAGAAATGGCAAACCTTTTTGCGAGATTTCTTATGCATCGGTCTATCGTTTCTCTCGTTTTCCATTTAAAAGCCCTCCTTATTAAAAATTAGAACGGTAAATCATCATCCGTTGCATCGCCTAAATCGGCGAAATCATTAACGTCCGCATTGCTGAAGGAAGCGGGGACTGCATCTGCAGAGGCAGAATTATCCCTCTTGGATTCAACAAACTGAACGTTGCTTGCAACAACCTCAAAAGCTGTGCGGTTGTTGCCGTTCTTATCCTGATATCTACGGGTCTGGATAGAGCCCTCGATACCGATAAGATTACCTTTTTTAAAGTATTTTGTGATAAATTCCGCAGACTGACGCCAAGCAACGATATTGATAAAATCTGTCTGGCGTTCTTCACCGGAACGGTAACGGCGGTCAACAGCAATGGAGAAGGTTGTTACCGGAATTCCGTTTGCAGTGGTTTTGAGCTCGGGGTCTGCAGTGAGACGACCTGTTAAAACTACTAAATTAAACATTTTTTATCCTCCATTACTTTTTGATTACCATAACGCGTAAAACACCGTCAGTAATCTTTACGATACGCTCAAGCTCAGCGGGGAATTCGGGCTCGCTTTCGAAATTAAAGAAAACATAGTAACCCTCAGCCTCGTCATTGATAAGATAAGCAAGTCTACGCTTGCCCCAATCATCAACGCTTTCAATGGTACCGTTTTTTGCGATAAGGTCGTTAATCTTCTCCTTTAAAGATGCAGTGGCTTCTTCGCCGTTTGCAACAGAGAAAATAACGCCGGCCTCATACTTATTGGTCATTTACTTTGCACCTCCCTTTGGACTATTGGCTCCGTTTCTCACGAAGCAAGGAGCTAATGAAAACATACTTTCCCATTTAGCGAATGATATTATAACAACATTTTTACTCTTTGTCAACAAAATTATTGATTTTTATGTCAATTGTTATATAATATATATGGTAAATAATTGAAAGGGGAAGTAAAATGCTTTTAGCGATAGATATTGGAAACACTAATATAACCCTCGGTGCTTATGACGGTAATATTTTAAGATTTACCGCTCGCCTTGCAACCGAGCCTAAAAAAACTGATGACCAATATGCAGTTGAAATCAAAAATCTGCTTTCTCTTTACGGTCTTGATAGTGAGGATATTGAAGATTCTATAATTTCCTCTGTTGTGCCAACGGTTGGGAAAACAGTGGCAGGTGCGGTTTCAAAGCTTTGTCATATAGTACCTCTCATGTTAGGACCCGGTGTTAAAACGGGGCTTAATATTAAGATTGATAATCCTGCTCAATTAGGTGCTGATTTGGTTGCAGGTGCAGTTGGAGCCCTTGATGCTTATACTATGCCCTGTGTTATAATCGATATGGGAACGGCATCAACCATCAGCGTTCTCGATAAAAACGGAACATTTTTAGGCGGCGCTATTGCGGCGGGAGTAAGGTTAACCCTTAAGGCTTTAACTGAAAACACTGCTCAGCTAACCTCAATTCCTATAGAAGCACCATCTTCGGTTATTGGTGCTAATACTATTGAATGTATGCAGTCGGGACTGGTTTTTGGTACTGCCGCTATGATTGACGGACTGCTTGAAAAGATAGAAAATGAGCTTGGCGAAAAGCCGACTGTTGTTGCAACGGGCGGTCTTTCAAGAGAGATTATTGAACATTGTAAAACAAATATTATATATAATGAAAATCTTCTTCTTGAGGGACTTCGTGTTATATACGAAAAGAATAATTAGGCAAACGCCTTAATTATATATTATGAACTGTACCTTTATGGACAGTATCGGAGGTAATTCAAATGGAAACAAAAAGAAGAGAACAAACAAAAACACTGGTGCTTGGAGCGGTCTTCACCGCCTTGGTTGTTATTTTGCAGCTGATGGGCTCGTTTATAAGATTCGGCCCCTTTGCAATTTCACTGGTTTTAGTGCCGATAGTAATCGGTGCGGCAATCTGCGGTGTTAAAATCGGAGCCTGGCTTGGTTTTGTGTTTGGGTTTGTGGTGCTTGTAAGCGGAGATGCGGCACCCTTTATGGCGATTGATGTTTTTGGAACAATTTTAACCGTACTCGTTAAGGGTACTGCCTGCGGTCTTGCGGCAGGTCTTGTTTACAAGGCATTAAGTAAATATAACCGCTATTTAGCAGTTGTTGCGGCAGCTGTTGTTTGCCCTGTTGTTAATACCGGAGTTTTCCTCGTTGGCTGTTCGGTATTTTTCCTAAAGACCATAACCGAATGGGGCGTGGCAGAGGGCTTTACAAATGTTGCGGCATATATGTTCTTGGGCCTTGCAGGCGGAAACTTCTTGTTTGAACTGGCATCTAACATCGTTTTAAGCCCTGTTATTATGAGGGTTTTAAATATTTTCAAAAAATAAAATCACAGGTTGATTTAATGGAAAGCGTTAGGGAAGGTCAATGGTAGATTTTTAAAACTTGATTTCAAGTTTAAGGGGAGAAAAACTACGATAATAGTTCTTCAGAACCATGGTGCATTGGCTGTTGGCTGCGACCTTATCACAGCTTATTACAGAATGGAAACCCTCGAGTTATTTGCTAAAATTTCTCTCACCGCTCATCTTCTCGGCGGTGCTAAAGAAATTGAAAGACCCAAGATAGATACACTCTTAGACCTTCGTGAAAATTACTATAAGGTAACCGGCAAACACCCGGGATATAAGCATTATTAAAAACAACCCCCTCCGTTTAGCAGGGGGTTTATTACCTTTCAGAACATTTATAAAAAACCTTGACTTTTAAGACTTTAATATATATAATTATATGGCTGACTAAAAGAAGTTGGCTAAAAACTTAATATCGAGATGTGGCTCAGTTTGGTAGCTTTGAGTTTGACCGCCGCCAGTGGCGGAAG
Organism: Acutalibacteraceae bacterium; assembly: GCA_045531855.1. GTDB lineage: Bacteria > Bacillota > Clostridia > Oscillospirales > Acutalibacteraceae > UBA737. Next base: position 26,847 of record JAZSEU010000053.1, read on the forward strand.
AAGGGAAAACGAAAAGGTGCAGCGGTCGAAATGTTTCGGTGCTCCAAGCCGAAGAACATTTCGGGCACCGCAAAAGTAAGCTGCGTTCGGGAGCTCATAGGAACACGAGACGTCAGAACTTACCGAACCGCACAACCCCTCGCAAACAGCCACTTTCTCGGTGGCATAGCATCAGCAAATTTGCGGAACAAACCGCAACGACCACATAAAATCCCACAGACACGAATTTTTAGTGAAATTGGGGTTACAAAAAA
>JAZSEU010000038.1:0-9333 GCA_045531855.1 Acutalibacteraceae bacterium
AAAGCATATATTGAAAGACTTGAATATGAGCTTTCGGTTATAAGCCGAATGGGCTATGTTGATTATTATCTCATAGTTGCAGACTTTGTAAATTATGCAAAGAATAACGGAATACCAGTAGGTCCAGGGCGAGGCTCGGGAGCGGCTTCCTTGGCAGCTTTCTGCATTGGAATAACAGGTATAGACCCTATAAAATACAACCTTTATTTTGAGCGTTTTTTAAATCCTGAAAGGGTTTCCATGCCCGATTTCGATATAGATTTTTGCTATGTCAATCGCCAAAAGGTTATAGATTATGTTATCGAAAAGTATGGAAAAGACCATGTTTCGCAGATAGTTACTTTCGGAACAATGGCGGCAAGAGCGGCTGTCAGAGATGTTGGCAGAGCGATGGATATTCCTTATGCTCTTTGCGATAAAATTGCAAAGCTTATTCCGCAGTCGATTGGTATGACTATCGATAAGGCATTGCAGATGACAGCTGAGCTAAAAGGGCTTTATGATACTGATGAGCAGGTTAAAGAGCTTTTAGATATGGCAAAAAGCCTTGAGGGTATGCCTAGGCACGCCTCAACCCATGCGGCAGGGGTTGTTATATCCGATAAGCCTGTTTCGGAATATGTTCCTCTTGCTGTTAATGATGAGGCGGTTGTAACACAGTTTCCAATGACCTCTTTGGAGGAATTAGGACTTCTTAAGATGGACTTTTTGGGACTTAGAAACCTTACTGTTATAGACGAGGCTCAAAAATTCATAAGAAGGCAAAATCCTGATTTTGATATTGAGAAAATACCGCTTGATGATAAAGCAACATATGATATGATGGGAAAAGGTCTTACGGACGGTGTGTTCCAGTTCGAATCGGATGGAATGAAGAATGTGTTAAGACAGTTTGGTCCATCGAGTATAGAAGATTTAACGGCGATTTTGTCGCTATATAGACCTGGTCCTATGGACTCTATCCCTAAATATATAAGTAATCGCCATAATCCTGAAAAAATCACCTATGAAACTGAGCTTTTAAAGCCGATTCTTGATGTAACCTACGGTTGTATCGTTTATCAGGAGCAGGTTATGCAGGTTTTTAGAGCCTTAGCAGGTTATTCGCTCGGAAGAGCTGATATTGTCAGAAGAGCGATGGCTAAGAAAAAGCACGCCGTTATGCAAAAGGAAAGGGAATTTTTCCTATACGGTGAAAGGGATGAAATGGGTAATACTATTTGTGAGGGTGCAATTAACAGAGGGGTATCCAAAGAGGCTGCCGAGAGAATTTTCGATGATATGTCGAGCTTTAGTTCTTATGCATTTAATAAGGCTCACGCAGCGGCTTATTCCTTTGTTGCTTACAGAACAGCATATCTTAAATGCCATCATAGAGCAGAGTATTTTGCCGCTTTGATGACAAGTATGATGGATAGCGGCTCTAAAATTGCCCTTTATACTGCAGAATGTCGCCAGAACGGTATAAAAATTCTGCCCCCATCTGTTAATCACAGCGAGGGAGGTTTCACCCCTGATGGCAAGGATATCCGCTTTGGCTTGCTTGCAATTAAAAACCTTGGAATAGGGCTTATTGAACGGCTTGTAAAAGAACGTGAGGAAAACGGAAAATATACTTCAATGTATGATTTCTGCCTTAGAAATTCTTCGAGGGAATTTAATCGAAAAGCCCTTGAAGGACTTATAAAGAGCGGTGCTTTAGATGGTCTTGAGGACAACCGCCGACAGATGCTTTATAATATTGAGGGTGTGCTCTCCGCGGTTGAAAATGAGCGAAGATTTTCGGCTGAGGGACAGCTTAATCTCTTTGAAGAGATGGGTGCTCCTAATGAATATGTTCCTCAAAAATTAGATGAAATGGATGAGGAATTAAAGCTTTCACTCGAAAAGGAAGCAACGGGAGTTTATTTATCGGGTCATCCTATGATGAAGTATTCATCTTTTTTAAAGGCATCGGGAATAACCCCGATGAGCGAGATTATTGCCGGCAAATTTTCTGACGGAAAAAGGCTCTCGGTTGCAGGTGTTATAAGTAACTTCAAGGTTCGCCAGCTTAAAAACGGAAACACCTTAGCCTCGGCTGTTATTGAGGATATTTCCGCCTCAATTCCCGTAACGATTTTTGCAAAACCCTATGCCGAATATAAAAACTTATTTTCTTCATCTTCTCCTGTTATCCTAACAGGCAGAATTTCCGAGAGGGAAGATAGGGATACCGAGATTATATGCGAAAGGGTAGAAGCTATCCCCGAAAATGCAGCGGCTATGGAAAAGAAAATGGCTGAGGGACTCTATCTTAAAATCAGCAGTATTAACAGTCCTGAATTCTCGAAAGTTAAAGAAATACTTTCTAAATATAAGGGAAACACAAGGGTTATTATTTACTGTATTGACACAAAACGCAAACTTGAAGCCCCTGAAAGTCTTCGAGTTACTGTTAATGACGGTTTAAAACAGGAACTTGGCGGTATTTTAGAGGAAAATAATGTAAAATTTGTGAAAAATTAACTTTTATGTTGAAAAAGGAAAATTTTTGAGGTATACTGTATCTCGACATTGTTTTGGAGATGATTTAAGTGAAAACTATAGGTGTACTTACCAGCGGCGGAGATGCGCCGGGTATGAACGCTGCAGTTCGCGCTGTTGTCAGAACTGCTATTAACTGCGGAATGACTGTTAAGGGCATTGTCCGCGGATATAACGGCCTTATGGAAGGCAATATTATTGATATGGATGTTCGTTCCGTTTCGGAAATTATCAATCGCGGAGGAACAGTTCTTTTCTCAGCAAGAAGCTCTAAGTTTAAAACTGAAGAGGGTATAAATCTTGCTATCGAAAACTGCAAGAAGCATGGAATCGAGGGTATTGTTGTTATCGGAGGAGACGGTTCTTTCAGAGGGGCTCGCGATTTATCTTTGAGAGGTATCCCGTGTGTCGGAATTCCGGGTACTATCGATAATGATATTTCTTCAACCGATTATAGCTTAGGCTTCGATACTGCTATGAACACCGTTATGGAGGTTGTTGATAAGCTCAGAGATACCTGTCAGTCTCATGATAGATGCAGTGTTGTTGAGGTTATGGGCCGCCATGCAGGTCATGTTGCTTTGCAGTGCGGTATTGCGGTTGGAGCTTCGGCTATTGTTGTTCCTGAAATTGAAATGAGTATGGATGATATTGTTAATAAAATCAAGTCATCTCAGAAAACAGGTAAGCAGCACTTTATCATTATGGTGGCTGAAGGTGTCGGCGGCGTTGATAAAATTGCTAAGAAGATAGAGGAGGAAACCGGCGTTGAATCAAGAGCAACCGTTCTTGGTCATATTCAGCGTGGCGGCAACCCGACTGTTAGAGACAGACTCAGAGCAACTCAGTTCGGCTTTGCTGCAGTTAAGCTTCTCGAAAAGGGAATAGGCAACCGTGTTGTTGCAGTTAAGAACAACGAAATTGTTGATTATGATATTTATGAGGCTCTCAATATGGTTAAACCTTTCGATAAGGAACTTTATGAGATAGCAAATATAACTTCTATTTAATCTTTTGAGCCGATATTTTATCGGCTCTTTATTTTTAAAGGCAGGTGAGTTTATTGCAAAAGGTAATGCTTGGAATGAGCGGCGGAGTTGATTCTTCGGTTGCGGCGGCAGTTTTAATGGAAAAGGGCTTTATTGTCAAAGGATGCACTCTGATTTTGTGCGAGGGTGAGGATGATAACACCGCTGATGCTAAAAATGTTTGCAATAAGCTCGGTATTGAACACAATTCTTTTGACTTAAGAAAAGAGTTCAAGGAAAAGGTGATTTGCGATTTTACCGATAAATATATAAGAGGTTTAACTCCAAACCCTTGTATTGAATGCAACCGAAATATAAAATTCGGCAAAATGCTCGAAATCGCAAGCGTAAACGGATGCGAGAAAATCGCAACGGGGCATTATGCCAGAATTGAAGAGCAAAATGGCAGATTTCTTCTTAAAAAGGCAAAGGATGAAACTAAAGACCAGTCCTATGTGCTTTATATGTTAAATCAAGAGCAGTTATCTAAGATTTTGTTGCCTTTGGGTGAGTTCACTAAGGCAGAAATCAGAGAAAAAGCCAAAGAATTAAATCTTGTAAATGCCAACAGACCGGATAGTCAGGATATTTGCTTTGTTCCCGATGGTGATTATGCTTCCTTTATTGAGAATAATTTCGATTATATATCTAAAAAGGGAAAATATGTTGATATAAACGGCAAGGTTTTAGGCGAGCATAACGGGGTTATAAGATACACATTAGGTCAAAGAAAAGGACTTGGTATCGCCCTCGGAAAGCCGCAGTTTGTAATTGATAAAAACGCTGATACGAATCAGGTTGTTTTAGGGGATGAAGAGAATCTTTTTAAAACAAGGGTTGAGGTTAAGGACTTTAACTTCATTCCTTTTGATAATCTCGGTAATCCTATGCGTGTTACTGTGAAGCTCAGATACAGGCATAAAGCCGCACCCGCAGTTATAACTAAACAAAACGATAAAATCATAATAGATTTCGATGAGCCTCAAAGGGCGGCAAGTCCCGGTCAGGCGGCAGTTTTCTATGATAGGGATATTGTTGTTGGCGGCGGCACAATTATATAGTTATTAAAGTTTTTCCCCGAACATATTATTTTTAATGAGTAATATGTTTGGGGTGTTTTAAATTGAAGAGATTATTAGTGATTTTTCTTAGCTTAATGTTGGTTTTTTCATTTAGCGTTTCGGCAGAAAAAACTGTTTCAAGCGAAAGCTCAATAGAGGATTTAGATGTACCTCTTGAAAGCACGGTAACCAATGCCGTTATAGGTCAGACCTTGGATATCAAGGCGAAGTCAGCAGTTCTTATGGAACCTAATACAATGGAAATACTATATGAGGCTAACAAGGACGAAAGATTAGCTCCCGCTTCGATAACAAAAATAATGCCGCTGTTGCTTGTTATGGAGGCTATTGAGAGGAAAGATATAACCCTTGAAACTGTTGTAACTGCAAGTGAACACGCCTGCAGTATGGGAGGCTCGCAGATTTGGTTGGAGCCGGGGGAGAGCATGACGGTTGATGAACTTTTAAAAGCTACAGTAATTGCTTCTGCGAATGATGCTTGCGTGGCTTTGGGCGAGCATTTAGCGGGTAGTGAAGAGGGCTTTGTTGCACTTATGAATGAAAGAGCAAAAGAGCTCGGAATGGATAGCACAAACTTCGTTAACTGTACAGGTCTTGATGCCGAGGGACACTTAACAACAGCAAATGATGTTGCAATAATGTCAAGCCAGCTAATAAGGCACGACCTTATTAAAAAATATTCAACCGTTTGGATGGATAGCCTCCGAAACGGCGAATCCGAGCTTGTTAATACTAATAAATTAGTCCGTTTTTATGAGGGGACAACTGGTCTTAAAACAGGAACAACCTCAATAGCTAAATACTGCCTTGCTGCAACGGCTGAGAGAAATGGCATGGAGCTGGTTGCCGTTGTTATGGCAGGGGATACGAGTAGTGATAGATTTGAGGGAGCTAAGAAACTACTCGATTTCGGTTTTGCAAATTATAGCTTTTCAACGCTTGATGCAGCCTTAAAGGAAACCAAAGTAGGAATTAAAAAAGGAACAAAAAATATAGTGGGGATTGAGGCAAACGATACTTTAAGTCTTTTGCTGCCTAAAAATACAAAAGGAGAAATCAAGAGAGTAACCGAATGGAAAGAGAATTTAACTGCTCCTATAAAAAAGGGGGATACGGTTGGATTTGTTAATATATATAATGGTGAAGAACAATTAGGCAGACTTAAAATCACCGCTGCAGAGGAGGTAAAACGATTAACTCCGCTTATAACTGCGGGCTGGATTTTAAGACAAATGTTTAGTCTTTAAAAACTTTTTGTGAATATATTTATTTTTCCTTGAAAAATGCCTAATAATATAGTAAAATATATACAGACGACAGAAGTTAATCGGAGGTACAAAAATGTCAGTCAGCTTTATTTCCTCGTATGCGAGAGATTTTATCAGAGAAAATGACCTTAAAGGGTTACAAACGCAGGTTGCTTTGGCACACGAAACAGTTAACAATAAGTCAGGTCTTGGAAATGACTTTTTGGGTTGGGTTAATCTTCCTTTTGATTATGACAAGGAAGAATTTGCCCGTATAAAGAAAGCGGCAGAAAAAATCCGCAAGGATACCGATGTTTTAATCGTTATCGGTATTGGTGGCTCTTATCTTGGTGCGAGAGCGGCTATCGAATTTTTAAAGGGCCCTTATTATAATAATTTAAGAGACAATGCTCCCGAAATTTATTTTGCTGGTAACAGTATCAGCGGCTCATATCTTGCTGATATGCTTAAGCTTTGTGAGGGCAAAAGAGTTTCGGTAAATATTATTTCCAAATCAGGAACAACAACCGAACCCGCCGTTGCTTTCAGAGTTTTCAGAAAGTATCTTGAAGAAAAGTATGGCGAGGAAGAGGCTGCTTCCAGAATTTATTGCACAACTGATAAAGCAAGAGGAACCTTGAAAAAACTCGCCGATGAAAAGGGCTATGAATGCTTTGTAGTTCCGGATGATGTTGGCGGAAGATTTTCAGTACTCACAGCTGTTGGTCTTTTACCTATAGCTGCAGCAGGAGCTGATATCGATAAGCTTATGCTTGGAGCTCAGAAAGCGGCTGATAAATTCAATAAGACTGATATGTATGATAATGACTGTTATCTTTATGCAGCACTCAGAAATGCTTTCTATCGTAAGGGCAAATCTGTTGAATTGCTCGTTTCCTATGAACCGAGATTTACTATGATGGCTGAATGGTTCAAGCAACTCTTCGGAGAGAGCGAGGGCAAGGATAATAAGGGACTTTTCCCCGCATCTGTAACCTTCTCAACCGACCTTCATTCTATGGGTCAGTTTGTTCAGGACGGAAGCCGTTTGATGTTTGAAACGGTTGTAACCTTTGGAGAGAGTGATAAGGATATAGTTATTGAAGAGGAAATCAATGATGGCGATGGTCTTAATTTCCTTGCAGGTAAAACAATGTCCTTTGTTAATGAAAAGGCTTTCGAGGGAACAGTTTTAGCTCATACTGATGGCGGCGTTCCCAACCTTGTTATAAAGGTTGATAAGGCTGATGAGGAGAATTTGGGCGAGCTTATCTATTTCTTCGAAAAGGCTTGTGCTATATCGGGATATATGTTGGGTGTTAACCCGTTTGACCAACCCGGTGTTGAAAGTTATAAAAAGAATATGTTTGCTTTGCTTGGCAAACCAGGTTTTGAGGCCGAAAAAGCAAAGCTAGAGGCAAGACTCAATAAATAAAGAAGCAACTGCCGAATGGCAGAAAAATAATAAGGAGCTGGTTTTATGATTAAACTTATTATCGGAAGAAGAGGTTCGGGTAAAACTAAAAAGTTGGTTGACTTGGTTAACGAGGCAGCTAATGTTAGTTTGGGCAACGTTGTTTGCATCGAAAAGGGAGACACCTTAACCTATTCTGTTACCCATAAAGCACGTCTTATAGACGCTGATGATTTTGGTATTTCAGGCTACGGCGAATATTACGGAATGATTTGTGGAATTAAATCTGGAAACAACGATGTTCATCATATTTTCGGTGATGCAACTCTTCGTATCGGCACCCGTGATTATGATGAGTTGGTAGCATTTCTTGAGAGAGTTTCCAAGATTGAGGATATTGAATTCCTCTTCACTGTTTCTGCCGATAAGGAAGAACTTCCTAAAAAGCTTTTCGATATCGCTGAAATAGTTTAAAACAAAAATCAAAGGACCTGCAAAAAGCAGGTCCTTTTTTATGCAAAAAATCCCAAAACAAACCTAAAGGTCTGCTTTGGAATTTTGGTGCAAATGTTGATAAAAAACCTCAAATGCGAGGTTTGAACTTAAAAAAGAAGAACCTCAACTACGCAAATTGCGTGTCGAGGTTCTCGACTGGTGCGAGTGACGGGACTTGAACCCGTACGTCTGCGACACACGCCCCTCAAACGTGCCTGTCTGCCTATTCCAGCACACTCGCATTTTTACATGCCGATTTTTATCGTGCCTAAGTATTATACCAAACTGTTTTAGCAATGTCAACAAGAAAATTAAAAAATTTCAAAATAAAAAAAACAAAAGATACCCGCCGTTTTAAAACGGCGGTTTTTAAGTCATAAAAGCCACATCGCAACGCCAAAATAAATCATAAGGGATATGGCGTCAACAATGGTTGTTATAAACGGACTTGCCATAACGGCGGGGTCGAAGCCGACCTTTTTTGCGAGTATGGGAAGTGCACTTCCAAAGAGCTTTGCTACGATAACAGTGAATGCAAGGGTTAAGCAAACAACCGATATTTCAAGCAACCATTTAGCATCAAAGGAATGAAGCAGCCAATGGTCAATAATCAAAAGCTTGATAAAGTTAACAGCGGCCAGAGTTATACTGCAAACAAGAGCAACTCTCAGTTCTTTCCATAAAACCTTTAAAATATCCCTGAATTCGATATCACCTAAGGAAATAGCACGTATAACTGTAACCGAAGACTGACTTCCGCTGTTACCAGCAGTTCCCATAAGCATAGGGATAAAGGCAATAAGAGCGGGGAGAGCTGTCAGTTTTTCTTCAAAGCTTGAAATAATTGCTCCCGTAAAGGTTGCGGAAAGCATTAGTAGCATAAGCCAGGGGATTCTCGCTTTAAATGTGCTGAAAACACCCGTTCTGAAATAGGTTTTATCAGACGGCAAAATAGCTGCCATCTTATCAATATCTTCGGTTGCCTCTTCCTGAATAACGTCAATTGCATCATCAACAGTGATAATACCGACAAGTCGGTTTTCCTTGTCAACAACGGGAAGTGCCATAAGGTCATACTTCTCGAACTGACCCGCAACCTCTTCCTTATCATCTAAGGTGTTGGCAAATATAATGTTTTCTTCCATTATATCGTCAATAACTGTGTCCTTAGAATTCAGAAGAAGGTCCTTAACTGTAACGATACCGATAAGTCTGCGGCTACGGTCGGTAACATAACAGGTATAGATGGTTTCGGTTTCAATACCGATTTTGCGGATGCGGTCAAATGCATCGCTTACGGTCATATTCTTTTTAAGGTCGATATACTCGGTGGTCATAATACTTCCCGCACTATCATCAGGGTAGGCGAGAAGCTTGTTAATCATTTTTCTGGTTTGGGCATCGGTTTGCTTTAAAATGCGTTTTGCAACCGAGGCGGGCATCTCATCGATAATATCAACAGCATCATCAATGAATAATTCTTCCAAAACCTCACGAAGCTCTGCGTCACTGAAGGCTTCAATAAGGATTTGCTGCATATC
>JAZSEU010000015.1:0-1947 GCA_045531855.1 Acutalibacteraceae bacterium
CTAAAAATTTGGGACTTCTCCATAACACAAAGAATATATACTTTGTACCCTACGCTCAGGATGACCCTTTCTCTAAGAATAATTCACTCATTTGCGAGTTCAATTTGCTTTCAGAAACTGTTGAGCAAGCTCTTAAAGGCATACAAATTCAGCCTGTTATAAAATAAAAAACGCGTTCTTTTAGAACGCGTTTTAACATTTAATTAAGCCTTGCCAACCGAACCGAAAAGTTCCATTTTTTCTTTAACTGTTGCTTTAATAGCTTCAACGCCATCTGCAAGAAGTTTTCTTGGGTCAAAACCTTTACCAGCAAGGTCCTTACCGGCTTCAATATATTTACGGGTAGCCTCAGCAAATGCTAACTGACACTCAGTATTAACATTGATTTTAGAAACGCCCAAAGAAATTGCCTTTTTAATCATATCTGCGGGGATACCTGTACCACCGTGAAGAACTAAGGGCATATCGCCTGTTAACTGCTGAATTGCATCGAGAGCATCAAAGCGAAGACCTGCCCAATTTTCAGGGTACTTTCCGTGGATATTACCGATACCGGCAGCCAACATTGTAACACCCAAATCAGCAATCATTTTGCATTCCTTGGGGTCTGCAACCTCGCCAGCACCAATAACGCCATCTTCCTCGCCGCCTATTGAGCCAACCTCAGCCTCAAGAGAAAGACCCTTACTTTCACAGATAGCAACCAATTCCTTAGTTTTCTCAATATTTTCCTCAATCGGATAATGAGAGCCATCGAACATAACAGAAGAAAATCCTGCCTCTATGCACTTCTTAGCATGTTCATAGCTACCGTGGTCAAGGTGAAGAGCAACAGGAACGGTTATTCCAAGCTCGTTAATCATACCGTTAACCATACCAACAATGGTAGTATAACCGCACATATATTTACCTGCACCCTCACTAACGCCGAGGATAACGGGGCTTTTAAGCTCTTCTGCGGTTAAAAGAATAGCCTTGGTCCATTCAAGGTTGTTGATATTGAACTGACCAACTGCATACTTTCCTGCCTTTGCTTTGGTGAGCATTTCTTTTGCTGAAACTAACATTTAAAAATTCCTCCAAGAATAAAATTTCCTCTAAATATTGTATACCAAAATATATATAAAATCAAGAAAATTTTACACTGTTTCTAATATTTTTTCTTCCTCTTCTTTTGGAGCTTCTAAAAGCTCGGGATTTGCAAGATATTTCTTTAAAGCTCTGAACGCAGTTGCAAAATATGAGCCTGAGCAAATACGCTCATCCATAGTAACACCAATAGGGATACACTTTTCAAAAACAATTTCTCCGCCCTTGCGTTTTGCAACCTCTCGGGAGTTACCCATAGCCAAGAAAACACTTGTTGTTCCAAATTCATAGCAATGATGATAGATATGATTTGTTCTGATAGATGCCAAGTTTGTAATACCAAGGCTCATATGGAACGGAGACATATCAATAACAGCTTTCGGAAGAAGTCCGTATCTGTCAAGGAACTTCAAAAATTTAACACCAACAGGTAAAAGACCGGGCACTGAAAGCAAAAATTTCATAATTTTTTCTGTTCCGTTATTTTCGGGTGATTCACGGTTTTCGGTAACGTACTTATTGATAGTATCATTAACCTTGAAAATATCATCATCTTCACCAAAATACATTTTTGACATTGTTCCCTCATGGCTTTCGAGAGACTGAAGAACAACCATACCAACCGCAATTTCGTTTCGCTGATAAACCCTTTTATTAACAATAAAACGGTTAAGCTCGGGATATTCAGAAAGAGTTCTGATATAAGCCGCAATTATAAGTGCCATATGGCTTATGTTAATGCCCTCTTTGCGTTTGGGATTTATATACTTTTGAATAGGTGCATGAGGAATATCAATCGTTGTCATATTCATTGAATCTATTCTCTTATCCATAATATATGGTGCGATAAGATACATA
>JAZSEU010000046.1:0-5338 GCA_045531855.1 Acutalibacteraceae bacterium
TGCCTTTAAGAGCTTGCTCAACAGTTTCTGAAAGCAAATTGAACTCGCAAATGAGTGAATTATTCTTAGAGAAAGGGTCATCCTGAGCGTAGGGTACAAAGTATATATTCTTTGTGTTATGGAGAAGTCCCAAATTTTTAGCAGAGGCACCTAAGGCATCGTTTGTTGCAATCCCTAAGATTACAGGCTTGTTATTACGTAAATGTGCCTTAACAGCCATTGTAACGGGAGTATCGGTAATTCCTAAGGCTATTTTTGCAATTGTGTTGCCGGTGCATGGGCAAACAACTATCGCATCAAGTAAGTTTTTAGGACCAATTGGCTCAGCGGCAGCAATAGTGTGTATAATTTTTTCATTGCAGATTTCTTCTGCCTCTTTTATAAAATCTTCAGCCTTTCCAAATCTTGTATCTGTTTTATAAACGATGTCTGACATTATAGGCTTGATTTTTATATTATATTCGGCTAATTTTCTTAAGGCTTTCATTGAAGCTTTCAGCGTGCAAAAGGAGCCGCAAAAGGCATAGCCGATGGTTATATTTTCCATATATTTCACCTCTAATTATATGTGTTAATTACTGTTGTTATGGTATTACTAAGAATTTCTGCAGCGGTTTTTGGAGCGATTATCCCGGGAAGTCCCGGGGCTTTTATCGCTTTAATACCGCATTTTTTTGCGGTTTCAAGATTAAAACCGCCTTTTGAGGAAAGGTCTATCAGCAGATGAGCTTGGCATTTTTTAAGTGCCGCTTCGCTTATAACAGTTACATCAACCGTATTAAAAATAATATCAAAATCAGAAAGATTTTGCTCTATTTCAGCGGTGTGTATGTAACTGAAACCTAAAGAAGAAAGCATTGCAAAATCTGCGGGTTTTCTGGCACTAACCGTAACAAAAGCTCCTAAAGCCTTGAGCCTATCGGCGAGTATTTTTCCAACTCTGCCATAGCCTATAACTAAAACTCTGCTTTTCCAAAGGGTGAAAGCAGTATTTTCAATGGCAATTTTAATAGCACCCTCAGCAGTTGGAACAGAGTTTAAAAGGGCATAACTATCGAGTGAGCCGTAATCAATGCATCTTTTATTTTCGAAATTATAGTTGCAGCTTAAAATTAGTTGCTCTTGATTTATTTCCTCTGAAATTTCATCTAATAGAATTTTCTTGGAAGTCAAGGGGGCGAAAACAGTTTTTGAGTCCTTTGTAGTTGGTACGGGGAAAATTACCACCTCGGAGGTATAAATAGTTGCAACATCATCCTCGTATAGCCCGTAGGTATCAACTGCATATCCCTCTTTAACAAGTGCCTCTTTAACGAGTTTAAGGCGGTTATCTCCGCCAATAATTGTGATTTTCTTCATATAATTCTTCTCTTCATAAAAAAATCAGCACCAAGCTGTATATACTACAGTTTATGGTACTGATTTAAGTTTGTTACGGTAAGTTTAGTATTAAATTTTCTTTGGTGTTAAGCATAGGATTTTCAATGACAAGCTTTAATAGATGATTTAGTTTTTCTCCGATTTCTTGAGGCGGAACTCCCATTTTTAAAAGCTCGTTACCATCGATTTTTAAATGTTTTATAAGATATGGCTCCTTGTTTTCTAAAATTTCATTAAGCATATTTTCAAGATAGGTTGTATCGGTGTGGAAGATTTCCTTTAAAATTAGCAGATAATCTTCAAATATTTCTCTTTCTTTAAGTTTTCTTTTAATATCTGCCTTAGATTTTGGAATTTGGAGGGATAAAAGATTTAAAAGCTCGGCAGAATAGTTTTTAAGAGCATTCGAAACCTTTAATTTTTCAAGAACAGAAAGGATATCTAAACTTGATAAATAAAGAAAAGAGAATAAAGCAAGATTTTCTCTTAAATTTAGTTTTTGCAGAATTTTGTAATCAGGCTCTTTTGTTATTCCTAAAAAGGCAAGACCGTTTGCTTTGATAAGAGGGGAGATTGCCTTAATGTTTTGCCCTGTAACAGCCTTTTTAAGCTCTTGGAATATTCTTTCAACACTTATCATTTCAAGGCTTTTAAGCTCATCTAAGGCACATTTCAAGGTGTTTTCTTCAATTTCGAAGCCAAGACTTGAAGCAAAACGGAAGAGCCTTAAAATCCGAAGAGCATCTTCTTTAAAGCGAAGCTCCGCCTTTCCAACAGCCCTTAAAATTTTGTTTTCAAGGTCTTCTTTACCACCATAATAATCCCTAAGCCCATCTTTGTTATAAGCCATAGCATTAACAGTGAAATCACGGCGGGAAAGGTCGTCTTTTAGATTTCTAACAAACTCAACCTTATCGGGACTTCTGTGATTAGAATAACTGCTTTCTGTCCTGAAGGTTGTAACCTCAAGTGGTGTTTTGTCAACAATAACAGTAACAGTTCCGTGCTTGATTCCTGTTGGAACAGTTTTTTCAAAAATAGCAATGATTTCTTCAGGAGTTGCAGAGGTGGTTATATCGAAATCATGAGGAAGATTACCCAAAAGCATATCTCTGACGCATCCGCCAACGATATAGGCTTCAAATCCATTGTTTTGAAGATTATTTATTATATATTGAGTTTTTTCAGGAATATTAAGCATAATTTTCTTTTTCTCCTAAAAAAAGTGTTTATTTTTCCATAAAAAAGTAATATAATGAATGTAGTTAGTCGAAACGCTTAAAAGCGTTCCGACAAGCCACTTGCAAAGTGGCTTCAGCAAAATTAAATTCTAATATTTAATTTTGCACAACACTCATTGCAATGGGATAGGACAAATTTTTACAAAAAATTTGTCGCAAAATCAAAGATTTTGTAGCGAAACAGAATTGTTTCGCTTTACCTATTCCATTATAATGAATATAGTAAATTTTTTGAGGTGCGATTATGAAAGAACTTCGCTTTGAAGATAAAATAATAAATCAGGTTAAGCACATTCATATGATAGGAATCGGCGGAAGCGGAATGTGTCCGCTTGCGGAAATTCTTCATAGCAAGGGTTATATACTTACAGGCTCCGATAATAATGAGAGCGACCCATTAAAAAGAATTAAAGCTCTTGGTATTAAGGTTTATATGGGGCATAATTCTGAAAATATAAAGGGTGCTGAGCTTGTTGTATATTCGGCGGCAATATCAAAGGATAACCCCGAAATAGTTGCCGCTAAGGAAAATAATATTCCGACCATGGAAAGAAGCCATTTATTAGGTGCCTTAACCCGCCGTTTTGATAATGTTATCGGTGTTTGCGGAACTCACGGTAAAACAACCGTTACCTCTATGATAACACAAATTTTATATTTAAACAAGATGGAACCTACCGCAGTTATCGGCGGAAGACTTCCGCTTCTTAATTCCAACGGTATTGCGGGAACGAGTGAAACAATGGTTTGCGAGGCTTGTGAGTTTGTTGATACTTTTCTTCAGATGTCTCCCGATATATCGGTTCTTCTCAATATTGATAACGACCATCTTGATTACTTCAAAACAATGGATAATCTTGTATTATCTTTTCATAAATTTCTCAAAATGTCAAGTAAGGCTTATATCAACGGCGATGATGAGCTTGCTTTAAAGGCGTCAGAAGATATTGATGCTAAGATAATAACATTTGGTTTTGAGGATAAAAACGATTACTATGCGAAAAATATAAAACCCTCAAAGTTTGGCTTTAGCTTTGATGTTTATAACGAGGATAAGAAGATTATAAATATTGAGCTGAGAGCACCCGGCAGACATAATGTTTTAAACGCCTTGGCGGCTTTCTCGGTATGCTTTGAAGAGGGCGTTAGCCCTGAGGGCATAAAAAATGCTATTGAACAGTTTACAGGTGCCGGCAGAAGATTTGAATTTTTAGGAGAATACAACGGCTTTACTTTAGCTGATGACTATGCCCATCATCCAACCGAAATTAAAGCAACCCTGAAGGCTGCAAAGGAACTATCTTATAACAGGGTAATTGCGGTTTTCCAACCCTTTACATTTTCCCGTACTGCTCTTTTAAAGGATGAATTTATCGAGGCTTTATCGGTTGCAGATAAGGTAATCTTAACCCCCATTATGGGCTCAAGGGAGGTTAATACCTATGGTATTTCCTCTGAGGCTATTGCAGAAAAGCTTAATGATGCGGTTATTGTTGATGGCTTTAGTAATATTGCAGATAAAATTATTGAAACTGCAAAGGAAAATGACATTGTAATAACAATGGGCGGCGGAGATATCTACAAGGCGGCTCATATTGTTCAGGAGAAGTTAGGATGAAAACGGTAAAATTATATGATGAAGATTCTTTTATAAAAGAATTTTATGCAACTGTTATATCCTGCGAAGAATTTGGAGAAAACTATGCGGTTTTACTCGATAAAACCGCATTTTTCCCCGAGGGCGGCGGTCAAGCTTCGGATTTGGGAACTTTGGGTAATGCTAATGTTCTTGATGTCCAGATAAAAGGCGATGAAATTTATCATATAACGGATGACAGTTTGGCTGTTGGTGATACTGTTTGCGGTGTTATCCATTGGAAACGCCGTTTTGATTTTATGCAGCAGCATTCTGGTGAGCATATTATTTCAGGTATAGCAAATAAGCTTTTTGGTTGCGAAAATGTCGGTTTTCATTTGGGGGAGGAAATAGTAACCCTCGATTTCGATAAACCGCTTGATAAATATCAGTTGAAAAAGCTTGAATTGTTAAGCAATGAAGTGATTTTTAAAAATCTTAATTTCTATACTTATTATCCTGATGAAAAAACTCTTGAAAATTTAACATATCGCTCTAAAAAAGAGCTTGATGGTGATATTCGAATAGTTGAAATTGAGGATACTGATATCTGTGCTTGCTGTGCACCGCATGTTAAAAAATCGGGCGAAATCGGTATTATCAAATTTATATCCTCTGAAAGTCTCAGAGGCGGAGTTCGTATTGAAATCAAATGCGGAACAAGAGCTCTAATTGATATTCTTGATAAGTATGATAATATTCAAAAAATTTCTAAGGCTCTCTGCGTTAAGCAAAACGAAACCGCTGAGGCTGTGGACAGGCTGTTAAATCAGATTAGTGAACAAAAATTTGAAATAACAGACCTTAAAAGACAGATAATTTCTTCAAAGGTTTCTTCATTTCGAAATGAAAAAGATATTTCTTGCGTTTTCGAAGAAAATTTCGATATGAAAGAGCTACAATCTTTTGCCGATTCACTTTATAAAACTTATGGTGGCATAAGGGCAGTTTTTTCGAAGAAAAATGATGGATTTAGCTTTGTTATTTGCGGAGATGAAGCAAAACTCCAAACCTTATTTACCCGTTTTAAATCCGAATTTTCTGTTAAAGGCGGAGGCAGAAACGGTATGGTTCAGGGAAC
>JAZSEU010000059.1:0-16883 GCA_045531855.1 Acutalibacteraceae bacterium
CTTTTTGCAATGCTTTTTCAGCAGACTTTTAGTCTGTCTTTTCGTTATGCCCTTCTTTGCAAAAAAAGAACTCGAACCAACTTCACTTGCTGATTCAAATTCTTTTTTCTACTCATTAATTTCTTAACTTAATGGTATTGCGCTGAGCGTCCTTTTTTATTTTACACTAAATCTTCAAGTGCTTTTATAATCTTATTGAGTGCGGAGGAATTAACCTTACCCATATCAACGCCGTTTTCGGCATACTGATATTTTGTGGCCCCCGATTTATAAAATTCATAAGTTTTAACCGTCTTATCGATAAACTTGAAATTTATGGTATAATCAGCTTTTTCTGAAATCTTATCAGTGCTGAAATCGGTGCAGTTTATTGAAATACATTCCTGATAGAAAGCTTTGAATTCATCAACATCTATACCTTTTCCATCAAGGGTTACTTTTGTTATTTCAGTTTCGCCCTCTTCATTTTCAGCAGACTCAAATATGAATTCATAAGATTTATCGCCATATTTAATTTCAAATGCCGAAAGTTCCGTTATATATTCCAAACAAACCCAGGTTGAATAGAAATCGGTTTCCTTAAGATTTACATAGCTTAAATTATCTGCAGATACCTTTTTAACGAGCTTTTCACCATCGCAAACGACAGCATAATTGCCATCCTTTTGGAGAGCGAATTTAAAGGTATGGGTTTTGTTTCCTGCCTTCATTGTCATAACAAAGTCAGGGTTTGAAAGACCGAATTCCTTTAATGTGTTAGCTGAGGTATCTAAGGCATAAGCACCGATAGGTGTTATACCGTTCTTGAAAGCGTTGAAAATATTTTCTACATTTTGAGCTCTTCTGATAGATGGGCTTGTAATTATGTAAGGAACAAGAGTGTTCTCAGGGTTTGGAACAATAACAAGGCTCTTATCAAAGTTTTTGCCGCTTATTGTTACGGTATCAAAGGTTGAAAGGTCGCTGTTGTCATCCATATAATCTTTCATATCCTCAGTCAGAGGGAAGCCCTTTAAAACATCGGCGTTTGCAAGGTCTAAGGTTTCAAACTCGAAGTCTTGCTTTGTTTCTTCGCTTATAAGGAATATATCCTCACTCTCGGAAGATTTGAAATAATAGCCTGTTTTATCGGGGGAGGCAGAGCCTATAAGCATTGAAACAACTTTACCCTCAGTCGTCTTGATTTCCGCTTCAATAACAGGGCTATCAAGACCGCATTGGCTATCACTCAAATCATTTATCTTGCGAATAGCGGTTATAAGGCTTATGCCCTCAATTTTTTCGGAAACGGTAGGGGAGCTGATAACGTCATCACCGTATCCCTTTAAATACCAGTTAACAACCCTTTCTTCACTTTCACTTGAGGTATCTGTCTTTTCAACCTCTTCGGAATAAAAGTTAAATTCAGCACTTGAATTTTTAAGGGTTACGGTATCAAAGGTATTGCTTTTAAGGTTTATAACATCGATTTCTTCAAGAAGCGGAACATAGTCATCATCTTCTTCTCTTTCGGGGATAAGCTTTATAACAGCAACAGTTCCACCTGTTAAAATAACAAGGGAAAGGAAGAAAGCCAGAATTTTTACAAGGGGCTTTTTCTTTTTAACTGTTTCTATTTTGCGGTGTTCTTCGGGGTTTGAGAAAACGGTGGATAAAACCTCCTCGTTTTCTACTGCCTCGTTTTTTTCGTTTTCAGGAATATTGCTCATTTATGCGTTCCTTCTCTTAATGTAAATATAAATGCCTGCTGCAATGCAGATTATGGGAATAAGGATAACAAATATAATTCTTATAACATTTGAAGAAGCCTCTGTAACAGAAGAAGCAAAGCTTTCCTCGGTTATAGCCTTTGAAATGAAGTAGATACCTGTATCCTCGGCTCTTGAAGCACGCTCTGCGGCAGCAAGAGCGATGTTTTTGTTAGAAACATCTGTCATTTCAGCATATTCTGAATAGATAAACTGAACGCTGCTGAACGCCATTACATAGCTTGAAATTGCATTGTTATCATCGTCATAGCCTTTCTTAACCGACTGAATAACGGTTGAATAACTCTTCATATCTTCTTCCTTGGCACCGTTCCAATCATTTGCAACTCCAACAGGGGCGGCAACAACGGTGTTGGTTGTGCCGATAAGTGTTGTAACCTCGTAACCATCGGCTTTTCCTTCTGAAAGAGGAACGTTATTACCGGTAAGGCAATATTTGAGGTTTGCAACAATGCTATCATCACTGAAAGGAGCAGAAATAAAGGTTGTTGGGTCGCCTGTCATATAATAACCGTCAGTTGTTTCAAACAAAATACCCTCTTCTGCGGTTATACCCCATTGCGAGAGGAACTCTGCAAGGTTTGGAAGGAAGGGAAGAGAGGCATCTGCAAAATAGAGAAGTCCTCTATCAAGCTTGCCGCCATTTTCAAGGAAAGCAGAAATAACATCAAGCTCGGTTCTTAAGAAATCGGTTGCAGGAGAAGCAATAACAATAGCATCGTAATCTTCGGAAAGTTTTGTTATAACGCTATCTTCGATAACATCAACTGTATAGTTATTATCCTCAAGCATTTTTTTATAGGTCTCTGTATAATCGTGTGCAGAGTGGCCCGTTAAAATAGCAATCTTTTTATCGCTGTTGCTTGTAACATAAGCGATAGCACCTGTAAGTGCAGTTTCAATCTGGTTTCCTGTAACGGTTGAATAGGTATAACCGTAAGAAGCATAGGTATCATCCTCGGTTAAATTATAGATATCCGAGAAGGTTAAAACCTTATATCTTTCTGTTCCGTTTTTGGTTGCAGAAACAATGATATCACCGAAGTTTATATTATCATTTGCATATTTGGATGTAATTGAATTAAACTCTGAGGATTGGGTATTTGCAAACTCAACCTTAATCTTGTTGTTATAGTTTGAATATTTTTCCATCAGCTTAACTGTTTGCTCGTAATAAGCGGAAGCATCCTCTGCAACGCCGTATTGCTGAGCATAGTAGGACATATATCCGCCCGTGTAATCCTCTTTGGAGGAGCACATAATTACCGAAATTTCATCCTCAACATTTTTGATATATTCAACATTTTCTTTGCTTATGGAGTTTTTCTTCTCTGCCGACATATCAAATTCTAAAACAAATCTATCAGCCAAAGCACCGACTAATATGTTAAGAACGATAATACCGACTAAAACGATGGCGGTTATAGCTACTGAATATCCGCCTTTTTTAAGTAGAAATTCATTTTTAATCTTTTTATCTTTAATCTTTTTATCCATTAGTGGCACCTCCCTTAAGACCATCTTCTTTTCTCAAGCGAACGCACGCAGAGGAAAAGGAAAGCTGCGATAAAGCTTAAGAAGTAGATAATATCAGCAATAGAGAATATGTTTTCGGAAAAGCTTTCGAAAACGGTTATGAACGAAACGGAGTTAATAATATTCACGATAGTTTCGTTTTTAATCATCGAGGCAAGGCTTGGCATAAAGATAACGATTATATTGATAACCAAGGTTAAGATTGCCGAGATAACTGTACTCTCTGTTAAAGAAGAGATGAACATACCAATCGCAATAAGCGCTCCGCCCAAGAACAAAATTCCGAGCAAGGAATAAAGATATGAGAAAATATTAACGCTAACAAAGGCTGCGAAAATGATTTCGAAAATAACGGTTGGAGCAAATCCGATTGCAAACACTGCCAAAGCCGCAAAGAATTTGCCTAAAACGATAGAGCTTAACTTAACGGGAGCGGTAAGTAAGGCTTGGTCAACCTTTTGTCTTCTATCCTCACTCATGGTTCGCATTGTGATAACGGGGAGAACGAAAACAACTATGGTTGACATAGTGCTTATTACATCGCTGATATTGGGTGAGCCATAGCTGAAAAGCATATGGAAGAAAAGCCCTAAGAAGAAATAGAAGGCTGCTAAAACGATGTAGCCAATGGGAGTTGAAAAATAAGATTTAAATTCTCTTTTAAATATAGCACTCATTTAATTTTCCCCCTCTTCTGTTTCTTCTGTTTCTTCTGTTTCTGTTAAGGTTCCAAGCATTCTTCTGGCTTCGTTATTATCGGTAACCTCGGTAAGCTTTAAGAATACCTGTTCGAGAGATGCACTGTTTGAAGTGAGTGATAAAAGGGTTTTGCCACGGGATACAACCCTCTCAAAAACAGCGGCACGGATATCGGTGTTATCCTCAGGCTCAATAAGGAAATCAAAGGAGCCGTTTTCTTTACTGCCGAGAGCTACAACTGATTTCACGCCCTTAACGGTTTCAAGTGTTTCAAGCATTTCCTTTTCTGAGCAAACAATTCTTGCAACCAAGGAAAGGTCGCCAGATAGCTTTGCTGAAAGGTTTTCGGAAATATCGTCTGCAATTATTTCGCCTCGGTTGATAATTATAACCCTCTTACAAACCGATTGAATTTCCGAAAGAATATGGGAGGAAAGAATAATTGTATGATTCTTACCAAGCTTTGCGATAAGATTTCTGATTTCAATAATCTGCTTTGGGTCAAGACCAACTGTTGGCTCATCAAGAATTAAAACATCGGGGTTTCCGATAAGAGCCTGAGCAAAACCAACTCTTTGGCGGTAACCTTTTGATAGGTTTTTGATGAGTCGGTTCTGAACATCATCAATCTTAACAAGCTTTAAAATCTCATCAATATGTGCTTTTTTAGGGAATTTAACCTTTTTAAGGTCAAATATAAAATCGAGATATTCCCTAACCTTCATATCGATATAAAGGGGAGGGATTTCGGGAAGATAACCGATTCTTTTTTTTGCTTCCTCAGGATGCTCGGTTATATCAAACCCATCGATTTCAACCTTACCCTTAGTCATAGAAAGATATCCTGTCAGGATATTCATAATAGTGGATTTACCCGCACCGTTGGGACCTAAAAATCCGATTACCTCGCCTTTTTCAATGTTAAAGCTAACGTTTTTTACTGCGAGGTGGGTGCCGTACCTTTTGGAGAGGTCGGTAACAGTAATCATTTTCATTCCTCCTAAATGGTTTTTAACATATAAATAATATCAAAAAAATACTTTATAAAAATAAACAAATTGTAAATTATAGGGCTTTTTTGCTAAAAGAGGGCAGCTGGGCGATAATTATTGCGATAAACACAAGCAGACAGCCTGAAATTTCCTTAACACTCAGTGCGTTGCCTGAAATAAGCCAACCGCCAAGAGCCGCAAAAACGCTTTCGAGACTCATAGAAATTGAAGCCACAGATGGTTCCGCAAACTTCTGACCGATAACCTGCAAGGTATAAGCGATACCGCTTGACATTATGCCGAGATAAAGAATTTGGGGAGCGGCATTCATAATACCTGAAAAGGAAACGGTTTTGCTTTCAAAAATAAGGCTTAAAACAAAAGAAATTATTCCGCAAACTAAAAACTGCATAACAGAAAGCTTTATTCCGCCTGTTATTCCGACAAATTTATCAATCGCCATAATATGAAATGAAAAGCTTATGGCACAGAGAAATACCAGAATATCGCCAAAATAAATTCCGCCTATTTTATCGTTAAAGCAAAGCAGATAAACGCCAACAGTTGCAATCCCAACGCCAAGCCAGATAGGAAGCTTTATTTTCCTACCCGCAAATACAGAGAAAACGGGAACTAATATTACATAAAGAGCGGTTAAAAATCCCGCTCTTGCTTCACTGGCAACTCCTTTGGGATAATAGGCGAGTCCGAATTGCTGAAAGTTAACCGAAATAGCAAGCAGAGTTCCGCAAATTATTGCCGCAAGATAATATTGTTTTTTAAGGGCCATTTCTTTTGGGAAAAAGGTTGCTTTTGTTTTGATATTGGTAACAAGAAAAAAGAGATAAAGGGCGATGGCAGCAACAAAGCAGCGGAGTGCATTAAGGCAAAATGGGGGAACAGAGTCCGCTGCAGCGGTTTGTGCTACGAAAGCTAAACCCCATATTAAAGCCGCTAATATAAGAATAAGGCTGCCTTTTAAATTATTAAGTTTCATTTCAGGGTTCCTTTATACTTAGAGATATTCTTTTCTTTTCGATATCAACCGATAGAACATAAACCTCAACAATATCCCCAACCTTTAAAACTTCGCTTGGGTGTTTGATAAATCTATCGGTTATTCGGGAAATATGAACGAGTCCGTCCTGATGAACGCCAATATCAACAAAGGCACCGAAATCGATAACATTACGAACTGTGCCTTTAAGCTTCATACCTGTTTTCAGGTCTTCCATAGACAAAACATCCTGCCTGAGTACAGGGGGCGGAAGCTCATCTCTTGGGTCTCTTCCCGGACGCTCTAATTCATTGACGATATCGTTAAGGGTTGGGATACCAAGCCCTAATTCTTCGGCAGTGGCTTCAATACCACGGGCTTCAACCCTTTCGGATATATTCTTAACCGAGCCGTTTCTGAGGTCGTTTTCGGTGTATTCACAAAGCTTTAAAAGTTTCTTTGCCGCATCATAGCTTTCGGGGTGAACCGAGGTGTTATCAAGGGCATTTTTGCCATCGGCAATCTTTAAAAAGCCAGCACACTGTTCATAAGCTTTAGGTCCTAATTTTGAAACCTTTTTAAGCTCTGTTCGGCTCATAAATTTTCCGTTTTCTTCACGGTATGCAACGATGTTTTTAGCAACTGCTGTTCCTATTCCTGCAACTCTGGAGAGAAGCTGAACAGAAGCAGTGTTAAGGTTAACGCCAACCGAGTTAACACAGGATTCAACAACACCGTCAAGAGCTGAGCTTAATTGATTTTGGGGCATATCATGCTGATATTGACCAACACCTATTGCCTTTGGCTCAATTTTAACAAGCTCTGCTAATGGGTCTTGCATTCTTCGGGCTATCGAAACGGCACTTCTAAGAGATACATCATAATCGGGGAACTCTTCGGCTGCTAACTTGCTTGCAGAATAAACACTTGCCCCGGCTTCGCTAACAACCATATAGGAAAGACCTGTGCCGAGCTCCTTTATAACCTCGGCGGCAAAGGCTTCGGTTTCTCTGCTTGCAGTTCCGTTTCCTATTGCAAAAACCTCGGCAGAATGTTTTTTAACAAGTCCTTTTATAATAAGCTTTGCTTCTTCAATTTTCATTTTCGGGGGAACAGGGTAGATAACGGCAGTATCAAGCACCTTGCCCGTTTCGTCAACAACGGCAACCTTGCAGCCTGTTCTGTAACCCGGGTCAAGACCGATGGTTATTTTGTCCTTAACGGGCGGTTGCATAAGAAGCTGTTTTAAATTATCCGAGAAAACCTTTATAGCACTTGTTGATGCTTTATCGGTAAGCTCAGAACGGATTTCTCTTTCAATCGAGGGGAATATAAGGCGTGAGTAAGCATCCTCTGCCGCAGCTTTAACAGTAGCGGTGGCTTTGGAGCCCTCTTTAATATGAGATTTTGAGATAATGAACATAGCCTTATCTCTATCAAAATCAATGGAAACCTTTAAAAGATTTTCTTTTTCGCCTCGGTTTATTGCGAGAACCCTGTGGTTAGCGATTTTTGAAACGGGCTCACTGTAATCGGCATACATTTCATAAACACCGATATCCTCAGTTGCCGCCTTAACGGTTAAAATACCGTGAGCCGAGCAGACAAAACGCATACGGCGGCGAACATCAGCATCATCTGAAATCTTTTCGGCAATTATGTCCATAGCACCTTGAAGAGCATCCTCAGCAGTTTCAACGCCAAGCTCTTCGTTTATATATTCCGCCGCCGCTTCTATAGGCTCAGGGCAATCGGGCGACTGCTCATATAAAAGTTCTGCCAAAGGCTCAAGTCCCTTTTCCTTAGCAACACTTGCTCTTGTCTTGCGTTTTTTCTTATAGGGACGGTAAATATCATCAAGCTCTGTAAGGGTTGCGGCATTATCAATAGCCTCGATGAGTTCTTCGGTAAGTGCACCTTGCTCCTCAATAGATTTCTTGATTTTCTCCCTTGTTTCTTCCATATTGCGTAGGTAAGAAAGCCTGTCCGACAATTCTCTTAAAAGCTGGTCATCAAGAGAGCCGGTGGCTTCCTTGCGGTAACGTGCGATAAAGGGAATGGTGTTTCCCTCATCAATAAGCTTTACAGTATTTTCAACCTGAAAGGGTTTAAGAGAAAATTCGGCGGTTAGCACCTTTATTAAATCCATTGTTTTCCTCCACATAAAAATTCTATATAATTATATATTAACTTTAGTAAAAAAGCAAGGGAAAGTGAGTATAAAAATAAATTGACAAGAAAGCGCATATTCTTTATAATAATTATGAATGATTATTTTTTGGAGGGAATATTATGAGGCTTTTAGCAGTCGGTGATGTTTGCGGTAAAGCAGGGTGCGATTATGTCCTCAAAGTTTTGCCCTCTTTAAAAAGAGAAAGAAAGATAGATGCCGTTGTTTTGAACGGTGAAAATTCTGCCGAGGGTAACGGAATAACACCTGAGAGTGCTGAGCTTCTTTTGGCTGCAGGTGCAGATGTTATAACGGGCGGTAATCATTCGTTAAGAAGAAAAGAAATCTTCGATTATCTTGATAGCAACCCCTATATTTTAAGACCCGATAATCTACCTGATGAGCCTTCGGGGAGCGGATATTGCTTTGCTGATTTCGGCTCCTTCAGTATAGCGGTTATTAACCTTTCGGGAACAGTTTATCTCGAAAGGGTTAACGCCAGTAATCCTTTTAAAAGGGTTGATGAGCTGCTTTTAAAGGCTCGGGCGGACGGTGCTAAAATAACGGTTGTTGATTTTCATGCCGAGGCAACAAGTGAAAAAAGGGCTATGGGGCTTTATCTTAACGGAAAGGCTTCGGCAGTTTTTGGCACTCATACCCATGTTCAGACCGCTGACGAAGAGGTTTTTTCTTGTGGCACAGGATATATAACCGACCTTGGGATGACAGGACCTAAAAACTCTGTTTTAGGGGTTAAAAGTGATATTATAATTAACCGATTAAGAGATAATGATATGTCCAAGTTCAAGTTTGCAGACGGTGAATGTATGCTATGCGGATGTATTTTCGATATAGATATAAAAGACGGAAAATGCAAATCGGTTGAAAGAATTAGAATTTAACGGAGAAAGAAATGAAAGTTAGAAAACTTATAGCTTGGTTTTTAATTATAAGCCTTTGCTTTTTGTTTTCGGGATGCCGAAAAAATCCTGAAAACGCCTCTTCTGAAATGACTTCCCAAACAGAAAAAGTTAAAAGCAAAAAGAATAGCATAACCTTGCTTTATTCGGTTGCAGATACCTTTAATCCGTATACTGCTAAAACTGATATAAACCGCCAGCTTTGCAGGCTTTTATATGAGCCTTTAATAAAATTGGATAATGAGTTTAATCCCGTTTTAAGCCTTGCTGAAACGGTAGAGGTTTCAGGAAACAAATGCCTTGTTAAAATTAAAGATTTGATATTTTCTGATGGCAGTAAGGTTACTGCCGATGATGTTGTTTATTCGGCAAATAAAGCAAGGGCAGAGGGCTCAAATTATGCTGCAAGCTTATATGAGGTTGTATCGGTTTCGGCGGCAGACGGCAGTACGGTTGAATTCGCACTATCTAAAGCCGACCCTTATTTTAAAAATCTTCTGACCTTTCCGATAATCAAATCGGGAAGTGATAGCGTTACCGATTCGGACAGTGTTTTGCAACCCCCTATTGGCAGCGGAAGATATAAGGTTTCCGATAGTAGACAAAGCCTTGTTATAAATGAAAATTATTATGGCAAGAAGTCTCAAATAAAAAAGATAAATCTTATAAATGCACCTGACAGTGAATCGGTTGCACATTATGTTGAAATCGGTGCCGCAGATATTTATTATAATAACGTTTCGAGCGATGAAATTATAAGAATGAGCGGCAAAAAAATTGATATAAATTCCAACAATTTGATTTATATCGGAATTAACCAGAATTACGGTGTTTTAGCCGAGAATGCACTCAGGCAGGCACTCTCATCGGGGCTTGACCGCCAGAAGCTTTGCAGAGATTCTTTTTATAATAATGCTCTGCCCGCAACCGGCTTTTTAAGTCCGGTTTGGGAGCCTGTCAAGGCGGTTCAAAATATACAAATTACGGCAAAAAATGAAATAACTGTTGAGAATTTAAACAAAATAGGTTATAATAGTTTAGATAACGGTGGAAACCGTGTCAATTCAAACGGCATAAAGCTTCAGTTGACATTGCTTGTTAATTCTGAAAACCGAATGAAAGTAGCGGCGGCTCAGGAAATTGCAAATCAGCTTGCAAGTTATGGAATAAGGATAACCGTTATCGAAAAAACATACGAGCAGTTTAAAAGCTGTTTGTCTTCGGGGAATTTTCAGTTATTCTTAGGCGAAGTAAGGCTTACGGATAATATGGATATTTCAAGTATGGTAACCGAGGGCGGAAGTGCGGCTTTTGGTATAAAGAAAGCTGTCCCTGAAGTTCAGAACAGTGAGGAAGAGGCAGAGGCTGTAACCGAGCCGAACTCTGTATCTCAGGTTGTTAATGGTTTCTATGCCGGAAACAATACTATTGCCGATGTTGCGGCAGTTTTGCAGAGTGAAATGCCTTTTATTCCGCTATGCTATAAAACGGGCGTTTTGTTTTACAGTGATAACATCGAAAATGTTAAGAACTCTTCAGCGAGCGATATTTATTTTTCGATTGAGTCATATATAGTAGTATGACAGGACTCGAAACTGTCACACTAAAATAGGAGGAAATTTTATGATAGCTTATGAAACCAGATTAGGTAAAATAGATATATCGGAAGGTTATCTCTCTAAGCTTATCGGTCATGAGGTAACTTCTTGCTTCGGCGTTGTTGGAATGGTGCCTAAGGGTAGCAAGCAGGCAATTTTCAGCAAGCTTTCCAAGGATGAGCCTATTGATACAGGCATTAAGGTTATCGGCGATGCTGATAGCGTTAAGGTTGAACTTCATATCGTTGTTACCTACGGAATGAATATCAATGCGATAGCTGCAAGTATAACCGAAAAGGTTAAATATATAGTTAAAAACAAGACAGGAATTACGGTTGATAAGGTTATCGTTAAGATAGACGGTATTAAGGAATAATCCGTAATATTGCCTTTGATAAGGAGTGTTTTAATTGATAAACGGCGATATATTGAGGGACGCCATAATTTCGGCTGCCAATAATCTTGCCAATAATCGCAAACAATGCGATGATTTGAATATATTTCCCGTGCCTGATGGCGATACGGGTACAAATATGTCTATGACCCTTGCAAACTCTGCAAGAGAGCTTGAAAAGCTTTCGGGAGAAACCGCAGGCAAGGTAGCATCTGTTAATGCCTCGGCATTGCTTAGAGGAGCCAGAGGAAACTCTGGTGTTATAACCTCGCTTTTGTTCAGAGGTTTTGCCAAGGGAATAGGCGAAGATGAGTTTGTAACCGCTGAGAACATAGCAAACGCTTTTGTTTTGGGTGTTGAGGCGGCTTATAAGGCTGTTATGAAGCCAACCGAGGGAACTATTCTCACTGTTGCCCGTGTAGCTTCCGAATATGCGAAAGCAGCATTTGAGAGCGGTAAAGATGCTTTAGCTGTTTTTGAGGCAGCTATTGAGGGCGCTGAAAAGGCTCTTGCCGAAACTCCCGAACTTCTTCCTGTTCTTAAAAAAGCAGGTGTTGTTGATGCGGGCGGCTTTGGATTTGTTCTTATCCTTAAGGGTATGCTTTCGGTTTTAAAGGATGGCGTTATGATTAAGGCTCAGAACGTTTCTGCCGAAGAGCCTGAGGAAGAGGAATCAAGAAACGCTGCAGGTGAGTTTGAAACCGAAATCACTTTCACATATTGCACCGAGTTTATTGTTAACAGAGACCCTGAGTGCGAAACTGAGCCTAATGAGTTAAGACTCTTCCTTGAAACCATTGGCGACTGTGTTGTAGTTGTTGATGATGAGGAAATTATCAAGGTTCATGTTCATACAGACCATCCCGGTAACGCTATTGAAAAAGCACTTACCTTCGGTCCGCTAGTTCATCTTAAGATAGAAAATATGCGAGACCAGCACGAAAGAGCTAAGCATGATGCCGAACAAGCTAAGAAGAAGCCCGCTAAGAGTGCTGACCGCACCGAGACCTTTACTCCAGTTGAGCCTACAAAGCCTGTCGGTTTTGTTTCGGTTTGTGCGGGAGACGGTCTTGCAGAGCTTTTCAGAGATTTGGGAGTTGATACCGTTGTTAGCGGCGGTCAGACAATGAACCCCAGTACTGATGATATCTTAAAGGCTATAGAAACCACCCCTGCTGAAACTGTTTTTGTTCTTCCTAACAACAAAAATATCATTATGGCGGCGGAGCAGGCTATTCCGATAAGTACCCGCAAGGTTATCGTTCTTCACACAAGAACAATTCCTCAGGGAATAACCGCAATGCTCAACTTCGACCCTGATACCGATAATGAGGCTAATGCTATCGAGATGCAGAAAGTTGCTGAGAAAATTGCAACAGGTCAGATAACCTTTGCTGCAAGAGACTCTGATTTTGACGGTCATAAAATCAAAAAGGGCGAGCTT
Organism: Acutalibacteraceae bacterium; assembly: GCA_045531855.1. Lineage (GTDB taxonomy): Bacteria > Bacillota > Clostridia > Oscillospirales > Acutalibacteraceae > UBA737. The sequence continues at coordinate 12,520 of JAZSEU010000059.1, forward strand.
ATGGCATTGCTCGGCGGTAAAATCATCAATGTTGATACCGACCTTGAGCGCTCGGTTATGAAGCTTCTTAAATCAATGATTAAGAAGGACAGTGAGTTTGTAACCGTTATTTACGGTGAGGATGTAACTGAGGAGCAGGCAGCAGCCATTGAGGCTCAGATTCAGGAAAAATACGGCGACAAGACCGAGATTACCGTTATCAACGGCGGTCAGCCCGTATACTACTATATCATTTCTGTTGAATGAGGTGTTTTTTATGATAACAGCCACCACCGATATTCAATATCTTAAGGGTGTTGGTGAAAAAAGAGCTGTTGTTTTGAAAAATAGGGGCATCGATACTATCGGTGCCCTTTTGCGTTTTTACCCGAGAGCCTATCTTGATTGGACCGAAATAGAGCATATAGCAGATGCTCCTTTTGGAGAAAATGTTTGTGTTAAGGCTAAGCTTATAACCGAGGTCAGCGAGCTTAAAAAGAGACCTGGTATGACCATTTATAAGTTTATTGTTGAGGATAACTCTGCCCAGATGGAAATAACCCTTTTTAATCAAAAGTTTTTAGCGCAGAAGCTAAGGAAAGACAGGGAATACCTTTTCTATGGCAAGATTTCAGGAAGCTTTATTTTTAAGCAAATGGGCTCTCCTGAGATTATGGAGACTTCCTTTGATGGAATCGAACCGATTTATCCTGCGTCTAAGGCTATGTCCTCAAAGAATCTGGAAAAGCTTGTGAAAACTGCCCTTTCTTCTGTTACACTTCCTGAGGTTTTGCCTGAGGAAATCAGAAAAAGGAACAACCTTTGCGATATTAAATTTGCACTCGAGAATATCCATTTCCCAAAAAGCCGTGAATCACTTGAAAGGGCTAAGAAAAGGCTTGTTTTTGAAGAACTTTTTGTTTTGCAAACAGGGCTTTCTCTACTTAAAAAACGCTCACGTGGCAAAGCGGGACTGAGGATAAAGGAAAGCTATTTTGATGAATTTCAAAAGGCTTTGCCCTTTTCTTTAACTTCTGCTCAGAAAAGGGTTGCCGAGGAATGCTTTAGTGATATGACCTCGGGCAGACCTATGAACAGACTTATCCAAGGTGATGTTGGAAGCGGTAAAACTGCAGTTGCGGCGGCACTTATATTTGCCTCCGCTAAAAATAATATCCAGTCTGCTTTGATGGCTCCAACCGAAATTCTTGCCGAACAGCATTTTAAAACACTTGAAAAACTGCTTGAAAACACCGGCTTTAAGTCTGCTCTTCTTACGGGTTCTTTAACCAAAAAACAAAAAAACGAAGTTAAAGAAGGACTTAAAAACGGCGAAATAGATGTTGTTATCGGTACTCACGCACTGATAACCCCTGATGTTGAATTCAGAGATTTAGGTCTTGTTATAACCGATGAACAGCACCGATTTGGTGTTAAGCAGAGAAATAGCCTTTCATCAAAGGGTGAAAATCCGCATACACTTGTTATGTCGGCAACACCGATACCAAGAACCTTGGGACTTATCATCTACGGCGACCTTGATATCAGTATCATTGACGAATACCCCAAGGGAAGACAGAAGATAGATACTTATTCGGTTGATTCATCATACCGAGAGAGAATTTATAAATACATTAAAAAGTTTCTCGATGAAGGGAGACAAGGGTATATCGTTTGCCCCTTGGTTGAGGAGAATGAAACGGTTGACATAACACCCGCTACCGAATACTACGAAAAATTAGTTGTGGGTGAATTTAAGGATTATTCTGTTGGTCTTTTACACGGTAAAATGAAGCCCATAGAAAAGGAAAAGGTTATGTCCGCCTTTGCAAAGGGTGAAATTCAACTTCTTGTTGCAACAACCGTTATCGAGGTTGGAATTGATGTTCCAAATGCCGTTATTATGGTTATCGAAAATGCCGAAAGATTCGGGCTTTCTCAGCTTCATCAGCTGAGGGGAAGAATAGGCAGAGGAAAATATAAGTCAGACTGTATTTTAATTTCTGATGTAAAAGGCGAGGAGACTCAAAAGAGACTATCGGTTATTAAAAATACTGCAGATGGCTTTAAAATTGCTGATGCCGACCTTGAAATGAGAGGTCCCGGTGATTTCTTGGGAAAACGTCAGCATGGACTTCCCGATATGCGAATTGCCGATATATTCGCAGATAGAGCGGTTTTAAGACTTGCAGGGCAAGAGGTCAGCCGTTTGTTAGCCGAAGACCCCACTCTTAAAAGTGAAGCTAATTTGGAGCTCAGGAAAGAAATTATATCGCTTTATAAAAAACTTAACAATAATTAAGAGGTTGATTTTATGTTTAAAGAGATTAGTCCAAAGGAAATTGACGGCAATCTTATAAAAATGATTGCTGATGAATGGATGCTGATAACCGCAGGGAATGAAGAAAAGTATAATATGATGACTGCTTCCTGGGGCTTTGCGGGTGAAATCTGGGGGAATGACAGTGTTATGGCACTTGTAAGACCTCAGCGTTATACTATGGAATTTATCAATAATTCTGATTATTTCACCCTTAGTTTTTATGGGGATGAAAAGGGACTTCATAAGGTTTGCGGTTCGAAATCGGGCAGAGATGTTGATAAAACCGCCCTTACGGGTTTAACCCCTGTTTTCTCGGATAATACTGTTTATTTTGATGAGGCAAGACTTGTTCTTGTCTGCAAAAAGCAGTATGTTGGAAAGCTCAGCCCTGAGGACTTTATTGATAAAGAGCCTCTTAAATGGTATAATGACGATTTTCATTATATGATTATAGGAAAGATAGAAAAGGTACTTGTTAAATGAAGATAGTTATAGCATCGGATATTCACGGCTCAGCATACTTTTGTGAGCTTTTAATGAATGCAATAAAAGAGGAAAAACCCGATAAGATAATTTTTCTCGGCGATATTTTGTATCATGGACCTCGCAACGATTTACCAAAGGATTATGCTCCTAAAAAGGTTATTGAAATGCTAAATCCATTAAAGGATAAGATTTTATCTGTCAGGGGAAATTGCGAAGCTGAGGTTGACCAGATGGTTTTGGAGTTTTCGGTTTTGGAGGACTATAAAACCTTCGAGTTTGGCGATAAAAAGGCAGTTTTAACCCACGGTCATTTGGGTGATGACAGACTTCCTGATATGAAGAACTTTGATATTCTTTTAAACGGTCATACTCATATCCCCAAATGTGAGGAAAAAGAAAATTATATTTTTATGAACCCAGGCTCTGTTTCAATTCCAAAGGAAAACAGTCCTCATACCTATATGGTTTTTGAAGACAATGAGTTTTTATGGAAAAACCTCGAGAATGGGGAAGTATATAGTAAATATGCTATGAAATAAGTTAAAGGGATGCTTAAAGCATCCCTTTTTGATTTATATCAATAATTCTTATTGACTTACTGTACTTTTTAGATAGGGTTATAAGATTTTTTGTTCCCCTTGATTTGTAATCCCAAAATGCGATAACTGCATTTGAATTTTTAACCATAATTTCATTTCTTTTTGGTCCAGCGGATTTTCCGTATTTTTCCCATTGGGCAGGATAAACTTCCAGTTTGTAACGATTTTCTTTTGCATAGCGTTCTGCCATTTTATCAACTCCTGAGCAGTGCCCTGATAAAATGACTATTTCTTTTTCATTTTTAATTTTAGATAAGCAAATATCTACAATTTTTGTAAAGGCGGTATAATTATTATAATATCTGCAACCGCCGATTACAATTTTATAAATCATAACCGCCTCCCATAATTCCGCAAAAGAAATATATTTCATTATAATTCTTTTACGGAATTTTGTCAAAGATAATTTCTTTTATAATTCTTGTAAAGAATATAAAAGAGGTGGATGTCTTGAAGTTGCGTAAACAACAATATGGTAATGCAAATATGGTTGGCAAGAATATCGAACATCTGAGAAAAGAAAAAGGAATTAAACAAAAAGATTTTATTTCCAAAATGCAAACAATGGGTTGCGATATAAACCCTACAAGTTATTCTAAACTTGAAGGTCAGGTTCGTATGGCTACCGATATAGAAATATATGTAATTGCTAAGATACTCAATGTAAGTGTAGACACACTTTTTAAATCATAAGTTATTAAAGGGTTGCTATATAGCAACCCTCTTTTTACACCGCCTTATTGAGTATAGCAGTCAGGACGGTTATATCATCCTCGTGGTTATCGTTTCTTCTGCGTTTCGCACATTCGCAAAGTCTTTCGGCTAATTCCTGAGCTGAGCCGTCTTGCCAAGCCTCGATTTCGGCTCTAATCCAATCGGTGCCACATCCTGTTGCTCCGTCAGACATCATAACAACTATATCCCCAGCCTTGCATTTAACAGAGGCTTTATCAAAGCCGATTTCTCTTAAAATTCCG
>JAZSEU010000023.1:0-1903 GCA_045531855.1 Acutalibacteraceae bacterium
GGGAGCAAGGGACTATCTTGTTCCATCTCGTATTCATAAGGGCAGCTTTTTTGCTCTTCCTCAGTCCCCTCAGCTTTATAAGCAGCTTCTTATGCTTTCGGGATTCGACCGCTATATGCAAATTGCCCGTTGCTATAGGGACGAGGATTTGCGTGCTGACCGTCAGCCCGAGTTTACTCAAATTGACCTTGAGATGTCCTTTGTTGAACCTGAGGATATCTATGCTATTGCGGAGGGCTATATCAAGAGACTGTTCAAAGAGGTTTTGAACAAGGATATCGAAACTCCTTTTAAAAGGCTTAAATTTACCGATGCTATGAATGATTATGGCTCGGATAAGCCCGATACAAGATTTGATATGAAGATTAAGGATTTGTCGGATATTGTCGAAAATTGCGGTTTTGGAGTTTTCAGCGACACCGTAAAATCCGGCGGAACAGTCAGAGCTATAACCGCAAAAGGTGCGGCTGCTGTTTATACCCGTAAGGAAATTAATAAATTAACCGAAGAGGCAAAGGGTATAGGAGCTCGGGGCTTGGCATTTATCCGTTGGAGTGAGGATGTTCCTACCTGCTCATTTGCTAAGTTTATGAGTGAAGAGGAAATGCAGGCAATTTATGAGAGAACGGGTGCCCAGAAGGGCGATGTTGTGCTTATAGTTGCAGATAGGAAGAATGTTGCTTTATCGGTGCTTGGGGCTTTGAGACTCACTGTTGCAAAGAAACTTGATATTATCCCCGATAAATATAACTTCCTTTGGATAACCGAGTTCCCATTCTTTGAATATAATGAGGAAACAGGAAACTGGGATGCTATGCATCACCCATTCACTTCGCCTTTGGATGAGTGTATTCAGTATCTTGATACTGCTCCCGAAAAGGTGTTTGCCAAGGCTTATGATTTGGTGCTTAACGGTGTTGAGTTATCAAGCGGCTCGATAAGAATTTCCGACCCCGTTCTTCAAAAGAAAATGTTCTCAGCTTTGGGACTTAGTGATGAAGAGGCGGCAGAGAAATTTGGCTTCTTGGTTGATGCATACAAGTACGGTGCTCCGCCACACGGTGGAATGGGTATAGGTCTTGATAGACTTGTTATGCTTATGTGCGGCTGCGATAGTCTCCGTGATGTTATCGCATTCCCCAAGGTTTCAAATTCGAGCGAGGTTATGTCGGGAGCTCCCGGAACGGTTGACACCGCTCAGCTAACCGACCTTTCAATCGCAATTATGAAAGAAGAAAAATAAACCTCTTGACAAAAGGGTTTTAATATGCTATTATTAGCAAAACAAAAATTTAACGGCTTATTTTGCAAAATGGATTGGAGTTATCATAGGATAATTCCGCCCATTTGCAGGATAGGCTTTTTTGTTGCCTTCCTGTATTTAAAACAGAATATAGGAGGAAAAAATTATGAGTTATTATTCAGACCCTACCGCCTCAATAGCGATAGGAAACATCAACCGTGAGTTTTCGAAGCTTGAGAAAAAGGCGAAGAAAATTCGCGAGGCGCTCGAAAGGGGCACTCTTTCGCCCGAGGCTCTCGAAAAAGCGAGGGCTGAGTACAAGGGGCTTTACCGCCACGTCCTTGATAATGTCCTCGAAGAGCAGAAATAGCAAAACCCCCTCGGGAAACCGAGGGGGTTGTTTCATAAAAAATTATTAGCGGCTTTTTGCTATATATTCTTCTGCATAATGTACTGCAACCGCACCGTCTGCAACAGCGGTTACTATCTGGCGAAGAGCCTTTGTTCTGACGTCTCCTACCGCAAAAACGCCGTCTATATTTGTTTTTGTTGATTCATCAGCTATAATATATCCGTTTTCATCAATGTCAACTGCATTTTTTAAAAACTCAGTTTCGGGCTTTCTGCCTATACTTATAAAAACTCCATCACAGGAAAGGG
>JAZSEU010000062.1:0-32620 GCA_045531855.1 Acutalibacteraceae bacterium
GAGCCGTCTTGCCAAGCCTCGATTTCGGCTCTAATCCAATCGGTGCCACATCCTGTTGCTCCGTCAGACATCATAACAACTATATCCCCAGCCTTGCATTTAACAGAGGCTTTATCAAAGCCGATTTCTCTTAAAATTCCGGCGGGTAATGAGGTGCTTTCTGCCTTGCCCGTTTTGCCTGAACGCCTGATAATAGTTGGTGCAGCACCCGCTTTATAAAGCTCTGTATAGCCTGTATAAAGGTCGATACTCGAAACATCAACCGTTGCAAGAGATTCATCGGTTGATTTAAAAAGCATTGAGGAATTAAGTATTCTAAGAGAACAGTCATAACCGAAGCCTGCTTTTATAAGTCTTGCCATAAGACCCGATGCCATTGCACCGTCAACAGCGGCTCTTCCGCCTGTTCCCATACCATCCGATAAAACCATAACAAAATGGCCTCTGCCATCAAGGAAATATTTAAAGGCATCACCGCACATACTCGAGCCCGAGGCACAGATTTGCTCAGCACCTATATCAACGCTTAAAACGGCGTGCTCATTAAGAACAATAAATACATCATTTCCAACCTGACTAATCGATGGAACATCAAAATCTCTTTCACAAACAACCGATACAAGCTTCATAACCTGTAGTTTATTTATTATAAGCTCAGGTGTTTTTTTGAGTTTGAATTCAAGGGTCATTCTGCCATACTTATCTATTCTGCTGCTTGCCTCTTCAACCCTGATATCAAGATTTTTAAGAGCTGCCGCTGCATTTTCTGCCGCTGTTATATCAAACTGTTCATCATTTTTGAAGTCCTGACTTAAATCATAAAGCATTGAGGAAATACCGTCAAATTGGTCGGACACAACCGAGCGAACTTCATCAATTCTGCTTTCTGCCGCAATAGATGAGGCATAATCTGAATATCGGCGGTAAGCCGCATTTGCAACCTTTGAGGTACGAAGACATCTGCCTTTAAATTCCTTAGGTGCGGCGTTTTCGGGGGAATTATCGCCCTGCTTTATAGCCTTTGTTATCTCTAAAATAGCTCCAATGGTATCATCTCTGCGGCTTTCCCAACAATGAACTCTCAGCTTACAGCCGGCACAGGCATCCTGTTCAATAGCACTTATAACAGTTCCAAAATCGGGGGAATTGATTTTAGAAAGTTCACGGGATACCTGTTCGACTGTTTCGGAAACATCTGAAAGGGCATTAGAGGCAAGTTCGAGTCGCATTGTGAGTGATTTTTTAAGTCCTGTTGGTATAGTTAAATGAGGGGTTGAGGAAAAGATTTTCCCAAGATAAATTCCTGCCTTTCTTGGCAGAGTTAGAAATAAAGCTGAGCCTAATGCTGCTTCGATAATCGTTCTTGAAATAAGCATTGTATCAGCAGAAGTAACCGAGCCTATAAAGCTGAAAATTAAAACCGAGATAATCTGGGCATATTTTCCAAGCGAAGAAAAAATACCTGCCATAAGTCCTGCAAAAGCAAAGCTTATCCCGATATTGCCCGAAACTCCGCTTAGAGACATAGTCAAGGCAACTGCAATACCGCCAACTGCACCCGAAACTATACCGCCATATTTTGAGGCGGTTAAAATAAGCAGAATTCCAAGTATTCTGCCTAAAGAAATACCGTTAAACTCGGCAGAATGAAGTCCCATAAGGAGAACGCTTATAATTATCAGCAGAGAGGATAGCTCATCCGCCGAAAGTCCTGCGGTTTGCTTTTCGAGGGAAATAAAGCTTTTTGCGGTAAAATATGTTCCCGCCGCACAAAGAAGACTTTCGGTTATAACATCTAAAAAATTCACTTGCATATTTTTTAGAGCCACAAAGGAAGTAAGACTGCTTGCAAGAAGGGCTATAAAGGTTAAAAATACAGGGCTTGAAACAAGTCTTTTATAGGAGTTTAAAAGAAGCTTTATTGCGAGTATTGCGAAAAGTGCCGCTATGTACCTGAAGCCGCTGACTTCTGCTGCGGGGAGAAAATAGCCTATAAAAACGCCGAGTGCCGCTGCGGGTGAAAAGGTAACGGTGCTTCCCGCTAAAAATGAAATACCGAATGGAAGAAGCTTGTCCAGAACTACTGCTCTTGTGCAGATTAGTCCGCCGAAAAGGCTTAAAATGTGCAGAATAGAAGCCATCACTAATTCTTTTATGGAGTAATTTTCGATTTTATTTGATATTTTAACAATATCCTTCAACATAATCACCGCCTATATTTCTAACAAACATTATAGCCCCTAAAGGATACTTATTTTGTCAAAGCGTGATGTTGGAAAAGGGAAGTTTTTGTTTTTTTCTAAATAAAAGAATATTTTTTCTAAAAAAGGAAAATCTAACAAAAAACAAAATAGGGTGATTATATGAAAAAAATGAGAATTATAATATCGCTTGTGCTGATTATTTGTATTTCAAGTCTCGGTGTGTCCGCCCTTTCAAAGATTGGCTCGAGGTCAGAAGAGGTACGCCAAATTCAAACGGTACTCAAGCAAAGGGGTTACTATACAGGCAATATTGATGGGATTTTCGGCACCAACACCAAAAAAGCCGTTACCGATTTTCAAAGAGATAACGGGCTTAAGGTTGATGGAATTGCAGGACCGCAGACCTTAAAAGCCTTGGGGATAGCCTCAGGAAACTCGGGTTACGCTTCATCGGACTATGATTTATTAGCTCGCATTATATCTGCAGAGGCAAGGGGAGAAAGCTATATGGGTCAGGTTGCAGTTGGAGCGGTTGTTCTAAACCGAATTGACCATCCCTCTTTTCCTGATACATTATCGGGTGTGGTTTATCAAAAGGGTGCTTTTTCCTGTCTATATGACGGACAGTTCTATGAGCCTGTAGCAGATAGTGCCTATAGGGCTGCCTCGGATGCTTTGAGCGGTGTTGACCCATCGGGCGGTGCGATTTATTATTATAATCCCACAACCGCAACTAACAAATGGATATTTTCAAGACCCATTATAACAACTATAGGTAAGCACAGATTTTGCAGTTGATTGACTGTTAAATGAATTTATGTTAAAATAAATCAGGCGAAAGCCTGATTTTATTTTTAAGGATATTATGATGCAAAAGAATGATGAAATTATTTTAAAAATAACTGATTACACTTCCGATGGGAGCGGTATAGGTAAATATAACGGTATGGCAGTATTTGTGCCTCAAACGGCGGTTGGAGATACTGTTCTTGCTAAGGTTTTAAAGGTTAAAAAAACCTATGCCTTTGCAAAGGTGCTTGAGGTTAAAGAGGCTTCTTTTGACAGGTGCAGTTCTGATTGCTCTGTTTTTTCAAAATGCGGAGGTTGTGCTTTCAGGCATATATCCTATGAAGCCGAAAGGAAATTTAAGGAAAACAAGGTTTATGAGGCAATTAAAAGAATAGGTCTTATTGATATGAAACCTCAGCCCATAATTTACGATAAAGAACTCCGATATAGAAACAAGGCTCAGTATCCTATAAATGAAGAGGGCAAAGCAGGTTTTTATGTTTTTCATTCACACAGAATAATACCCTTTGAGGACTGCCTTTTAGAGCCCTTGGAGTTTTCCGAGATTTTGAAGGTGGTTGAAAATTGGGTAAAGGAAAATAGCATAAGTATTTATAATGAGCAAACAAACAAGGGACTTCTTCGCCATATATTTATAAGAAAGGCCGAGAAAACAGGCGAGATAATGTTCGCCCTTGTTATTAACGGTGATGATATACCTCAAGGAAAAAAGCTGATAGATAGTTTAATAAATATCAACAGTGATATAAAAAGTATTCAGCTTAATATAAATAAAACGGCAAGCAATGTGATTTTAGGAAGTGAATGCAAAACTCTTTACGGAAGTGATTATATAACCGATATTCTCTGCGGAATAAAGGTGAGACTTTCCTTGCTTTCTTTTTATCAGGTTAACAGAGATATGGCAGAAAAGCTTTACAATAAGGCACGGGAATATGCAAAGCCTAAGAATAAAACCGTTTTAGATCTTTATTGCGGAGCGGGAACAATAGGTCTATCAATGGCAAAGGAAGCCAAGAACATTATAGGTGTTGAAATTATTTCTGAGGCTGTGAAAGACGCCGAATTTAATGCCAAAAACAACGGAATAGAAAACGCAAGATTTATCTGCGGTGATGCGGCTTCGGCGGCTCAAAAGCTTGCAGAGGAGAATATAAAAACCGATGTTATAATTGTTGACCCGCCAAGAAAGGGCTGCTCGGAGGAACTTATTGAAACCATAACCGATAAATTCTCTCCCGAAAGGGTTGTCTATGTTTCTTGCGACAGTGCAACTCTCGCTCGGGATATAAAGCTTTTCGGTGATAGGGGTTATAAGCTTGAAGAGTATACTCCTGCGGACCTCTTCCCAAAAACAGTGCATGTAGAATGTGCGGCACTATTGAAACGCAGTTCCAATAATGAATTGCCTGGCGGCGAATTGTGTTGATATGGGTTGAAAAAGAAAGATAAATATGCTATAATAATCTAAATTTTGAAATTTTGGAGGTCTTATATGTTTAACACAGAAAGACTTTGTTTAGGCTGTATGAATGATAATGGGGGCGAGAAGATTTGTCCGATTTGCTCTTTTGATTCGGCTTCTCATAACCCTGATAACTGTTTGCCTTTAAAGTTTGTTATTGATGACAGATATGTTATCGGTAAGGTGCTTAGCTTTAACGGCGAGGGTATCAACTACATAGCATGGGATAATGCCGCTGAAATTGCGGTTAATATCAAGGAGTATTTTCCAATAAATTTTGCTCATAGAAACCCCGATAAAACTGTTTCTATGATTAAGGGTGGGGAATATACCTTTAATGAAGGTCTTATGGAGTTTGCCGAAATCAACCGTGCAATTATGCATTCGAGCCTTCCGTCTCTAATTCCTGTTACCAGTGTTTTTGAAGAAAACGGAACTATTTATGCTGTTTCTTCAAAAGTTCAGGGTATAACCCTTGAAAGTTTCCTCGAGAAAAACGGCGGAACTTTAAAATGGGAGCAAGCCCGTGCCCTCTTCTTACCCCTTATTGATACAGTTAAGGGTATGAACGATTTAGGAATTATACATAGAGGAATTTCTACTGATACCATTATCGTTGGCCGTGATGGAAAGCTTCGCATTTCCGATTATTCAATTAAGAAATTAAGACTTGAAAACTCAGAGCTTGAAAGCGAATTGAAGGCTGGCTTTGCTGCAGTTGAGCAGTATGGCTTTGAGGGTATGCACGATGATACATATACCGATGTTTACGGACTTAGTGCCTCTCTTTTCAGAGTTCTTATCGGCTCTGTTCCGCCTGAGGCAACTATCAGAATTCAAAATGATGTTATGACCATTCCCTCCCGTTTTGCTGAGGAGCTTCCCCGTCAGGTATTGGCGGCATTGGCTAACGGTCTTCAGGTTTTGCCTAAGGAAAGAACCAATAACATTGAGATTTTCAAGAACGAAATGATTTACGGTGAGATACCTGAGGTTCCTGTTCGAAAGGAACCCGCCAAGGCAGAGGTTGAGGAAAAGGCAACTAAGAAAAAAGGTGCATCTGCTAAGTATGCGATAATATCTGCTGTTATAACAGCTGTTGTTTTCTTGGCTTTAGGGGCTGTGCTTGTAACAACCGTATTCAAGGATGATATTTTTGATATTGGCGGCAGCTCTTCCTCAAGTGAAGAAAGCTCATCGAGTGCACCTGTTGTTGAATCTATCGGAACGGTTGAAAGCGGTGCAGAGATTACGGCAAAACTCTATGATGTTCCCGATTTTACCAAGAAGTATTATTCTGAAATTATAGATAACGATGATTATGAAATGTTTGAAATCGTGATTTCGGATAAGGATTTCTCAAGCGACTGTCCTAAAGGTACGGTTTGCTCTCAGTCTGTCAAGGCTGGAGATAAGGTTGAAAGGGACACTAAGATAGAGCTTGTAATTTCCTTGGGAGCTAAAGAGGTTAAGGTTCCAAATCTTAAGGGGCTCAAAGAAACCGAGGCAAAGCTTGAGCTTTTAAAACAGGGCTTCCTTTATGATAATATAGAGGTTCTCGAGAAGTATGATGCCGAAAAGAAACCGGGCACTGTTGTTGACCAGTCGCCCAAATATGATGAAAAGGTTAGCACAGAGGTTGCTGTTAAGATTTATATAAATTCATATAAAGAAGAAGAAACTTCTTCTGAAGAAAATTCTTAAAAACACTTGATTTTTTAAGAATTGTGTGTTATAATCCTTAAAGACTGAAAGAAAGGTGAGTGGGGCAACCCGCTCACTTTTGTTTTACACGATTGCTAAGAGGAGATGAAAAGATGGCAAGTGCTGCCGAGAGGGTTTATTCTCTTATAAAAGAAACGGTTGAAAATGAGGGCGTTGAGCTCTGGGATGTCCGCTTTTTAAAAGAGGGTGCTTCATGGTATTTAAGGGTTTTCATTGATAAGGAAGAGGGTATTTCAATTGATGACTGCTCAATGGTTTCCCATGCGATTGACCCTATTATTGATGAGGCTGACCCGATTGATAAATCTTATTATTTAGAGGTTTGTTCTCCAGGACTTGAAAGGGAGCTTGCAAGAGCAGAGCATTTCGAAAAGGTTTTGGGTCAAAAAATCAAAATAAAGCTTTATAAGGCGATTGACTCTAAAAAAGAGTTCACAGGTATCTTAAAACAAGCAGGAGAGACTGTTGTTTTAGAGATTGATGGCGAAGAAATGAGCTTCGGCTTTAAAGATATATCAAAAGCAAATCTTTGCGATTTCGAGTAAAAAATTATTAACCTTGTTTGGAGGAATTTGAAAAATGGCTAAATCGAGAAAAAATGTAAAGGCAGAAATTGATAATTCGGAGTTTTTTGAAGCATTAAGACTTATGGAAGAGGAAAGAGGTATCCCCCAGAAGTTTATTGCTGAAAAATTTGCTGATGCTATAGTTGTTGCCGCCCGTAAGGACTTTGGCGGAAACGATATAGTTTCTTGCACTATTGACCCTGAAAACAAAATCTTCAGCGTTGTTGCAAGAAAAGAGGTTGTTGATGAGGTTGAGGATAGCTTTACTCAAATTTCAAAAGAGGATGCTATCTTGTTAGACCCCAAGGCTGTTGAAATGGGCTTTGTTGAGATTAAGCTCGACCCGAGAAAATTCGGAAGAGTTGTTGCTCAAAACTCCAAGAACAACTTCCGTCAGGGTGTTCGTGAGGCTGAAAAGGGTCAGACTCTTGCCGAGTTCCAGAGCTATAACCGTGAGCTTGTTACTGCTATAGTTCAGAAAATCGACCCTAAAACAGGAAATGCTATTTTAACTATCGGTCATAGCGATGCAACACTTCCAAAAGCAGAGCAGGTTCCCGATGAAATTCTCTCTGAGGGCGACCATATCAAAGTTTATGTTGTTGGAGTTAAGGATACCGATAAGGGTGCGAGAGTTATGTTATCGAGAACTCACCCGGGTCTTGTTAAACGCCTTTTTGAGACCGAGGTTCCTGAGATTTTTGATGGCACTATTGAGGTTAAATCAATTTCACGTCAGGCAGGTCAGAGAACTAAGATTGCAGTTTTGGCTTCTAACCCTGAAATCGATGCTATCGGTGCTTGTATCGGACCTAAGGGTACCCGTGTTAACAAGATTGTTGAGGAATTAGCAGGCGAGAAAATCGATATTGTTAAATACAGCGAAAACCCTGCAGAGTTTATCTCTGAGGCATTGTCTCCCGCAAAGGTTGTTTCGGTTGAGATTTTAAGCGAAGAGCCTAAGGTTTGCAAGGTATCTGTTCCAGAGGCTCAGTTATCTCTTGCAATCGGTAACAAGGGTATAAACGTTAAGCTTGCCGCTAAGCTTACAGGCTGGAAGATTGATATCCATCCCGAAAGCGGATTCTTTGGCGAATAATAGATAAAGGAGTCCTTTCGATGACTACTAGGAAAGTACCTATGCGAATGTGTACTGCTTGCCGTGAAATGAAACCCAAAAGAGAGCTTGTTAGAATTGTTAAAACAAGCGAGGGTGAAATCAAGCTTGATACAAGCGGAAAGCTAAACGGCAGAGGTGCATATATTTGCAAGGATAAGGAATGCCTTAAGAAAGCTCAAAAGATAAATGCTTTATCCCGTGCTTTTTCGATGAATGTTTCAGAGGAAATATATAATCAGCTACAAACGGAGTTTGATAATATTGAAAAATAAACTTTTAACCCTTTTAGGCTTTGCAACAAAGGCAGGGAAATTAAGCTTCGGCTTTGAGGCGGCTTTAGGTGCTATAAAGCAGAAAAAAGCAAAGCTCATAATAATAGCTGAAGATATTTCTGAGAAAAGCCGCAAGGAAATCTTATTTTTCGCTGAAAAGGGAAATATAAAAAGTATCTGCTTAAAGGGTATTGATATAAAGGCATTATCGGATGCTATCGGCAGAAAATGCGGCATCCTATCGGTGAATGATAAAAACTTTGCCGATGCTTGTGTTGAAACAGATGTTTTAGGAGGAAATGCGAATGACCAATAAATATAAAATCAGTGATATGGCTAAAGATTTTAATATCAAATCAAAAGATTTATTAGCCATCATCACCGAAGCTATAGGCACCGAGAAAAAATCGGGAGCAGTTTTGGCGGAGGATGAAATAGGACTTGTTTTCAATTTTATAACTGCTAAAAATTCGGTTAAGAATTTTGATGAATATTTTGCAACAGGTGCAGAATCAAGAGAAAAAGCCAAGAAGGCAAGAGAAGAAGAAAAGAACAAGAAGCTTGCCGAACAGATGGCTATTCTTGAACAGTTAAAGGCTGCCGCTGCCGCTCAGAACGGTGAAAAGGCAGAGGAAAAGAAAGAAGAGAAGAAGGCAGAAAAGAAGACTGTTAAAAAGGCTGAGGCTAAGCTTGAGCCTAAGAAAGAGCCTGAAAAGAAGCCTGAAAAGAAGCCTGAAAAGGCAAAAGCAGAGCCAAAGGCCGAGGAAAAGAAGGAGCATAAGCCTTCTGACCCGAGACCCTTCGTTTCTCAGAAAAAGGATAAAAAACCGGGTGAGGCACCAAACAGAGGCCCCGCTCAGATTCGCCATGTTGATACCAGAACATCTAATGTTAATATCGATAAATATAACGAGAAGTATGAGAGTATTGCTCCTGCAAACTCGATGAAGGATAACTATTCCAGAAAGCAGAAGATTAAGCAAAAATCTCAGGATTATAAAAGACCTCAGGGTGCTAAGAGAGAGACTGAGGCCGATAAGATGAGACGCATTCAGCTTGAACGCATAAAGAAAACTCCTATAACCGTAACCGTTGGCGATGAGATAACAGTTGGTGAGCTTGCCGCTGCTATGAAGAAAACCGCCGCTGAGGTTATCAAGGAGCTTCTTAAGCTCGGTATGATGGCAACTGTTAATCAGGTGATAGATTATGATACTGCCGAAATCGTTGTAACCGAAATGGGTGCAAAGATTGAGAGAGCAGTTGTTGTTACCATTGAAGAGCAGATTATGGATGATACAGAGGACAACGCAGAGAACCTAAAACCTAGAAGTCCTGTTGTTGTTGTTATGGGCCACGTTGACCACGGTAAAACCTCTCTTCTTGATGCTATCCGTAACACCGCTGTTACAGATACTGAGGCAGGCGGAATTACTCAGCATATCGGTGCATACAGGGTTAACTGCAACGGAAATGATATTACCTTCCTTGATACCCCTGGACACGCCGCATTCACCTCTATGCGTCAAAGAGGCGCTATGGCAACCGATATTGCGGTTTTGGTTGTTGCCGCTGATGACGGTATTATGCCCCAGACTATTGAGGCTATAAACCACGCAAAAGCTGCAGAGGTTCAGATTATCGTTGCAATCAATAAGATGGATAAGCCGGAGGCTAATCCCGATAGAATTTTACAGCAGTTAACCGAGCACGAGTTGGTGCCTGAGGAATGGGGCGGAGATATTATCTGTGTTCCCGTTTCGGCTAAAACTCACGATGGTATTGATAAGCTCCTTGAAAACATCCTTCTCGTTGCCGAAATGATGGAGCTTAAGGCCAATCCTGACCGCCGAGCTAAAGGTATTGTTATTGAGGCACGTCTTGATAAGGGTAGAGGTCCTGTGGCTTCCTTGCTCGTTCAGAACGGAACATTAAATTCTGGCGATATTATCGTTGCAGGCACTTCTGTTGGCCGTGTTCGTGTTATGACTAACGAAAACGGCAAAGAAGTAAAGGTTGCAGGACCCTCTGTTCCTGTTGAGATTACAGGTCTTGCAGAAACCCCGAATGCAGGCGATGTTTTTGATGCCGTTTCGGATGAAAGACTTGCCCGTCAGCTCGTTGAACAGAGAAAGCAGAAGGCTAAGGAAGAAATCTTCAACGCTAAGCAGAAGGTTACACTCGATAATCTCTTTGACAGTCTTTCTGAGGGCGACCTTAAGGAGCTTAATATCGTTGTTAAAGCAGACGTTCAGGGTAGTGTTGAGGCTGTACGTGAAAACCTCGTTAAGCTTTCAAACGATGAAGTTCGTGTTAATGTTATCCATGGCGGTGTTGGTGCTGTTAATGAGTCGGATGTTATGTTGGCTCAGACTTCAAATGCTATTATCGTTGGCTTTAATGTTCGCCCCGATGCAGTTGCAAAGGCTGCGGCTGAGAGAGATGGCGTTGATATGCGTATGTACCGTGTAATTTATGACTGTATTGAAGAAATTCAGGCAGCTATGAAGGGTATGCTTGCTCCTAAATACCGTGAAAATCAGCTTGGAACGGTTGAAGTTCGTAACGTTTATAAGATTTCCAATGTTGGAACGGTTGCAGGAAGCTATGTAACAAACGGTAAGGTAACAAGAGCCTGCCAGATTCGTGTTGTAAGAGACGGTATCGTTATCTGCGAGGATAAGATTGACTCTTTACGCCGCTTTAAAGATGATGTTAAGGAAGTGGCTCAGGGCTATGAATGCGGTATAGGACTTGAAAAGTTTGCCGATATTAAAGAGGGCGATATTTTTGAAGCCTTCATTATGGAGGAGTATAGAGACTGATGGCAGGATATAAAATCCATCGTATCACTTCGGATATAAAATTAGCTCTTTCAGAGCTTTTAAGGGAAGTTAAGGACCCGAGAGTCAGCAAGCTTTTAAGCATTGTTAAGGTTGATGTTTCGGGAGACCTTTCTTATGCTACAATTTATGTTAGTGCTATTGAGGGCTTCGATACAACCGTATCTTCGGTTAAAGCCCTTAAGGGTGCTTCAGGATTTTTGAGAAGAGAGTTAGGGGCAAGACTAAAGCTTCGCAAGGTGCCCGAGCTTCGCTTTATAGCAGATGATTCTATTGAGCAAAGTGCTAATATCTCTAAAATCATTGAGTCGTTTGAGGCAGGAAAACAAAATGAAGATTAAAGAAAATACAGGTTGCAAAAGGCTTAATCTAAGGCAAACTGCGTCTTTCCTTAAGAAGCATGACAATTATATAATCTTAACCCATGCTTCGCCTGATGGAGATACCTTAGGCTCCGCCTACGCACTTTATTATGCTCTTAATGAAATCGGGAAAACGGCTTGTGTTGTATGCCCCGATGTTATTCCGCAGAAATACGGTTATTTCGCAAGAAAAACCGACCATGTTAAAGAAGAAAATGCAACTGTTATTGCAGTTGATGTTGCGGATGTTAAATTACTCGGTGCTTTAAAGGATGAGTTTGGCGAAAAGGTTGACCTTTGCATAGACCACCATATTTCTAACACCGAGTTTGCAAAAAATCTCTATCTTGATGATGATGCCGCTGCAACAGCTGAGTGCATCTATGAGCTAATAGCTCAGATGAGGGTTAATATCAACTTTGTAACTGCAAAGGCACTTTATACAGGTCTTGCAACCGATACAGGCTGTTTCAAATATTCGAATGTTACAGCTAAAACCCATATGATTGCGGCTCAGCTTTATGAGTTTGATATCGATGCCGCTGAGATTAACAGACTTATGTTTGATACCAAATCCAAAAAGCTTTTGGAGCTTGAAAAGATGGTACTTGATGCGGCAGAATTTCATTTCGATGATAAATGCTTCTTTTTGCCCGTTACTGCTGAAATGCAGGAAAAAACAGGCTGCAGTGGAACTGAGCTTGAGGGAATTTCGGTTATTTCCCGAAGTGTTGAGGGGGTTAAGATTGGCGTTACTGCTAAACAAACCTCTGATAATGAATTTAAAATTTCAATGAGAACCTATCCGCCCTTGGATGCAAGTGCTATATGTAAAAAATTAGGCGGCGGCGGTCATATTGCGGCTGCAGGTGCTACAGTTGGCGGTAGTCTTGATGAAGTTAAGGAAAAGGTTTTAGAAGTTGTAAAGGAAGCCTTGGAGGAAGCTTATGCAGGGACTGATACTGCTCGATAAACCCGAGGGTATAACCTCTTTTTCTGCCGTTTCTGCGATAAAGAGAAAAGCAAATGAAAAGAGGGTTGGCCATACGGGAACACTGGACCCCATGGCAACGGGAGTTTTGCCTGTTCTTTTAGGACGGGCTACTGCTCTTTCAAGCCTTTTATTAGATGCCGATAAGCGTTATATTGCCTCAGTAAAGCTTGGAGTAACAACCGATACCGATGATATAACGGGAGCGGTTTTGTCCGAGAAAGAGGTTGACATAACACCAGAAAAATTACGTGAGGCGTTACTTCACTTTACAGGTGTTATTAAGCAACGCCCTCCGATTTACAGTGCGATAAAAAAGGATGGTGTTCGCCTTTATAAGCTGGCAAGAGAGGGAAAGAAAGCAGAAATTCCCGAAAGGGAAATTGAAATATTCGAAATAAAGCTTCTAAAGGAAATAGATGTAAATAATATTTTCGAGATAGAAGTTCATGTTTCAAAGGGAACATATATCCGCTCTTTAGCCCGAGATATCGGTGAATATTTAGGCTGTGGGGCAACACTTACAGCTCTTAGAAGAACCTTTGCTTCAGGCTTTGATATTAAGGATTGCACACCTCTTGACAATATTAATGAGGAAAATATTTCTGATGTTATTTTAAATGAAGAAATCGCAGTTTCTCATCTTAGAGAGGTTAATGTAACAGAAAAGCAGGCTATTCGTTTTTGCAATGGCGGACAGTTAGGGTTTGAAAGGCTAAAGATTAAAGATTTCAAGGAAAATGAACTTTTAAGAGTTAAATTTGATAACAAGTTTTTAGGCATTGGTTTCGCAAACCTTGAAAAAGGGGAAATAGGAATTAAATGTATTATAAGCAAACACGAATGAAAAAAGCCTTGAGCTTAGGCACTTTTGACGGTGTTCACAAAGGACATCGGCAGGTGCTTGATTTACCTGAGGGCTATAAAAAAACGGTGGTTACATTTATCTCACCGCCAAAGTCTGCTTTATCGGGTGAAAAAGAGCTTATTATGACACTTAAGGATAAATACAGAGTTCTGGCAAATTTGGGTGTTGAAGAAATTTTAGCACTCGATTTCAGTGAGGTTAAAGAAATGCCCGCCGAAGAATTCCTCCGATTTATCTATGAAGAATTTAATCCGGCACTTATTTCCTGCGGTTTTAATTACCGTTTTGGAAAGGGAGCCTTGGGTGATGTTAAAAAAATTTCTGATTTCTGTCGTGATAAGGGAATTGAGTTTAAAGAGGCAAAAGCCGTTGATGTTGACGGAGAAACCGTTTCCTCAACCCTTATCAGAGGATATATTAAAAACGGTGAGGTTGAAAGGGCTAACAAGCTTCTAACAGAGCCATTTTCTTTTGAAACCCCTGTTATAAAAGGGGATGAGAGAGGAAGAACAATAGGCTTCCCAACAGCAAATCAGAGATATCCCGAAGAGCTTGTTAAGCTTAAATTCGGGGTTTATAAAACAAAGGTTATTATTGATGGTAATGAATTTGAGGGAATAACCGATATCGGTATCCGCCCTACCTTTGAAACCGATTATGTGATTAGTGAAACCTATATAAAGGATTTTAAAGGAGATTTATACGGAAAGAATATAAGAATTATCCCCCTCAAATTTTTAAGGGAGGAAATGAAGTTTTCCTCAATAGATGAACTTAAACGCCAAATTGAATTAGATTTAAGGAGATAATAAAATGGCAGCTAAAAGGAAAGGAAGTACCAGCCGCAAAAGAAGTGAAACAACGGCAGTTAATGCCGGAAAGCGTCAGCTGATGGCGGTTATCTGGTTTGCTGTTGCAGTGTTCTTGCTTTGTGTTGTGTTTATTGAGGGTCAGAATATCTGGTCCTGGCTTCACAATACTATTTTTGGAATTTTCGGTATAACTGCATTTTTCTACCCGTTTTTAATGGGATTTGTTGCAGTTATGTTCGCACTTGACAAAATTAACGGCTCTATAACTGCAAAGATTATTGAGTCAGGTTTACTCGCTGTGTTTATCGGTGCTGCAGTTGATATTTTCTCAAAGCATAACGATAGTCTAACATTCTGGCAGCATTTAACCTCTGCTTATGAATCGGGCTCTGCTATGAAGAGCGGAGGCTTTTTAGGTGCTCTTATCGGTCAGCCATTATATTTAGGCTTTGGAAAAACAGGTGCTGCTATAACAATAATTCTGCTTATTTTTGTTTTTCTTATGATAATAACAGGAACAACCCTTATAACCTTGTTTCGTTCTATTTCACGACCTGTTAAAGCTATTTCCGAGCAGGCTGAAAGTGCTTATCAGGCAAGAATGGAAAGGGAAGAAGCTGAGGGAGGCAAAAAGCTTAAGGTTATCAAGGGCTTTGATGTTGATATCCCCGTTGATGATATCCCAGTTAAACGCAAAAAGGATAAAACTTCACTCAGCGAAAAGCAGAGAAAGCTTGTTAATACATATTATGATGACGAAAATGCTATGCCCGAAGCACCCGAGGGTGAAGAGGATAGGGAAAATCTTGACAGGGCATTGAAAACTGCTGCCGAGGAGGCAGAAGAAAAAATCGATGTTAAGGAAGAAACAAATAAGTTTGTGGCTGAGGTTAAGGAAGGAATTGATACCGCAACCGATGAGGGATATGAATTCCCGCCAATAACCTTGCTTAAGAAATCTGAGGCTTCAAGCGGTTCTGCCGCAGGTTCTCAGGCTATGGCAGAGCATCTTGTTGAAACACTTCGAAGCTTTGGAGTTGAAACCCGAGTTGTTAATGTTTCAAGAGGACCAACAGTAACCCGTTATGAGCTTCAGCCATGTGCAGGTGTTAAAATCAGCAAGATTACAAACCTTGCTGACGATATAGCACTTAACCTCGCAACTGCAGGTGTTAGAATTGAGGCTCCGATTCCTAACAAAGCGGCAGTTGGAATAGAAGTTCCTAATAAGACAAGTGATATAGTTAGCATAAGAGGAATTTTCGAATCACCTGCATTTACTGCGGCAAAGAGCAAATTGACTGTTGCTTTAGGTCGTGATATTGGTGGTGAGGCTATTGTTACAGATATAGCTAAAATGCCTCACGGACTTATAGCAGGTGCTACAAACTCAGGTAAATCGGTTTGCATTAACTCGATTATTATGAGTATTCTTTATAAGGCAACTCCCGATGAGGTTAAACTTTTGATGATAGACCCTAAAGTTGTTGAGCTTGGTGTTTATAATGGAATACCGCACTTATTGGTGCCTGTTGTAACCGATGCGAGAAAAGCCTCGGGAGCACTCGGTTGGGCTGTAACTGAAATGGAAAACAGATATAAAATGTTTGCTGATAGAGGCGTTCGTAATATCGATGGATATAACTCTTTTGTTGAGAACCTAAAAGACCCTGATATCGAAAAAATGCCTCATATCGTTATTATTATCGATGAGCTTGCCGACCTTATGATGACGGCTCCTAACGAGGTTGAAGATTCTATTAACCGAATTGCCGCCAAGGCAAGAGCTGCAGGTATGCATCTTATTGTTGCAACACAGCGTCCTTCTGTTGATGTTGTAACAGGTGTTATTAAGGCTAATATCCCAACAAGAATTGCTTTTGCAGTTTCGAGTCAGGTTGATAGCCGAACAATTCTTGACGGTGCGGGTGCTGAAAAGCTTTTAGGTAGAGGCGATATGCTCTTTAGCCCCGTTGGCTCTAATAAGCCTAACCGAATTCAAGGCTGCTTTGTCAGCGACCAGGAAATTGAATCGGTTGTTGATTTTATCAAGGGAGACCGCACTGCTGAATATGATGACAATATTATGGTTGAAATCGAGCGTCAGGCAGCGGTTGAGAAGAAACAGAAAACCGGTCTTTCTGAGGATGGTCCTGATGATGATGTTATGCTCAGCGATGCTATAAAGGTTGTTGTTGAAAACGGAATGGCTTCAACCTCCCTGCTTCAGAGAAAATTAAAGCTCGGTTATGCGAGAGCAGCTCGTATTATGGATGAAATGGAGCAGCGTGGTATAATCGGTCCTTATGAAGGCTCTAAGCCCCGTAAGGTGCTCATATCTGCTGAGCAGCTTATGGAGCGAGAGGCTGCAGGTGAAGATTGATGGCATCTAAGGTGTCTAAAGGAAGAAAAATTTTAGCTTTCGCCGTAACGTTACTTTGTATCGTTGCGGTGATAGTTCTTTATGGTATAAGCTCCATTCTTTCTCCGTTAAATGAAGAAAAAACGGGAAATTCGGATGATTTTGTCCGTTTTATAGATGTTGGTCAGGGCGACTGTGCCTTGGTTTACAGTAACGGATATTCCGCCCTTATAGATACGGGAACGAGTGAATCTGCTAATGAGGTTTGTGAAGTTATCGACAGTCTTGGTATCAAGGATATTGACGTTCTGGTTATTTCCCATCTTCATGATGACCATACAGGCGGAGTAAGACAAATTTGTGAATTCTTTGGAATTAAAAATGTTATTCTGCCCGAAATTTCTATTGAAAGCGAAGGGCTTAGCGATGCCGAGCTTGCAATAAACGAAGTCAGAAGTATCGGCGGCGGAATTTATAATGCCGTGGCAGGACTAAATTTTCAAATTGGCGAGTTTGAACTTACAGTGCTTTCTGCTTATGGCGAAATGAATGATGAAAATAACCGCTCGATTTTCCTTGTTGCCGAAATGGATGAACGCAAATTTTTATTTACGGGCGATGCCGAGGAAAAGGCTGAGAAAAAGCTTTTAGAAGAGGGACTTAACCTCAAATGCGATGTTTTAAAGGCAGGACATCACGGTAGCAATACCTCTTCAAGCGAAGAGTTTTTAAAGGCTATCAGACCTCGCTTTGCTGCAATTTCGGTTGGCAGTAAAAATTCCTATGGGCATCCTCATAATGAGATTTTGTCTTTGTTCGAAAGGCTTGATACTGAGGTTTATCGCACCGATTATAACGGTGATATAGTTTTTTATATAGAAAACGGAAATATTAAAGTTAGTACCGAAAAATAAGAGGTTTTTATGGCTAAAAAAATTTGTTTATACGGTATCCTCTCGGCACTTTGTATGGTTTTAGGCTTTGTTGAGCATTTGGTTTCCTTGGATTTTATAGCACCGGGAGTTAAAATAGGGCTTGCAAATTCTCTTGCTCTTTTGCTTATTGTTTTTGGTGATATAAAGGGAGCTGGATTTGTTAATATAACAAGAATTTTGTTATCGGCTTTGCTGTTTAACGCACCATCAACCTTGATTTTTTCTCTCTCGGGTGGAATAGCCTCGCTTTGCGTGATGGCTTTACTTTCAAGGTCAAAAAGCTTTGGATGTATAGGTCTTAGTGTTGCGGGGGCATTTGTGCATAATACGGCTCAGCTTATATGTGCATTTTTATTGCTTGGCAAGGGTGTTTTATATTATTCTCCGTTCTTGGCGGCTTCAGCCATTCTGAGCGGTGTTATAACCGGTTTTTTAGCAAGCCTTATTTCAAAAAGAGGCTTTAAGTTCTTTAAGGAGTGAATCGCAATGTGCGGATTTACGGGTTTTACAAATTATATAAAAGATAACGGCGAAGTTCTCGAAAAGATGATGAACCGCATTGTCCATAGAGGGCCGGATTCTGCCGGAAAATTTATTGACGAGGATATTGCTTTAGGCTTCAGAAGACTCAGTATTATCGACCTTGCTGACGGCGACCAACCTATGTTCAATGAGGATAAATCCTTAGTGTTAGTTTTTAACGGAGAGATTTATAATTTCAAGGATTTGCGTGCGGAACTTATAAATGCAGGACATATTTTCTCGAACAATTCCGATAGTGAGGTTTTGCTTCACGGTTTTGAGGAATGGGGCAAGGAGTTAGTAAACCGACTTCGAGGAATGTTTGCTTTTGTAATCTTTGACCGCAGAGATAAATCGCTTTTTGCCGCAAGAGATATGTTCGGTATAAAGCCGTTTTATTATACCTTTATGGGAGAAAGCTTTATATTCGGCTCAGAAATCAAGTCTTTTCTTGACCATCCTGATTTTAAGAAGGAGCTTAATGAAGAGGTTTTAGCACACTATCTTTCTTTTCAGTATTCTCCAACGGAGGAAACCTTCTTTAAGAATGTTTTTAAGCTCCCACCCGCTCATTACTTCACCTTTAAAGACGGTGAGATGAAAAAGGTGAGATACTGGCGTCCTGAATTTAAAGAGACCGAGGGAGTGCTCGAATATTTTGCCGATTTAACCGATAAGGCGGTAAGAGAATCGGTGGAAGCCCATAAAATCGCCGATGTTGAGGTTGGCTCATTTTTGTCCTCGGGTATAGATTCAAGCTATATTGCAGAGGCTGCTAAGGTTGATAAAACCTTCACGGTTGGTTTCGAAAGTCCTGATGGAGACAGATATAATGAAATCGGTTTTGCCAAAGATTTTGCAAAAACTATTGGTGTTGAAAATATTGCAAAGGTTATAACACCTGAGGAGTATTGGAATACCTTTCCGCTTATTCAGTATCATATGGATGAACCCTTGGCAGACCCTGCAGCTATTGCACTTTACTTTGTAAGTCGGCTTGCAAGCGAGTCGGTTAAGGTTGTAATGTCAGGGGAGGGAGCAGACGAGCTTTTTGGAGGCTACAGAATTTATCAGGAGCCGATAACCTTAACCGCTTATGATAAACTCCCTTTTGCTATCAGAAGAATTATCAGTAAAATCTGCTCATATCTTCCTCAGAAGCACGGTATAAATTACCTTGTGAGAAGAGGTAAAACTATTGAGGAACGCTTTATTGGAAACGCAAATATTTTCTCAATCAAGGAAAGAAATGCTATTCTGAAAAGTGAAATTGCTAAAAGTGCGGTTTCTCCAAGCCTTGTTTGCAAAAAGTTTTATGATGAGGTAAAGGATAAAGATACTGTAACTAAAATGCAATATCTTGATATCAATATGTGGCTTATGGGAGATATTCTCCTTAAAGCCGATAAAACAAGCATGGCAAATTCTTTGGAACTTCGAGTACCTTTCCTTGATAAAAAGGTTATGGAGTTTGCTTCAACCATTCCGCTTAATAGTAGGGTTAGTACCGTTACAACTAAGTTGGCCCTTAGAAAAGCGGCAGAGAAGACCTTGCCAAAACGCACTGCAACAAAGGATAAGTTAGGTTTCCCCGTTCCTATAAGGGTTTGGCTTAAGGAAGACGGATATTATAATAAAGTCAAAGAAATATTCCAAAGCGAAGTAGCTCAGAAGTATTTCAATACCGATAAATTAGTAAGTCTTCTTGATGAGCACAAGTCGGGACGGTCTGACCTTAGCCGTAAAATATGGACGGTTTATACCTTCCTTATTTGGTATAATCAATTTTTCGAAGTTTAAAATAAAATCTCCTTTTGCGGATAAACTAATCTTGCAAAGGGAGGTTTTTTTATGCAGAACAGTTCAATGTCTTTTATGAAGGGCTTGGGAGCAGGTATGGTTGCCGGTGCGGCGGCAGTGGTTGTCGGCAAAGTAATGCTTCAAGACCATAAAAACATTTCAAAGGGCTCGGCAAAGCTGGTTAAAGCTGTCGGAGAATTTGTTGACGGCGTTCAAACAATGTTTCATTAAAGTATAGTAAAACGGATATACAAAATGTATATCCGTTTTAGTTTTATTTATTGACATTTTTTATATTTGTGATATAATTATTTGGCGATATTTACGCACCTATGGCGGAACTGGCAGACGCGCTAGATTCAGGTTCTAGTCGGGGCAACTCGGTGCAGGTTCGATTCCTGTTAGGTGCACCATAATCCGCTGATAATTATCAGCGGATTTTTGATAGTAAATATAGGGGGGTGTTATTATGAATTTTGGCAAAGTTGTGATTTTTGGCGATAGCTATTCAACCTTTAAAGGCTATGTTCCTGAGGGTAACGCTTTTTATTATAATGAGGAGACAGGCGAGACCGATGTAAGACGGGTTACTGAAACCTGGTGGCATAAGTTGATGAAAGAGACCGACTCTGATTTAATTCTTAATGATAGTTGGTCGGGCTCAACGGTTTGCCATACGGGATACAATAATAATGACTGTTCCGAAACACATTCCTTTGTTTGCAGACTCGATAGATATATAAGTCGAGGCTTTTTTAAGGAAAATGAGCCTGATACTATTTTTATCTTCGGTGGAACTAACGATAACTGGGCGGGCTCACCCGTAGGCGAAGTGCAGTACTCCGATTTTAAAAAGGAAGATTTATTTAATGTTCTTCCTGCCTTTTGCTATATGTTAGACACCTTGAAAAAGGTTGCTGCAAAATCACGCATAATAGTTCTTATAAACACCTTTTTTAAGATGGAGCTTGAAAGCGGAATAAAAGAGGCATGCGAGCATTACTCAGTTGAGTATGTAGCCTTTAAGGATATTGATAAAATTTGCGGACATCCTTCGATTAAGGGAATGGCACAGATTAAAGACCAGATTTTAGAAAATATTAAGGAATAAGTTATGGAATTAGTTTTACTTACAGCCTTAGGGGTTGGCTCAGCTACCGTTTTTGGTGCTATTATTGGTTTTATATTTAAGAATATATCCCATAAATTTTCGGATATAGTATTGGCTTTTGCGGCAGGTGTTATGTTAGCGGCAGCGGTTATGGGACTTGTTCTTCCGTCATTGGAGTATGGCGGTAAATACGGGATTGTTATAACCGTTGCGGGAATTTTAACAGGTGCGTTTTTTCTTAACCTAATCGATAAATTGGTTCCCCACCTGCATAAAATGGTAGGCTCGGATATTGAACCTCATAAGAATGCAAATTTAAGCAAGGTTCTGCTTTTTGTTATGGCAATTGCAATTCATAATCTCCCTGAGGGAATTGCGGCAGGCGTTGGATTTGGCTCGGGTGATAATGCTCAGGCTCTTATTATTGCAAGCGGTATTGCACTTCAGAATATCCCTGAGGGAATGGTTATTATAAGTCCGATGCTTGCAGCAGGAGTTAGTGCGAGAAAAACCTTTATATGTGCTATGATAACAGGGCTTGTTGAGGTTTTGGGAACACTTATCGGTTACTTTGCCGTAAGTATTGCTTCTTATATTTTGCCCTTTGCTTTAGCCTTTGCAGGAGGAACTATGCTTTATGTTATAAGCGATGAAATGATTATCGAAACCCATGCTCACGGAAGTGAGAGAGCGGCAACTTATTCCTTGCTTATAGGCTTTTGTATTATGCTTGTAACTGATACGCTATTAGGATAAAGGGTGAAATTTGAAAAATCAAAATATTAATCTTTAAAATCGGGTTTTAAACCCGATTTTTTTGTTTTGAAACGGGCATTGGTTGTTGACTTCTATCCTTTAAAGTGATAAAATGAAAATAAGTTTTATATTAAGGAAGTAAACTGATGGTTATAACTGATTTTCTTGAAAGAAATGCCCGACTTTACGGTCAGGAAACAAGCCTTGTTGAGATTAACCCCTCAGAAGAGAGGGATAGGGCTACAACCTGGTGGGACTTTAATTTAATAGAAAGTGCGGATTCGGATGCTCCCTATCGCCGAGAACTCAGTTGGAAGGATTTCGATTATAGGGCAAACCGTTTTGCCAATCTTCTTTTAAGCCGAGGACTTAAAAAGGGGACAAAGGTTGCAATTCTTCTTATGAACTGCATTGAATGGCTCCCAATTTATTTTGGAATTTTAAAGGCAGGCTGTATTGCTGTTCCTATGAATTTCAGATATAGCAGCGATGAGATTAAATATTGTTTAGACCTTGCAGATGTTGAGGTGCTCATATTTGGCCCTGAGTTTATCAGCCGAATGGATGCTATAAAGGATGAAATTCCCTTTGTTAAAACACTTTTCTTTGTTGGAAAGAACGGTCCTAGTTATACCGAGGATAGCATTTCCCTTATGAGCTTTTGTTCTTCAAATGTTCCGCCTGTAGCACTTAATGATACCGATGATGCTGCGATTTATTTTTCATCGGGAACAACGGGCTTTCCCAAGGCTATTTTACATAATCATTTATCCCTTGTACATTCTTGTTTTGCTGAGCAAAACCATCATTCTCAAACAAAGGATGATGTTTTCCTTTGCATCCCGCCTTTATATCACACAGGTGCTAAAATGCATTGGTTCGGTTCTTTGCTTTCGGGCTCTAAGGCGGTGCTCTTAAGAGGAGTTAAGCCTGAATGGATACTCAGAGCGGTAACCGAAGAAAAATGCACTATCGTTTGGCTTTTGGTGCCTTGGGCTCAGGATTTACTTGATGCCATTGATTCAGGCAGGGTTGATATAAATAAGTATAGATTAGACCAATGGAGACTTATGCATATAGGTGCTCAGCCTGTGCCCCCAAGCCTTGTTATGCGTTGGATGAAGATTTTCCCGAATCATCAGTATGACACGAACTATGGCCTTTCGGAATCAATAGGTCCGGGTTGCGTTCATCTGGGAGTTGAAAATACCCATAAGGTTGGTGCTATTGGTAAAGCCGGCTTTGGTTGGGAAACCAAGGTTGTTAACGATAAGGGCGAAGAGGTTAAAAAAGGTGAGGTCGGCGAGCTTATCGTTAAGGGCGACGGTGTTATGACCTGTTACTATAAAAACCCTGAGGCTACAGAAGAAGTGCTTAAAAACGGTTGGTTATATACAGGTGATATGGCAAGAGAAGATGAGGATGGTTTCCTTTATCTTGTTGACAGAAAGAAGGATGTTGTAATCTCTGGCGGCGAAAACCTTTACCCCGTTCAGATAGAGGATTTCCTTCGCTCTTTTGATAAAATTAAGGATGTTGCAGTTATAGGTCTTCCTGATGCAAGACTCGGCGAAATTGCGGCGGCTATAATTGAGATAAAAGAGGGAATAGAGTGCAGCGAGGCAGAAATCGAAGAATTCTGCAAGGAGCTGCCAAGATATAAACGCCCTCGCAAAATTTTCTTTGATAAGGTGCCGAGAAACCCAACAGGAAAGATTGAAAAGCCTGTTCTGCGTGATAAATATTGCAAGGGCAGACTTGTTGAAGTTCAGATAACCGGATAGGAGAAATAATAATGAAAAAGTTAATGCTTGGCAACGAGGCAGTTGCCAGAGGTTTATATGAGGCGGGCTGTGAGTTCGTTTCGAGTTATCCAGGAACTCCAAGTACCGAGATAACCGAAGCTATTGCAAAGTACGAAGAGGTTTATGCCGAGTGGGCACCTAACGAAAAGGTTGCTATGGAATCGGCTTTTGGAGCTTCTCTTGCCGGCAGAAGAAGCTTTTGCGGTATGAAGCACGTAGGTCTTAATGTTGCGGCAGACCCTCTTTTCACCATTTCCTATACAGGTGTTAATGCGGGTATGGTTATTGGTGTTGCAGATGATGCGGGTATGCATTCTTCTCAGAATGAACAGGATAGCCGAAACTATGCAAAGGCATCAAAAATACCTATGCTTGAGCCTTCGGACTCGGCTGAGGCACTTGCATTCACAAAGTTAGCCTATGAAATTTCAGAAGAGTTTGATACCCCCGTTCTTCTTAAAATGTGTACCAGAATTTCTCATTCTCAAAGCATTGTTGAAACCGCCGAGAGAGAGGAAAACATAAAGGAATATAAAAAGGATATTCCGAAGTATGTTATGATGCCAGGTAATGCAAAGCGCCGTCATCCGATAGTTGAGGCAAGAACTGCCGCTTTAGTGGAGTTTGCAGAAAATAGTGAGATTAACCGTATCGAAGAGGGCGAAGATAATGAGATTGGTATTATAACCTCATCAACCTCTTATCAGTATGTTAAAGAGGTTTTGGGAGATAAATATCCTGTTATGAAGTTAGGCCTTATATGGCCTATGCCCGAAAAGAAGATTAAAAATTTTGCAAGCAAAGTAAATAAACTTGTTATTGTTGAAGAACTCGATGGCTTTATTGAAGCTCATTGTAAAAACTTGGGATTAGTTTGTGTCGGTAAAGAAAGCTTTTCTATGATAGATGAGCTTATGCCCTTGAATATTGCCGAAAAGTTGGCAGAGCCTTGGCAGGTTAGAGAACCTTTGGATGCGAATATTCCGCCAAGACCACCTGTTATGTGTGCCGGTTGCCCTCATAGAGGACTTTTCTATACACTACAGAAAAATAAAATCACAGTTATCGGTGATATAGGTTGTTATACCTTGGGAGCGGTAGCACCCCTTAATGCAGTTGACGCAGTTATTTGTATGGGTGCTTCGGTTTCGGGAATTCACGGATTCACAAAATCCCAAAAGGGCAAGGCGGATAACAAAACTGTTGCAGTTATTGGCGACTCAACCTTTATGCACTCGGGTATAACGGGTCTTGTGAATATTGCTTACAATGAGTCTAATTCGACAGTTATTATAGTTGACAACTCAATTACAGGTATGACTGGACATCAGCAAAACCCCACAACAGGTGTTAACCTTAAGGGCGACCCCTGTACTAAAATTGACCTCGAAACACTTTGCCGTTCAGTTGGAATTAAAAGAGTTAGGGTTATCGACCCTTATAACCTTTCTGAGTGTGATAGTGTTATTAAAGAAGAGCTTGAAGCAGATGAGCCTTCGGTTATTATTTCCAGAAGACCCTGTGCACTTCTTAAATATGTTAAGCATAACAAACCTCTCAAGGTAGATAGCGATAAGTGTGTTGGATGCAAGGCTTGTATGAAAATCGGCTGTCCTGCTATCAGCATTGTCCATGGTAAGGCGCAGGTTGATGCAACCCAGTGTGTTGGATGCAAGGTTTGCGAGCAGCTTTGCAAGCTCTCGGCTTTTAAGGAGGTTTAATGATGGAAACTAAGAATGTTATGATAGTTGGAGTTGGGGGACAGGGAAGTCTCTTAGCTTCCAAGCTTCTTGGAAAACTCTTGCTCACAAAGGGATACGATATTAAAGTTTCCGAGGTTCACGGAATGAGCCAGAGGGGCGGCAGTGTTGTTACCTATGTACGCTTCGGAGATAAGGTTTATTCTCCCGTTATTGATAAAGGTCAGGCAGATTTCATAGTTTCCTTTGAACTTTTAGAGGCTGCCCGTTGGACCGAATATTTAAAGAAAGACGGAAAGATTATAACTAATATTCAGCAGGTTAATCCTATGCCTGTTATTATAGGAGCAGCCGAATATCCTCAAAATCTTGTTGAAAAGATGCAGGCAGACGGAATAGATGTCGAGGCATTCGATGCTTTATCTTTAGCTTTAAAGGCAGGCTCTTCAAAAGCGGTTAACCTAGTGCTTATGGGCAAGCTTTCAAAATATTTCGATATAACAGAAGAGGAATGGTTAAAGGCGATTGAAGAAAGCGTTCCCGAAAAGTCCCTTGAAATGAACAAGAAAGCTTTCAGTCTTGGAAGAAATATATAAGGAGAATTTTTATGGCTAAATATTATCAACCCGAAATTGAAACTGCTTCGCCTGAAGAAATCCGTGCTCTTCAAAGTGAACGCCTTGTAAAACAGGTTAAGCACGTTTGGGACAATGTTCCATATTACCGCAAGAAAATGGAAGAAAAGGGCGTAACCCCTGATGATATCAAGGGTGTTGATGACCTTTATAAGCTCCCTCTCTTATGCAAAGATGATTTGAGAGAGGCATATCCTTACGGACTGCTCGGCAAACCTCTTGCTGACTGTGTGAGGATTCAGTCGACCTCGGGAACAACAGGTAAAAGAGTTGTTGCTTTCTATACTCAGCACGATATTGACCTCTGGGAAGACTGTTGTGCTCGTGCTATTGTTGCGGCAGGCGGAACAAAAGAGGATGTTTGCCATGTTTCCTATGGATATGGTTTATTTACGGGAGGTCCAGGTCTTAACGGCGGCTCTCATAAGGTGGGTTGTCTTACTATACCTATGTCTTCGGGAAATACCGATCGTCAGCTTCAGTTTATGACCGACCTTGGCTCAACCATTATTTGCTGCACTCCCTCTTATGCCGCATATCTTGCCGAGAGTATCCACGAAAGAGGAATAAAGGACCAGATTAAACTCAAGGCAGGTATATTCGGTGCTGAAGCCTGGAGTGAGGATATGAGAAAAGATATTGAGGAAAAGCTCTCAATCAAGGCTTATGATATATATGGACTAACTGAAACCTCAGGTCCAGGTGTTGCTTTCGAATGTGAAGAGCAAACTGGTATGCATATAAATGAGGACCATTTTATTGCTGAGATTATCGACCCCGAAACAGAAGAGGTTTTGCCTGAGGGTGAAAAGGGAGAACTTGTTTTCACAGCTATTACCAAAGAGGCGTTTCCGCTTCTTCGTTACCGCACTCGTGATATCTGCGTTTTAAGCCGTAAAAAATGCTCTTGCGGAAGAACCTTTGTTAAAATGTGCAAGCCCATGGGCAGAAGCGATGATATGCTTATTATCCGTGGCGTTAACGTATTCCCGAGTCAGATTGAAACTGTTCTGCTTCAAGAGGGCTTCTCGCCAAACTATCAGATTGTTGTTGACAGGGTTAATAATTCCGATACCTTTGAGGTTTTGGTTGAGATGACACCTGAGCTTTTCTCGGATTCGTTAGCTCATATCAGCAAGGCTGAGAAGGATTTGGTTGTTAGCCTTAAATCTATGCTCGGAATTGCCGCCAAGGTTAAGCTTGTTGCTCCTAAGAGTATAACAAGAAGCGAAGGCAAGGCAGTCAGAGTTATTGATAAGAGAAAGATATAGGAGGGAAAGATAATGAAAATTCAGCAAATTTCTGTATTTTTAGAAAACCGCAAGGGACAGTTGGCGGAAATAACCCATTTGTTAGCCGAAAACGGAGTTGATTTAAGGGCGATTTCTATTGCTGAGACAACAGATTACGGTCTTGCCCGTATGATTGTTGATGATTCTGCAAAAGCTAGTTCTATACTGTTAGAAAAAGGTAATATTCTTTCCTTAAATCCTGTTTGGGCCATAAGAGTTCCCGATAGGCCTGCAGGTTTATCTGAGCTTCTTATGAAGCTTGCCGATAACGGTGTTGATATTGAATATATGTATTCCTTATTTGCTCATAAGGGTGAATATGCATATATGGTTATTCAAACCGCTGATGAAGAGGCTTTGAAGGGTGCCTTAGAGGGCAGTGATATCAAGGTTATCGGAATGGAAGAGCTGGGACTTAAATAATCTTAAAAATCGGGCTTTGCCCGATTTTTTTCAGGAGTTATATATGATTAAAACTAATGATATTGCAATGAAAAGGGTTTTTGAAATATTTAGTGAGCTAAGTGAAATTCCGAGAGGCTCAGGTGATATGGATAAGATTTCTAAATATTGCGAGGATTTTGCAAAGAAAAACTCTTTAAGATATATAAGAGATAAAGCAAACAATGTCGTGATTTTCAAAAATGGCTCAAAGGGCTATGAAATGGCTGAGCCTGTTATCTTGCAGGGACATCTCGATATGGTTTGCCAGAGCGAAAGGGAAATCGATTTTTTGAATGAAGGCCTGCAGATTTATACAGAGGGTGATTTCTTAAAGGCTCGTGGCACAACCCTTGGTGCTGATAACGGAATTGCGGTTTCTTATATTCTTTCTATTCTTGAATCTGATGAAATTTGCCATCCGCCTATCGAAGCGGTTTTCACAACCGATGAGGAAATCGGTATGGTTGGTGCAAAGGCACTTGATATGAGTGTTTTAACCGCTAAAAAGATGATTAACCTGGATTCTGAAGAGGAGGATACCTTAACTGTTTCCTGTGCGGGCGGAAGTGAATTTGCTTTAAAAATTCCGCTTAAAACCGAAATTAAAAAGGGAACAGAGGTTGAGCTTGTTTTAAAAGACCTTAAGGGCGGTCATTCGGGAGTTGAAATTGATAATGGCAGAGTTAATGCCGATATTTTAGCAGGAAGAGTGTTATCAAGCCTTGAAAATTTCGATATCATTTCTATAAACGGCGGGGATAAATCTAATGCAATTCCTAATAAATGCGTTATAAGACTTTGCGTTTCGGATGTTGATGGTTTTAGAGCACAAGCAGAAGAATGCCTTAAGGTTATTAAAAACGAAATTTCTGCCAGAGAAAAAGATTTTTCTTATGAAATAAATGTTCTTAATAGTGGTGATTTTTCGGTTTTAGAGCAAAACCTTAAAAACAGTCTTATATATTTTCTGGTTTTGGCACCAAACGGCGTTTTGGAAATGAGTGCCGAAATTGAGGGGCTTGTTGAAACCTCGCTTAATCTCGGTATTCTGGAAACTAAAAAAACAGAAATATATATCGATTTTTCCCTTAGAAGCAATAAGGTTTCGGCTATGAAATATTTAGAGGACAGGCTTAAGGTTTTCTCAAAATGCATAGATGGAAGCTATGAATGTTTTGGGTATTATCCGCCTTGGGAGTTTAAGGAAAATTCTTCTCTTCAAGCACTTTTTAGGGAATGCTTTAAAACTGTTATGGGATATGAGGCAAAGGTTGAGGCAATTCATGCGGGGCTTGAATGCGGAGTATTTGCCTCGGCTATAGAGGGGATAGACTGTATTGCCTTTGGTCCCTCTCTTTATGATGTTCATACGGTTAAGGAAAAGATGAGCATTTCTTCGGCTGAAAGGGTATACAAATTATTGCTCGAAATTTTGGCAAAAAGCCGATAAGTTTTCGGTTGCCTTTTTATGTGTTTTATGGTATAATTACTTGAATTTTATTGCCAAGGCTTATGTTTTGGCGGAATGGAGAAATTATGGAAAACAAGCCTGAATTCAAGCCCTATGTTCCGGCAAGCAAGGTTACTCCTGAAATAACGGTAACTTCTATCGTTATGGGTATCATTTTGTCGGTAGTATTTGGCGCGGCAAACGCATACTTAGGTCTTCGTGTTGGTATGACTGTTTCTGCCTCAATTCCCGCAGCTGTTATCGCTATGGGAGTTATCCGCATTATTATGCGAAGAAATTCGATTCTTGAAAGCAATATTGTTCAGACTGTTGGCTCTGCGGGTGAATCCTTGGCTGCAGGTGCTATCTTCACTCTTCCTGCTCTCTTCTTATGGGCTGCAGAGGGCAAGATGGATAAGCCTGACATTGTTGAGATAACCCTTATTGCTTTAATCGGCGGTCTTTTGGGCGTATTCTTTATGGTGCCCCTAAGAAATGCTCTAATTGTTAAGGAACATGGCGTTCTCCCTTATCCCGAGGGAACTGCCTGTGCAGAGGTTTTACTTGCGGGCGAAAAGGGCGGAGCAAATGCTTCAACCGTTTTTGCAGGTATGGGCTTTGCAGCTCTCTTTAAGTTTATTATTGATGGATTAAAGGTTGTATCGGGTGAAATCTCGGGCAGAGTTAAGGGTTATGCTGGCGAAATCGGAACTCAGATTTATCCTGCTGTAATGAGTGTTGGTTATATCTGCGGTGCAAGAATTTCTTCCTATATGTTCGCAGGCGGTGTACTTAGTTGGTTGGTTCTTATTCCCCTTATTGTTCTTTTCGGTGCGGACATAGTTTTATATCCCGGAACTGAGCCTATCAGCCAGATTTTCGCCTCGGGCGGTGCTTCTGCAATTTGGAGCTCTTATATCAGATATATCGGTGCGGGTGCTTTGGCTGCAGGCGGTATTATCAGCCTTATAAAGTCATTGCCCTTAATCGTTAAAACCTTTGCGGGTGCTATGAAGAGCGTTTCAAAGGGTGGCGAAGTATCAAATGAGAGAACTGCAAGAGATATGAGCCTTAAGGTTGTTCTTATCGCTATCGCTGTTCTAACTATACTTATCTGGTTAGTTCCTGCAATCCCCGTTAATCCGATTGGTGCTATTATAGTTGTTGTTTTCGGCTTCTTCTTTGCAACCGTTTCTTCCCGTATGGTTGGTCTTGTTGGAAGCAGTAACAACCCTGTTTCAGGCATGGCTATTGCAACACTTCTTATTGCAACTCTTATTCTTAAATTTACAGGTAGCGATGGCGTTGGCGGTATGATTAGTGCCATTTCTATCGGCTCTATTATATGCATTGTATCTGCTATTGCGGGCGATACCTCTCAGGACCTTAAAACAGGTTATTTATTGGGTGCAACTCCTAAGAAACAGCAGACAGCTGAGATTATCGGCGTTGTGGCAGCGGCTCTTGCTATTGGCGGAACACTCTATCTTCTCGATAAGGCTTGGGGCTTCGGAACCGATGAGCTTGCAGCTCCTCAGGCAACCCTTATGAAGCTTATTATCGAGGGTGTTATGGGCGGAAATCTTCCTTGGGCACTTGTTTTCACCGGTGTGTTCATAGCAGTTGTTGTTGAGCTTATTGGCATTCCTGTTCTTCCGTTTGCTATCGGTATTTATCTTCCTGTTCAGCTTAATGCTTGCATTATGGTTGGCGGACTCGTTCGCTTAGGTCTTGATAAGCTTAAGAAAGAAAAGGCAGAAAAAGAGAAGATTGTTAATGACGGTATTCTTTTCTGCTCAGGTATGATAGCAGGTGAGGGACTTGTTGGTATAGTATTGGCTTTACTTGCAGTTGTTGGCATTGATAAGCTTATCAACCTCTCTGCATTTGTTCCTCAGGGCGTTCGTGATATCGGCGGATTAGTTCTCTTTGCAGTTATTATTTTAACACTTCTTAAATTCACACTTTGGAAAAAGCGTGCGAAGTAATATGAAAGAAGCGCAAAATTATTTAGAAAAAATTCCTCTTCATAAAGAGGGCTTGGGCTTTGAAACCGATGAAAACGGGCAGGTAACTCTGCTTGTTGAAAATAAGGGCGTTTTTAATAGAATTGCTCAGAAGTTATTTAAAAAACCCAGGATTAGTTATGTTCACCTCGATGAAATGGGAAGCTTTGTCTGGCCTATTATTGACGGGGAAAAGGACATAACTGAAATTGGAAAGATGGTAAAAGAGCATTTCGGCGAAAAGGCAGAGCCTTTATATGAACGCCTTGCAAAATACTTTCAAATCCTTGAAAGCTACGGTTTTATAAGTTTCAAATAAACTTAACAGCACAGTCAAGCCCGACTGTGCTGTTTGCAAATATACATATTATCGGAGATAAAAATGTTGTTAAAGGATAAATTTTCTTCAAGAAGCAGTGCGATTTTAATGCCGATTTTTTCCTTGCCTTCACCCTACGGTATTGGCACTTTGGGAAAAGAGGCTAAAAAGTTTATAGACTTTTTGGCAAAGGCTAACCAGTCTTGGTGGCAGATTTTGCCCGTAGGACCGACAAGCTATGGAGATTCCCCCTATCAGAGCCCTTCTATCTATGCGGGAAATCCCTATTTTATAGACCTTGATTCTCTGATAGAGGAAGGCCTTTTGGAAGAGAAAGAGGTCAAATCGGTCAAATGGTTCACCCGTGAGGATAGAGTTGATTACGGTATTTTATATGAAAACAGATTAACTCTTCTTAAAAAGGCTATGGAGAGAGGTTTTGAGAAGGAACGCAAAGAAATTCGAAATTTCTTATCTGAGAATGTGAACTGGCTCCCCGATTTTGCACTTTTTATGGCACTTAAACGCCATTTTGGCATGAAATCTTGGCTTGATTGGGAAGATGAGGATATAAGACTCAGAAAATCAGAATCGATTGAGAAGTATAAAGAATTACTTAAAGAGGATATAAATTTCTTTATTTACGTGCAGTATCTTTTCTTTAAACAATGGAACGATATAAAAAATTATGCTCACGAAAAGGGAATAGGTATTATTGGTGATTTGCCGATTTATGTTGCACTTGATTCGGTTGATGTTTGGGCTTCACCCGAAAACTTTTTGCTTGATGAAAAGAATATACCGACTTCTGTTGCAGGAGTTCCACCCGATTACTTTAGCGCCGAAGGTCAGCTTTGGGGCAATCCTATTTATGACTATGAGGCTATGGAGAAAAACGGTTATAGCTGGTGGGCAAACAGAATTTCGGGTGCAAGTAAGATATATGATGTTATCCGTATCGACCATTTCCGTGGCTTTGAAAGTTACTGGGCAGTTCCGTTCGGAGCAAAAAATGCTATTAGCGGCAGATGGGTTAAGGGACCCGGTATGGCTTTAATAGGTGAGCTTAAACGCAAATTCCCTGAGGTTCAGTTTATCGCTGAGGACTTGGGATATCCTTCTCCTGAGGTTATTAAGCTTCTTGAAGATTCTGAATTCCCCGGAATGAAGGTTTTGGAGTTTGCTTTCGATTCGAGAGATTCGAGCAACTATTTGACGCATGCCTATATAAATAACTGCATTTGTTATGCGGGCACACACGATAATTCTACACTCTTGGGTTGGCTCGAAACTGCTGATTTTAACGATGTCAGGAAAGCGGAAGAATATTTAGGTCTCAATGAAAAAGAGGGTTATGTTTGGGGAATTATTCGAGGCGGTATGAGCAGTGTTGCAAAACTGTTTGTAGCACAGATTCAGGATTATTTAGAGCTTTCAGATGAAGC
>JAZSEU010000066.1:0-20768 GCA_045531855.1 Acutalibacteraceae bacterium
GCGACTTTTTTTATAATTTACCCGAAGAGCTTATTGCCCAAACACCCTTAAAAAAACGTGATACTTCACGCCTTTTATGTTTGGATAAATTAAGCGGTAATATAACTCATACTTCATTTTCTTCTCTTTTTGATTATCTAAAAGAGGGGGATTGCCTTGTGCTTAATAATACAAGGGTTTTGCCCGCAAGAATTTATGGCACCAGGGTTGATACAGGTGCCATTGTTGAGTTTGTTTTGCTAAAACAAAAAGAGCAAAATGTTTGGGAATGTTTAGCAGGACCCGGCAAAAAAGCAAAAGAGGGGTATCAATTCAAGTTTTCAGATAATCTTTCTGCCGAGGTAATTGCGGTTTTAGAGGATGGAAACCGAATTTTGAAATTTTTTCCAAACGGTGAATTTTTTGCTTGCCTTGATGAAGTTGGTCAAATGCCTCTGCCTCCATATATCAAGGAAAAATTAGAAGATAAAGAAAGATATCAGACTGTTTATTCTAAGGAATTAGGCTCCGCTGCCGCTCCAACTGCGGGACTTCATTTTACAAACGAAATGCTCAATTCCTTAAAAGAAAAGGGAATTAATATAGCATATGTTACTCTTCACGTAGGACTTGGAACATTCAGACCTGTTAAGGTTGATGATGTAACGCAGCATAAAATGCACTCGGAGCATTATTTTGTATCAAAAGAAAATGCCGATATTATAAATCGAACCAAGGTTCAGGGCGGCAGAGTGATTTGCGTTGGAACAACTAGCTGCAGAACAGTTGAGAGTGTTGCTCGCACTTACGGTGAGATAAAGGAATGCTCAGGGGATACCGAAATCTTTATATATCCCGGGTATGAATTCAAGTGTATGGATGGACTTATAACCAACTTCCATCTGCCTGAAAGCACTCTTATTATGTTGGTATCCGCCTTTGCGGGATATGATAACACTATGAACGCTTATAAGATAGCCGTTGAGGAAAAATACCGTTTCTTCAGCTTCGGCGATGCTATGCTTATTTGTTAAGGAGAAAAAATGTATAAACTGATAAAAGAGGAAAAAAATGCAAGAAGAGCAGAGTTTGTAACCAACAGAGGAACTGTTCAAACCCCTGCTTTTATGAATGTTGCAACTGCCGGTGCTATCAAGGGTGCTGTTTCTGCTGAGGACCTTAAAGCACTTGACTGTCAGGTAATGCTTTCGAACACATATCATCTTCATGTAAGGCCAGGGGACGAGCTTATTAAGGACTGTGGCGGTCTTCATAAATTCACAACTTGGGACGGACCTATTTTAACCGATAGCGGAGGATTTCAGGTCTTTTCACTTGCTTCTCTTCGCAAGATTGAGGAGGAGGGTGTAACTTTCGCTAGCCATGTTGACGGTAAGCGTATTTTTATGGGACCTGAGGAGAGTATGAGAATACAGTCTAACTTAGGCTCAACTATAGCAATGGCTTTTGATGAATGTGTTGAAAACCCTGCTGAATATTCATATTCCAAGGCCTCTTGCGAGAGAACAACAAGGTGGCTAAAACGCTGTCAGGCAGAAATGAAGAGACTCAATTCTCTTGATGATACTGTTAATAAAGAACAGATGCTGTTTGGTATAAATCAGGGCTGTACCTATGCTGATTTAAGGGTTAACCATATGAAAGAAATTGCCGAGCTCGACCTTGACGGTTATGCAATTGGCGGTTTGGCTGTTGGTGAGCCTGCCGAGGTTATGTATGATATAATCGATAATGTTGCCCCTGTTATGCCAAAGAATAAAATCCGTTATCTTATGGGAGTTGGAACACCCGCTAACATTCTTAATGCAGTTGAAAGGGGTGTTGACCTTTTCGATTGCGTTATGCCTTCCCGAAATGCCAGACATGGACATTTATTTACTTCCCAAGGCATTATAAACATCAATAACAAGAAGTATGACCACGATATGACTCCGATTGATATTAACTGCGACTGTCCCGTTTGCAAGAGATACAGTAAGGCTTATATCCGCCATCTCTTAAAAGCAGAGGAAATGCTTTCGCAAAGACTTCTCGTTACGCATAATCTTTGGTTCTATAATCATCTTATGATAGATATCAGAAATGCGTTAGACGAGGGAAGATTTGCGGAATTTAAAAGGGAAAAGGAAGAAATTTATTCAACCAGAATATAAATTTACAAATTTTTCTTGAAATACCTTAAAATATCTAGTATAATGGCAATAATGAATTTTTGGAGGTTAAAATAATGGACTTTAATCCTATTTTATTAGCTGCAGCGGCTGAAGGTCAACAGGGTGGCAGTATTTGGTTTATGGTAATTTACCTTGTTGTTATTTTCGGTGCTATGTATCTTCTTATGATTCGTCCTCAGCGTAAAAAGCAGAAGGAAGAAAAGAAGATGCGTGAAAATCTTCAGGTTGGCGATGAGATTGTAACAATCGGCGGTCTTTATGGCAGAGTGATTTCTCTTAAAGAGGATACCATTGTTATGGAATCTATCAGCGACCATTCTAAGATTACCATCGCTCGTTGGGCTCTTCAGAGCAACTTAACTGTTCATGATGATGCTCCTGCAAAATAATTAGTAATAATATTTAACCCTCCCGAATAAACATTTAATGTTCGGGAGGGTTTTTCATGAAAAAAGAGGCTCAAAATAATAAAAGTTCTGTTTTTCTGAAAGCAATATTGCTTGAAACTGTTGTAACTGCTATTTTTATATTCATTTTTGCTGTGATTATGTATTTAGGAGAGATAGGATTTGAATATTCGGCAGTTTTTGGAACTGTCAGCGTTGCAGCTGGCTGCTTTGCTGGGGGTTTTTATGCCGCTAAGAAAATCGGACAAAAAGGTCTTATAAACGGTGCAATTATAGGTATAATCACCTTTGGCATTGTAACGCTTATATCCTTAATTGTTGATGACGGTGCAATAACATTTAATACTTTATTTCACCTGATTATTTTTATGTTATCGGCAATAATCGGCGGAATAATAGGGGTTAATAAAAGAGAAAAACGAAATTATATATAGAAAAAAGTCCGTGTAAACGGACTTTTTTATTTGAATATTTTGTTGCCTTTAGTATCAATTCCAACAAACAAAGGGAAATTTTTAAAGGTTAATTTCTTTATAGATTCACAACCTAAATCTTCGAAAGCGATAACTTCACATTCGGTAATACTAAGGCTTGCAAGAGCACCTGCACCGCCAATAGCACAAAGATAAAGGGCCTTGTTTTTAATAATTGCATCAACAACCGCTTCGTTTCTTTCTCCTTTACCGATAGTTGCACAAAGTCCCAAATCTAAAAGATGGGGAGTGAAGCTATCCATACGGCTTGAAGTAGTCGGTCCGCAACTGCCAATTACCTTGTTTTCAGGTGTCGGAGTTGGTCCGGCATAGTAAATAACCGAATCTTTAATGGAAAAGGGCAGAGGCTTATTGTTTTTTAAAAGCTCAAAAATTCTTTTGTGAGCCGCATCTCTGGCTGTGAAAACCGTACCGGATAAATATATTTTATCGCCTGCAAGAAGATTTTCGGCATTTTTCTTTAAATTCTCTGTGGTTAAATAAAATTCTCTCATTTAACTATCGCTTCGTAAACTTCAGAAAATTCTTTTTGAGCATTATCGGCGGTATCTTTGTTTTCGGCAATTTGAATTTTAGTAACGCTAAGTGAATTCATAAGTCTGTCAACCTCAGAAATAAATTCGTCTGAAGTTCTTGTGATTTCTGCTCTAATTTCCTTTAATGATTCGTGTGCCTCATCAATTGAAGAAATGTTTTTATTAACCTCTTCAAAAGAGATATCAGCACTTTCTTTACTGCTTGTCATAATAGCTTTAGCATTTGCCTGTGCAACAAGATAAAGCTTGCCGATATTCTCGGATAAACGCTCAATTTCATCGTATTTTGCGTTAAACTCTGCAAGCTTTGCGTCAACAATAGCCTTTTCAGCTAAAAGCTTTTCAAAGTCGGCTTTAGAAATATTTAATTCATTTGTAATGTTTTCAACCTTTGAATTTAATTTATTTTCCTTTTCTTTAAAGGTTTTATGAGTTCTTTCAATATATTCGAGAACATCATTGCAATTAAATCCCAAAAGGCTTTTTCTAAATCCTATAGACATTTTTTTCAGTCCTTTATTTTTGATTGTGAACAGTATAACATATATCTTGCAATTTAGCAAGAATTCTTTTATTTGACTTTTATTATACAAAATAGTATTATATAAGATATTAAGTTTTTGGAGCATTTTATGGATTTTCTGACACTCAGACGTGAAGTAATAAAAAAATATTTTGGTCGTATGAATGACCGTCAATTTGAGGCTGTTACAACTGTTAACGGCCCGTTGCTCGTTTT
Source organism: Acutalibacteraceae bacterium (assembly GCA_045531855.1). GTDB lineage: Bacteria > Bacillota > Clostridia > Oscillospirales > Acutalibacteraceae > UBA737. Next base: position 4,351 of record JAZSEU010000066.1, read on the forward strand.
AGCGGGTGCTGGAAGCGGTAAGACAACCGTTTTAGTTAACAGAATACTCAACCTTGTTGAGTTCGGAAACGCTTATCAGAGTGATTTTATACCTGAAATAAGTGATGCCGATATTAAATGGGGAGAGGACTATTTAAACGGTATTTCGGATATTATCCCTGAAGGTATTTTCTCGGTTAAACCCGCAATGCCTTGGCAGATTTTAGCTATTACTTTTACAAATAAAGCAGCAGGAGAGCTTAAAGATAGAATTGCTCAAAAATTAGGGGATAAGGCAACTGATTTATGGGCTGGCACTTTTCATTCGGTTTGCGGAAAAATTTTAAGAAGAAATGCTGAAATCCTTGGATTCACCTCGCATTTCACAGTTTATGATACAGATGACCAACGCAGACTGATGAAAGAAATTATGAAGCAGAATAATATTGACGATAAAATGATTTCGCATAAGTCGGTTTTATCTGCAATTTCATCTGCTAAGGACAAGCTTATTTCTCCTGAGGAATACAAAGCGAAAATTGGCTCTGATTTTAGACAAAAAATTGTTGCTGAACTTTATTCTATATATCAAAATAGACTCAAATCTGCCGATGCGATGGACTTTGACGATATGATATATCATACAGTTATGCTCCTTGATAATAATCCCGATATCCTCGAATATTATACTAATAAATTTCACTATGTTATGGTTGATGAGTATCAGGATACAAACTATGCTCAGTATGTTCTGGTAAGTCTTTTGGCATCAGGCAGAAATAATATCTGCGTTGTTGGTGATGATGACCAGAGTATTTACCGCTTCAGAGGGGCAACAATTGAAAATATTTTGAATTTTGAAGATGATTTCAAGAACGCAAAAACCATAAGACTTGAGCAAAATTACCGCTCAACCTCGAATATTCTGAATGCTGCTAACAGAGTTATTGCAAATAATAGAGGCAGAAAAGGAAAAACCTTGTGGACAGATAATGGTGAAGGCGAAAAAATCACTGTTTATACGGCTTCCGATGAGCGTGAAGAGGCTAGGTTTGTTGCTGATAGTATACTTGAAAATGTAAGACGCGGTGAAAAATTTTCAGACCACGCAGTTCTTTACAGAATGAACGCTCAGTCAAATGCAATGGAAAATGTTTTTGCAAGAAGCGGAATTTCCTATAAGATTATCGGCGGCAACCGATTCTATGACCGCAAGGAAATCAAAGATGTTATTGCTTATCTTCATCTTATTAACAACAATTCCGATGATTTGAGGCTTAGAAGAATTATCAACGAGCCAAGAAGAGGAATTGGTGATACAACCGTTAACAAGGCCGCCGAAATTGCAGCAGGACTTGGTGTTTCGCTTTTTGAAGTGCTTAAGAGTGCAGATGAATATGCTGCACTTTCAAGAGCGAGTGCTAAAATCTTGAATTTCTGCAGAATTATTGACCAGTTAACCGAGCTATCTGATAGTCTTTCTATTTCCGAGTTGTTTGAAGCAATGCTTCAGGCAACGGGATATGCAACCGCTCTTTCGTTAGAGGGAGAAGAGGGTGCTGAAAGACTCGAAAACGTTAAGGAATTTGCTTCAAATATCACTCAGTATGAGCTTGAAACTGATGAGCCATCACTTTCTGATTTTCTTGAGCAAATTGCTTTGGTAAGTGATATTGATGCACTTGACAGTGATAATGATAAAGTTGTTTTAATGACCGTTCATTCTGCTAAGGGTCTTGAATTCAATAATGTATATTTGGTTGGTATGGAAGAGGGGATTTTTCCAGGTAATCAGTCGATTTACGGCGGACCTGAGGAAATTGAAGAAGAACGGCGTTTGGCTTATGTTGCAATAACAAGGGCAAAGAAAAAGCTTACTGTTACAAACACATTTATGAGAATGCTTTTTGGTGCCACCAACCGCAATATGCCTTCCCGTTTTTTAAAGGAAATTCCCGAGGATTTCTGCGATATTGGCGGTTATGTAAAGAAAGTAGATACTGTTAAGGATTTTTATTATAAACCACAAAATGAATATTCATATTCAAGCAGTTTTCTTAATAATTCCAAGCCGAAATCCGAAAACAAACCAAGCGTTACATATTCGGTTGGTATGGAGGTAGGTCATAAAACTTTTGGTAAAGGTATGATTTTATCGGTTACACCTGCAGGTAATGATACAATGCTTGAAATTGCTTTTGAAAATGTCGGTACCAAAAAGATTATGGCAAACTATGCAAAATTAACATTTTAGCAACAAAGAACAGCAATAGAGATGGTATATTAAATTAAGGAGTTGATATATGATGAAAGCCGGAAACAATGTTATTAAAATTACCGCTTTAACCGCCCTTAAGGGTAAATATTTAAAAACGGTGTTTTCTTGTCTTATTTTAATTTTTTCCGTTTTTATCGGACTTTTTATCATTTCGCTTCTTGAAATTTTCTTGCCTTCTTTGATTACAAATATTTTAGGTATTGCGTATCTGATTTTTGCAGTTTCACCGCTATTTTTAGGAACTCTTCGTTATATCTGGAGGTTGCTTTTTGCCGTTAATGATAACCCGATAACCGTGTTTTTTTATTTTTCCGAAAAAAAGCTGTATTTAAAGGCATTAAAACTTTTTGCTTTAACTCTTATCAGAATAATTCCTCTTGCGGCGTTGGTATCTCTTCCTGCAATTCTTGCAAGAGTTATTTCTATGGGAAATGTATTTGAGCATTTTAACCTCGCAATACCCATCTGGGCTGCCAATCTATCTTATGCTTATATATTTTTAAGTACTATTGCATTTGTTATCGTGATTTTACATTCATTGAAATTCTATATAGCTCCCATTTTATTTGTTGCAGATGGAAATATGGATGTTGAAGAGGCTATCCATATGTCAAAGGTGATTTCCAAGAAAACATCGCTCGAGTTTTTATATTTAATTTTCGGTTTTCTTGGCTGGATTTTGCTGTCCGTTCTTGTTATTCCCTTAGTTTTTGTTCTTCCTTATTTTTTAGCCTCTTATGCAGTTCATTCAAGATTTGCTATAGCGGAATATAACATTCATATAGCTAAAAACAGGGAAGAAGAAATGCCAACCTTTATTACGGGAGTGTAATAAATAATGAAATTTGAAAATATAATTTTAGCATCTGCTTCGCCCCGTAGAAAAGAACTGATTAAAATGATTTTCAGCGATTATATCTGTTTGCCTGCAGATATTCCTGAAATCGTTCCTGAGTATATTAAAAATGAAGACGCTCCCGAATATTTGGCTTTATTAAAGGCGAGGCATATCGCTGAAACTAATAAATGTTCTCTTGTTATAGGTGCTGATACTTCAGTTTTGCTAAACGGCAAAATTCTCGGCAAACCAAAGGATATAGATGATGCCAGAGCTATGCTTAAAACCCTTTCGGGAAATGTCCATAAGGTTATAACGGGCTGTGCTTTGGCATATAAAGATAAAACTCTTTCTTTTTCCTCTGTAACTGAGGTTGAGTTTTTCAATCTTTCCGATAGGGAAATCGAGGAATATATTAAAACTGATGAGCCTTATGATAAGGCGGGTGGTTACGGTATTCAGCAACGAGGCGGACTTTTTGTTAAAAAAATCAATGGTGATTATTTCAATGTTGTCGGTCTTCCTGTTGCAGAGCTTAATAAATATATTAAAAGTTTTTAAAATGTTATTTATGTGATAGAGCAATAATTGTTTTAGGGATAAGGCAATGAAAAAATTAGAAAACGTTAAACTCTTCCTATTTGATATGGATGGAACTTTATATCTTGGGAACAGACTTTATGATTTTACTAAAGAATTACTTTCGAAAATTAAGACAAGCGGCAAGCGTTATTTATTTATGACGAATAATTCATCAAAAAGCGTTGTCGACTATGTTAAGAAACTTGAAAAGTTGGGAATTAAGGCAACAGAGGAAGATTTTTTAACTTCCTCACAAGCCACTGCTTATTACCTTAATAAAAATCATAAAGATGCCATTCTCTATGTTTGCGGCACCGAGTCTTTAAAAGCCGAGCTTAAAAAAGAGGGCTTTAAAATCACCGATAATATTGACGAGGTGAATTGTGTTGTTATGGGCTTTGATACCGAGCTTACCTTTAAAAAGCTTGAGGATGTTTGCAAAATTTTGCTATCACGTAATGTTCCTTACATCGCAACAAACCCTGATTTTGTTTGTCCTACCGAGTTCGGTAGCGTTCCTGACTGTGGAAGCGTTTGCGAAATGATATTTAATGCAACGGGGAAAAGACCTATTGTTATCGGCAAACCCTCCGAATTAATGCCAAAACTCGCTATGGAAAAATTCGGTATTGCCCCGAAAAATACTGCAGTTATAGGCGATAGAATTTATACCGACATTAAAAGCGGAATAAATGCAGGAGCAATTTCGGTTTTGGTACTCAGCGGCGAAACAACCTATGATATTCTTAACAACTCCAATGAAAAGCCTGATTTTGTTTTAGAAGATGCTGGAGAACTTATCAACTACTTTTAATCTAACCTCCCGAAAGGGAGGTTTTTTTATTAAAAAATATTCATTATTATGCTTGAAATTATGCATATTTTCTTGTATAATAAATATACTTATATCTTTAATATAGAAAGAGGTTGCTTTATGACAAGGAAAATAGCAAGAGAAGAAGCCTTTATTTTAATCTTTGAAAAGGCCTTTAATGATAGCTCAGTTGAAGACATTCTTGAAATTGCAAAAGAGGTAAGAGAACTAAAAACGGATGAATATATCACTACTGTTTTTAAAGGTGTTTTTGATAATATCGAGCTTATTGATGCTTCTATCTCTGAAAATGCAGTTGGTTGGAGAATTGAAAGAATTTCTAAAACCGCCCTATCTGTTTTAAGACTTGCTATTTTTGAAATAAAGTTTATGGAAGAAATTCCGAATGCAGTTTCGATTAACGAAGCAGTTGAATTATGCAAGAAATATGCAACAAAGGAAGATGCTTCCTTTGTTAACGGAATTTTAGCAACCATTGTTAGAAAGTTATGATAAATCAGGCTATATCGGTAAAGCAACTGAATTTATATGTCCGCTCTCTGTTAGAGGGTGATATCCGCCTTAGCGATATTTTAGTTGAGGGCGAAATTTCGAACTTTAAAAATCATTATTCAAGCGGTCATCTTTATTTCACCTTAAAGGATAACGATGCTTCTATTCGCTGCGTTATGTTCCGCTCCTTTGCCTCGAAAATTAAATTTAAAGTTGAGGATGGAGTAAAGGTTGTTCTAAGAGGCAAGGTATCGCTTTATGAAAAGGACGGTCTGTATCAGTTCTATGCCGAGGAAATGACCGCTTCAGGTCTTGGTGATATTGCTCTTCAGTTTGAGCAGATAAAAAAGAAGCTTTCTGAAGAGGGACTTTTTTTAGCCGAAAATAAAAGACCGCTTCCGAAATACCCTGAAAATATAGCGGTAATTACCTCAAAAACTGGTGCGGCAGTAAGAGATATAATGAATATACTTTCACGCCGTTGGCCTTTATCCCGTGTAATTTTATGCCCCGTTTCTGTTCAGGGAGAACTTGCGGTACCCGAAATGCTTGATGCACTCGAGCGTGTTTACAAGGCTTCGGTTGCCGATGTTATCATTATCGGCAGAGGCGGCGGCTCTATAGAGGACTTATGGGCTTTTAATAACGAAGAGCTTGCCCGCAAAATTTTCGAATCTCCCGTTCCTGTTATTTCTGCAGTCGGGCATGAGACCGATTTTACTATTTGCGATTTTGTTGCAGATTTAAGAGCTCCAACACCATCTGCGGCGGCTGAGCTTGCAGTTCCGGATATGGGTGAAATGCTCGAGCAGTTAGAAAATTACGAGACTATTCTAAAAAAAGATTTGTTATCAAAACTTGAACTTGACGAACAAAGACTTCAAAATGTTCTATCTTCCAAAATTTTTAAAAATCCCGTAGATTATTTTATAAACTCAAGGTTTGAAAAGTTAGATAGGGCATCGGATAAACTAATAAATGAAGCCTTTTCCATAGTTAAGGAAAGAGAAAATATTTTAGCCGAAAGAATTGCAAAGCTTGATGCTTTAAGTCCTTTAAAGGTTTTATCTCGTGGATATTCAACCGTTTCTGTTAACGGAAAAACCGTTAACTCTGTTGAAGATTTTGAAATCGGAGATATATTAGAACTTCGCCTTAAAAACGGCAAGGCATCCGCTCAGGTAACCAAAATTGAGAAAGGGGATATTTATGAGCGAAATGAATTTTGAAAAGAAACTTTCAGAGCTTGAAAAAATTATCAACCGTCTTGAAGACGGTGAATGCTCGCTTGAAGAATCAATAGAGCTTTTTGAAAAGGGTATTAAGATTACGGGTGAATGCCGAACAACCCTTGAAAATGCCCAGAAAAGAATTGTTGAACTTGCAGAAATTGAGGGTGAAGAAGAGTGATTGAAAACACTTTAAAGGAATATTCTGCTTTAATTGAAAGAAGAATTGATGAAATTTTCCCCGAAAGAGATACTGAATATAAAAAGGTTGTTGACGCTGCAAGATACAGTCTGCTTTTAGGTGGTAAAAGAATAAGACCTGTTATTATGCTTGAATTTTGCAAGGCTTTGGGCGGAAAACAGGAAGAGGCTATTGATTTTGCAATTGCTCTTGAGATGATACACACTTATTCTTTAATCCATGATGATTTACCTTGTATGGATAATGATGACCTTAGACGAGGCAAACCCTCTTGCCATATAAAGTATGGCGAGGATATAGCTCTTCTTGCGGGGGATACTTTATTAACAACCGCTTTTTCGGTTGCCTCTAACGCAAATATTTCTGATGATAAAAAGGTTAAAGCTATTTCGGTTTTAGCAAAAAGAGCAGGGGCTAATGGCATGATAGGCGGTCAGGTTATGGACCTTGATTTTGAGGTTAATAAACCCGATATTAACTCTTTAAGAGTTATGTATTTAAGAAAAACGGGTGCCTTACTTTCTGCCGCTGCCGAAATTGGTGCGATTATTGCAGGTGCCGATGAAAATGTCATTCAAACTGCTGCTAATTATGCTCTTAATGTCGGTTTGGCTTTTCAAATTATCGATGATATTCTTGATATCACGGGCGATGAAAAGCTTCTTGGAAAGCCTATCGGCAGCGATATTGAGAATGATAAAACAACTTTTATTTCGCTTGTTGGTATTGAAAAAGCAAAGACTAAGGCTGAAATGCTTACAAAAGAAGCTATCGGACTTCTCGATTTAATCGGCGGCGATACTGAATTTTTAAAGGAATTAACCCTATATTTACTCGATAGAAATTATTAAAGGATGTTGAAGTTTGGAATACTCGGTTTTGAGCAAAATCAAATCCCCTGAGGATGTTAAAAAACTGAATAATGCTCAGCTGCAAGTTCTTTGCAACGAGATAAGAGACTGTATTATTTCAACTGTTTCAAAAAATGGAGGCCATTTGGCATCTAATCTTGGAGCAGTCGAGTTAACTGTTGCTTTGCACCGTGCTTTCTCTTCACCTAAGGATGCCATCATTTTCGATGTTGGTCATCAATGTTATACTCATAAGCTTTTGACAGGTCGATTTGATGATTTCAGCACACTTAGAACAGAGGGCGGAATATCAGGCTTTATGAAGCCTTTTGAGAGTGAGCATGACCCTTTTATTACAGGGCATAGCAGTAACTCCATCTCTGCGGCTTACGGAATTTATAAAGCTAAAAAGCTAAAAGGCGAAGAGGGAACTGCCGTTGCCGTAATTGGAGACGGTGCTATGACAGGCGGTATGGCATATGAAGCTCTTAACAATGCGGGAAGCGGCAGAAATAATTTTATTGTTGTTTTAAATGATAATAAAATGTCGATTTCAAAAAATGTTGGTGCTATGGCTCGAAGTCTCACAAAAATGAGAAACAAGCCTAAATACCATCATTTTAAATTCGCCCTAAGTAAGTTTTTACTTGCAATTCCTTTAATCGGTCAACCCCTTAATAATCTTATTTCTGCTATTAAGGAAATAGTTAAGGGTATAGTTTATAGAAACAATATTTTCACCGCAATGGGCTTTAATTATTTAGGTCCCGTTAACGGTCATAATATCGAAGCCCTTGAATCGCTTTTTAATGTTGCTAAGAGCTATTCAAGACCATCTTTAATTCACGTTATAACAACTAAGGGTAAGGGTTATCAATATGCCGAAATGATGCCTAAGGATTATCATGGTGTTTCTCCCTTTGATATTGCAGAGGGTGCGGCAGTTAGCAATAATATAACCTTTTCTTCTGTTGCCGGAAAAACCCTTTGCGATTTAGCAGAAAATGATAGTAAAATTTGTGCTATAACCGCCGCTATGACAGAGGGCACAGGTCTATACGAATTTTCAACAAAGTATAAGCAGAGATTTTTCGATGTTGGTATTGCCGAGCAACATGCATTAACATTCAGTTCGGCTCTTGCAAAAGAGGGGTTAAAGCCTTTCTTCGTTGTTTACTCTTCATTTTTACAAAGAGCCTATGACCAGATTATTCATGACTCTGCAACAGGCAATTTCCCGATAAAACTACTTGTTGATAGAGCGGGTATAGTCGGTGAAGATGGTGAAACTCATCAGGGAGTTTTCGATGTCCCGTTCTTAACAAATATCCCAAGAATGAATGTTTATTCACCTTGTAACTTTGAGGAACTGCAATATAGAATTTGCCATGCGGTTGAAAGTGATGAAATCTGTGCAGTCAGATATCCGAGAGGCTCTGAAAAAGAAACCTTAGAGTTTGATAAAACTGAAGACGTTAGCTTTATTAAAAGAGGCTCTAATAGGGCTATTGTAACCTATGGCAGACTTTTTTCTGAGGCTTCAGGTATTGAAAATATCGATATCGTTAAGCTTAATAAAATCTATCCTTTATCAGAGGACGATATCAAGAAAATCGCTTCTTATGAAGAAATTTATTTCTTCGAAGAGGGTATAAAAAGCGGCGGTATCGGAGAGCATTTAGGCTCTGCTCTTCTTGAAAAAGGCTTTAAGGGCAAGTTTGTCAATACTGCGATTGAGAATAATTTTGTTCCGTCATCCAGTGTTTCAAAGGCTCTTGAAAATAATAGGCTTGATAAAAATTCGATGATTAGTATAATCGGCAGGGAATAAAATGGCAGAAAAATTAAGGTTGGATGTGGCTCTTGTTGAGGGCGGCTTTTGTGAAAGTCGTGAAAAGGCAAAGGCTCTTATAATGTCCGGTATTGTTTTTGTTAATAATCAAAAGTCTGATAAAGCGGGAACAACCGTTAAAGCGGATGATATAATCGAAGTCAGAGGGGAAACCCTTAAGTATGTAAGCCGTGGCGGTTTGAAGCTTGAAAAGGCTATGAAATCATTTGATATAAGTCTTGAAAATTGTATCTGTGCAGATATTGGTGCTTCAACAGGAGGATTTACCGATTGTATGCTCCAAAACGGTGCCAAAAAGGTTTTTTCTATCGATGTGGGTTACGGTCAGCTTGCCTGGAAACTTCGCACAGATGAGCGTGTAATCAACCTTGAACGTACTAACTTCAGGTATGTAACAAAAGAACAAGTTCCCGATAGCTTGGATTTTGCCTCGGTTGACGTTTCTTTTATTTCGCTTTCTCTTATCTTTCCTGTTATGCGTGAACTTCTAAGAGATAACGGAAAAGCCGTTTGTCTTATTAAGCCTCAGTTTGAAGCAGGCAAAGAAAATGTCGGCAAAAAGGGAGTTGTAAGAGATAAAAAGGTTCATATCTCTGTTGTTGAAAAGATTTTAAAGTTGTGTATTGAAAATAAATTTTCCGTTTTAGGTCTTGATTTTTCACCAATTAAAGGTCCTGAGGGAAATATTGAATATCTCTGCTTTATTGAAAAATCTGAAAATCCCGAAATTATAACTGAAATTACTGCTGAACAGGTAGTTGAAAATTCATATAACTCATTAAATTCTTAAATAAAGGAGGTCTTCTTTTGGTTGTTGCGGTCATTCCTAATTTAGATAAACGTGGTGCATCTGAGGTTGTTGAAAAGCTCGGTAAGCTGCTTAAAGAGGAAAATATTGATGCATTTATTCCCGATAGTATCTGCGGTACTGATTTCAAAAGTGCTCCTGAAGAAGAGCTTTTTAAAATTGCAGATATTATTGTCACTATCGGCGGCGATGGAACAATTATAAGATTTGCAAAGCGTGCCGCAAAGGACAATAAGCCTATTCTTGGAATTAATGCAGGCCGTATGGGTTATCTTGCAAATATCGAACAAAACGAGCTTAATTTAATTAAAAAGCTCAAAACGGGCGAATATTCTGTCGAAAACAGAATGATGCTCAATGTGAGTATTGTTGAAAATGGCAAGGTTATTGGCGAATATAATGCATTAAACGATGCCGTTGTTACAAGCGGTTATATTTCAAGAATTGTTGATATTACTGCGAGTGTTGGCGTAGATTCAATAAGCTATAGAGCAGACGGTCTTATTGTTTCAACCCCAACAGGCTCAACTGCTTATTCAATGTCTGCAGGCGGTCCAATTATCGACCCTAACACTGAAAACTTCTGTATAACACCTATTTGTTCTCATTCTTTATCTGCAAAGCCGATTATTCTCGGTGCCGATAAGACCGTTAAGCTTAAAGCTTTTTCGAAAAAGAGAACCGATATTTATTTAACATTGGACGGTAGAAAGGTTGCAGCTATTAAGCCTTTCACCGAGGTTTATATAAAGAAATGCGAACAAACAGTTAAGCTTATCAGACTTAATGACCGCTCTTTCTATAAAACCCTTTCACATAAATTCAAGGATGGCAGGAGTGTATAAAATTGAAAACTAAGAGACAAGAAAAAATTCTTGAGCTTATAAGAGAAAAAATTTGCTTAACTCAGGAAGATTTGCAGAACGGTTTGTTGGAAGCTGGCTTTAATGTTACTCAGTCAACCGTTTCCCGTGATATCAGAGAATTAAAGCTTGTTAAGGGAAGAGATAAGGACGGGAATTACAGATATCTTGTGAACAACAATTCTGCTAATTCCGCAAAAGACAACCGATATCATCTTCTTTTCAGCGGTGCAGTTAAGAGTGTCAGTTATTCTCTCAATAACGTTGTTATTAAGTGCTATAACGGAATGGCTTCAAGTGCTGCGGTTACTGTTGATGAGCTTTTCGGCGAAATGATGCTCGGCTCTCTTGCGGGGGACGATACAGTTATTATTGTTACAAGCGGTGAAGCTCAGTCTAAACAATTAGCAGAATCCTTAAATTCTTTGATTTAACGGCGGAATAATAATGCTTAAATTTTTACATATTGAAAACATTGCGGTTATTGAACAAACCGAAATCGAATTTACCTCCGGTTTCAATGTGCTTACAGGTGAAACGGGTGCGGGCAAATCAATTTTAATAGATGCAATCAACGCTGTTTTAGGTGAACGCACTTCTAAGGACTTAATCCGTGCAGGGTCTGATACAGCCTTGGTTTCTGCGGTTTTCGGCGAGCTTGATGATTATGTATTAAATCAACTTAAAGAGTATGATATAAAGCCCGATGAGGATGGTAATATTCTTATTTCAAGGAAGCTGAGTCTTAACGGTAAAGGTCTTGTAAAAATCAATTCTATGCCTTTTAATACTACTGTTTTGAAAGAAATCGCACCTTATCTTGTTAATATTCACGGTCAGCACGATAATCAAGCACTTTTAAATCCTGATAAGCATTGTGATTATCTTGATGCAATGGCGTCTAACTCTTCATATATAGAAGAATATTACAGTGAATTTAAAAACCTTAACAATATCAGACGTCAGTTAGAGAATGTTATGATGAATGAGGATGAAAAGCAATATAAAACCGATATGCTTAAATTCCAGATAGATGAGCTGACTGCGGCAGATATTAAGGTTGGAGAAATCGAAAAGCTGAGAGAAGACCTTAAAACAGCAGAGAATAAAGAAATAACTATTAAATCATTATCTTATGCTGAAGAAATTCTCAGAGGTGATGAATCGGCTGACGGTGCTTTAACTATGCTTCGTAATGCTGCTAAAAAGCTCTCGTTACTTAGTGGAAATACCTTTGAGGTGCTGACTTCGAAGCTCAATGAAATTGTTTCTTTAAGCGAAGATGTTTCTTCAGATATTTCTTCTTACCTTTTAAGTGCAGAGCTTCAAGACCTTGATTCTAATCAAATAAATGAAAGACTTGACACGCTCTCACGCCTTATGTTAAAATACGGCGATAGTGAAGAAAAGATGCTCAAGTTTTTAGAAAACGCAAAGGAAGAGCTTGATAGCATTACCTTTTCAGAAAAAAAGGAAGAGGAATTATCAAATCTTCTTGAGGCTTCTAAAGAAAATCTTGTTGATTTAGGTGCAAGACTTTCAGAAACCAGAAAAAAAGCGGCATTAAATTTTGAAAAACAAGTTTGCGATGTGCTTGAGTATCTTAATATGCCCTCTGTTAAATTTAAGGCAAAAATCGAACAATCAAGGTATACTAAAAGAGGCTGCGATAACGTTGAGTTTTTAATTTCCGCGAATGCAGGCGAAGAACTCAAACCTATGCATAAAATCGCCTCAGGCGGTGAGCTTTCAAGAATTATGCTTGCTATTAAGAGTTCACTTCTTGATAAAGATACCGTTGGCACTATGATTTTTGATGAAATTGATACAGGTATCAGTGGCTTTGCCGCCGAAAAGGTTGCAACTCAGCTTAAAAAGGTTGCTGATAACCGTCAGGTTATATGTGTTACCCATTTAGCTCAGATAGCAGCAAAGGCAGATAACCATCTGCTAATTGAAAAATTCACCGAAAACGGCAGAACCTTTACTAAGGTTTCTCCGCTTAAATATGAGGACCGTATAGGCGAAATTGCCCGCATAATGTCAGGCACTTCGCTTACAGAAAATTTATATAATTCCGCAAAGGAATTGTTGGACAGGAGTAGTTTAAATGACAATTTATGATGAACTTGTAGCCAGAGGACTTATTGCCCAGGTTACTGATGAAGAAGAAATCAAAGAGCTTGTTAATAACGGAAAGGCAACCTTTTATATAGGATTCGACCCTACTGCTGACAGCTTGCATGTTGGTCATTTTATGGCACTTTGCCTTATGAAACGTTTGCAGATGGCAGGCAATAAACCGATAGCTTTAATTGGCGGAGGAACCGGTTATATCGGCGACCCCTCTGGCAGAAGCGATATGCGTTCTATGATGACCGCTGAGCAGATTCAGCATAACTGTGATTGCTTTAAAAAGCAGATGAGCCGCTTTATCGAGTTTGGTGAAGGCAAGGCTCAGATGGTTAATAATGCTGACTGGCTTTTAGACCTTAATTATATAGATTTATTAAGGGATGTTGGTGCTTGCTTCTCGGTTAACAACATGTTAAGAGCTGAATGCTATAAGCAGCGTATGGAAAAGGGACTTTCATTCCTTGAATTTAACTATATGATAATGCAGAGCTATGACTTCTATCATCTTTTCAAGGAGTATGGTTGCAATATGCAGTTCGGCGGCGATGACCAGTGGTCTAATATGCTTGGCGGAACTGAGCTTATCCGCAAAAAGCTCGGTAAAGATGCTTATGCTATGACCATCACTCTCTTGCTCAATTCTGAGGGTAAAAAGATGGGTAAAACTGCTTCGGGTGCGGTTTGGCTTGATGCTGAAAAAACCTCTCCTTATGAGTTCTATCAGTATTGGAGAAATGTTGGTGATAAGGATGTTTTAAAATGCATCCGTATGCTTACTTTCTTACCTCTTGAAGAAATCGATAAAATGGATTCATGGGAGGGTAGCCAGCTTAATACCGCTAAGGAGATTTTGGCTTTCGAGCTAACTAAGCTTGTTCACGGCGAAGAAGAGGCAACAAAAGCCCAGGAAACTGCAAGAGCCGTATTCTCAGGTGCTGGCTCTCATGAAAATATGCCAACTACTACTCTCTCAAATGATGATTTGACCGATGGCAAAATCGGTGTCCTTGATATGATGGTTAAGGCAGGTCTTGTAACTTCAAAAGGAGAGGGAAGAAGACTTGTTATTCAAGGCGGTGTTAGTATTAACGACCAGAAAATTACCGACCCCGCATATTCCTTAACCGCTGAAGATTTTGCAAGCGAAATTATTCTTAAAAAGGGTAAAAAGGTTTATAATAAATATGTTTTAGAATAAAATAAAGGCGGAAAAATTCCGCCTTTATTTTTTATTGCAACTTTTTTACAATTTGTGGTATTATATTATAGGTGATTTATTTGATTTTTATTGTTATAGCATTAATTTTAGCCTTTTTAATAATTATCGGTTATTTCTTTATTTTTGCATTTGTAAGGCTTAACACCGGAGATTTGGATGATATGAATTCTCCTGTTAATTTACCCTTAAAAGAACACCACAAAATAATTGCAGAGGGAATTGATTTTATCAATTCAAAAGAACCTAAATGGGTTGAAACCTTAAGCTTTGACGGTTTAAAGCTTAAGGCGAGATATTTTAATAATAATTCCGATAAAACTGTCCTTTTGTTTCATGGCTACCGTTCCTCAGCCGCAAGAGACTTCTCCTGTGCAGTTAAGATGTATCTGAACTTCGGCTTTAATATTCTGCTTGTTGACCAGAGAAGTCATGGATTTAGCGAGGGAAGGCTTATAACCTTTGGTATTAAGGAAAGAAGAGATGTTGTAAGCTGGGTTGAGTTTTTAAACGAACAATTTTCTCCTAAAAAAATTATAATCAGCGGTATGTCAATGGGGGCAACAACTGTGCTGTTAGCGTCAGAGTTGGAACTGGCAAAAAATGTTGTTGGTGTTATCGCCGATTGCGGTTTCACTTCACCAGTTGATATTATAAAAGTTGTTGGCAAAAAAGCATTTAAGATTAACCCATCCTTTTTTATCCCATTTCTAAATATTTGTTGCTTGATTTTTGGCGGTTTTTCCCTTTATTGTGCTAACACTTGTGAAGCAGTTAAGAAATCAAAATTGCCAATTCTTTTTATTCACGGAAAATCAGATAATTTTGTGCCTTGCGAAATGTCTGAGAGAGCATATAAAAGCAGAGAGAAAAATTCTGAGATTTTTCTTGTTGAAAATGCTGAGCATGGGCTGTCTTTTTTGGTTGATACAGAGGGTACAATCCGAAAACTTGAGGCATTTCTTAAAAAATGTATACAATAGATATTGACAATGGCATGTTTTATGAATACAATATAAAGTATAGAAGGGATGTGACTGTTTTGCGTAAAATCTTAATATTTTGTCTTTCAATCTTACTAATATTTTCTTTCACTGCATGCAGTCCTGTTGATGAGGATTACGGTGTTGTTTCTTCTGTTTCCTCTGAAGATAACGCCGAGCATATTGATGTTGGAGATACTAAGATTATGTCTTCGGATAGGGTTATGTCAAAATATTTTGATATAAGTCTTTTTGATGAAGAAAATTATTCTAATATCTATCTTGGTAATAAGTTTGATATTGATGCTATATTTGGTGATTTCAAGTTTGAGGTCCCTGTTAAAATCGAACAATTAAAAGAAGATGGTTGGCGTTTAGCAGAGGGCAATAAGTATGACGAGAACTCACTTGTTTTCGCATACGAAACTATTGACGCTACAATAACTAACGACCAAGGAAATGTTATAGCAGTTCAGTTTTATAATTCTTCCCGTTCTTCCGTAAAGTTATCAAAATGTTATATTGTTAAATATAAAATTGAAAACTATTTCTATAAAAATGTTGAAAGCTATGCAGAGTTTAATATTAACGGTATAACCAACACAATGGCAATTACTGATGTTATCAATACATTAGGCACCCCATCGCATTTTTATAAAGTGTCTGAAAATTCATATTATCTTGATTACTTTATTTCAAGGAGAGACAGAAGAAACGGAATAACTGTTTACTTAGACCCGATTGAAGACCTTGTAACAGCGGTTGAATTTTCTTATTATAAGTAAAAAAAACGGCTGCCCGCGCGGGTGGCCGTTTAGTATCTTAAAGGAGTAATTTATGAAAAAAGCTTATCTTTTGCCAGCGGATATTTTATTACCGAAGAAAAATTTTGAGGAGTGGTCGGTTATAGCTTGCGACCAATATACTTCTCAGCCTGAATATTGGGAAAAAACAAAGAAAACAGTTGGAAATAAGCCCTCTGCACTTAACATTGTTTTACCCGAAGCATATCTTGAAGAGGATAATTCAGATAAGATAGCAACGGTTAATGAAACCATGAGCGAATATCTAGAAAATGATGTTTTTAATGCCTTCGAAAGTTCCTATGTTTACATAGAAAGAACACTCAAAAATGGAAAAATCCGCCGTGGTTTATTAGGACTTATTGACCTTGAGGATTATAGTTATTTAAAGGGCTCTGATACACTTATACGTGCAACCGAGGAGACTGTTTTAGAGCGTATTCCGCCCCGTGTTGAAATTAGAAAAGATGC
>JAZSEU010000045.1:0-25481 GCA_045531855.1 Acutalibacteraceae bacterium
ACCCTGTGTGTCGGTGATGGTTACAATTGTATTGTTGAAGGTTGACTGGATATGGGCAGCACCGCGTTCAACGTTTTTCTTTTCGCGGCGTCTGCGGGTTGTTGTTTTACCCTGATTAGCCATTATTTAACTCCCCTCCGCTTACTTCTTCTTGTTAGCGATAGTCTTCTTCGGGCCTTTGCGGGTACGTGCATTTGTTTTAGAACGCTGTCCTCTAACGGGAAGGCTCTTACGATGACGTGTTCCACGGTAGCTACCGATTTCTATAAGACGCTTAATATCAAATGCAACTGCACGACGACGATCACCTTCAACCTGAAGGTTGTGGTCAATGTATTCACGCAATTTTGATATATCGTCTTCACTTAGATCCTTAACTCTGATATCAGGATCAATGCCTGTGTCTGCAAGAATCTTCTTTGATGTAGTAAGACCAATACCGAAAATATAAGTGAGTCCTATCTCAACTCTCTTATCGTTCGGAAGGTCAACACCGGCTATACGTGCCATTTATATTGCACCTCTCTTTTTAGATAGCGCAGGATTAACCCTGACGCTGCTTATGCTTGGGATTTTCACAGATAACCATGATTTTTCCCTTGCGCTTAATTATTTTGCATTTTTCGCAAATCTTTTTAACAGAAGGTCTGACTTTCATTCGGATTATACCTCCTTGAAATTTTGAATGTAAATTTAACTTACATTATTTTGAACGCCAGGTAATGCGTCCTTTAGATAGGTCATAGGGAGACATCTCAACAGTTACCTTATCACCAGGCAAAATTCTTATGAAGTTCATACGAAGTTTACCTGAGATATGGGCAAGGATTTGATGACCGCCCTGAATTTCTACCTTAAACATTGCGTTTGGCATAGCCTCAACAACGACGCCTTCAAGCTCTATCATATCTGACTTAGACATTACTTTTCTCCTTTCACTGCGGTATCTCTGTAAACCGCAAGTGCTTTTCTAAGTGATTTGTTGGTTTTAAAACTATCCTCATTTAAAACGGTGTTTGTTAGCATTAAATGTTTTGGGTTTTTCTGCTTTGGTCTTTCGAGCGGACGTTCCTTTCCGTCAGCAACATAAAGGAACTTATCACTCTCTTCAACCACAACCAAAAAGTAACCCTTATCTCTTCCCGCTTTTGAACACACAATCTGCCCTTTCATATAACACCTCAGATACAGGTCATAATTTTGGGGCCATCAGTCGTTATGACGATGGTATGCTCAAAGTGAGCCGAGAGCGAACCGTCAGTTGTGAGAACAGTCCATCCGTCCGGAAGAATCTTAACATCACTTGAGCCTTCGTTAATCATTGGCTCAATTGCAAGAGTCATTCCCGGAAGCAATCGGATTCCCCTGCCGGCTGCTCCGAAATTCGGAACTTCCGGTGCTTCGTGCAGATGGGTACCTATTCCGTGGCCCACGAACTTGCGGACAACTGAATACCCACGAGCCTCGACATACGACTGCACTGCGTTACTGATATCACCGATTCTGCCGCCCGATACAGCCTTCTTGATGCCTTCGTAAAGGCTCTCTTTGGTTGTATCCATCAGCCGCTTCGCTGCGGGTGAAACATCTCCGCAAGCGAAAGTAGCAGCATTATCGCCGTGGTATCCCTGAAACTCAGCACCGAGGTCGATACTAACTATATCTCCCTCTTTGAGTATCCGCTTTGCAGACGGAATGCCGTGAATAACCTCGTTGTTAATAGATATACAGGCGGTTGCGGGATAACCCTGATAATTTTTAAAATTAGGGGTTCCGCCCTGACTTCTGATATAGTCTTCAGCCAGTTTATCAATTTCAGCCGTGCTAATGCCTGGCTCAACCGCCTTACCTGCTATTTGTAATGCTCCGGCCGCTATTCTGCAAGCTTCACGCATTATTTTAAGCTCACGACCGGTTTTAAGCACTATCATACTTAATTCTCCAATGCGGCAAGAACAAGGCGGGTTGTATCCTCAACCTTATCCTGACCTTCTACCATAAGAAGCTTTCCGGCGGCTTTATAGTAATCCTTAAGCGGTTCTGTCTGCTCGTGATAAACGCCGAGTCTGTTAAGAACAGTTTCAGGCTCATCATCCTTACGGATTACAAGAGCACCGCCGCAAAGGTTACATACGCCTTCCTTTTCAGGCTTCTTATACTCTGTGTGGTAACTGGCACCGCACTTCTCGCAAACTCTTCTTCCTGACATACGCTTAACGATTTCTTCATCTGCAACCTCAATAGAAAGTGCAGCATCGATACCGAAGCCCATATTGTCAAGTGCTTCTGCCTGCGGAATGGTGCGGGGGAAACCGTCGAGAATGTAACCGTTCTGGCAGTCATCCTCGGCTAAGCGTTCCTTGATGATGCCGATAACAACATCATCGGGAACGAGATTTCCTGCATCAATGTATGATTTTGCTTTAAGTCCCATTTCCGTACCGTTTTTAAGTGCAGCACGAATAATGTTGCCGGTGGAAATGGTGGGAATGTTATATTTCTCTGAAATTATTTCAGCCTGAGTGCCTTTGCCGGCACCGGGTGCACCTAAAAGAATGAGTTTCATAAATTTGCTCCTCAAATCTTAGTCAAGGAATCCCTTATAATGACGCATCATCATCTGGGACTCAAGATTACGAACTACATCAAGAGCAACACCAACCATAATGAGTACCGAAGTACCGCCGAGCGAAATGTTAATTCCGCCAACATTGCCGATAATAATCGGTAAAATTGCTATAGCACTAAGGAAAATAGCTCCCATAAGTGTTATTCTTGATAAAATCTTTGAAATAAAATCAGATGTGGGCTTTCCGGGACGGATACCGGGGATGGCACCGCCGTTCTTACGCAGATTGTTTGCCATTTCAACAGGATTAAACTGAATGGTTGCATAGAAATATGCGAAACCGATAATCATTATGAAATAGATTGCTGCGTAGAAAAGGCCCTGAACGCTGAACAATGATAAGAACTTATACATAGAAGTGTTTGTGTTCTTCATGAAGCCTAAAATCATTGTTGGAAGCATAAGAATTGAAGAAGCGAAGATTATGGGCATAACACCTGACATATTAACCTTAATCGGAATATGGGTGTTCTGGCCGCCATACATCTTGTTTCCAACAACCCTCTTAGCATACTGAACCGGAATTCTGCGTTCTGCAGCAGTCATCCAAACGATGAATGCGATTACAACTAAGAACGCTAAAATAATACCGATTACTGCTACATACTGCTCATACTGAATGTATCCCCATAAAGCACGGAACGCCTGAGGTCCACGTGAAAGGATACCTGCGAAAAGCAGAATGGAAATACCGTTGCCTATACCCTTTGAGTCAATCTGCTCACCGAGCCACATTACAAGAGCAGAGCCAGCTGTAAACGCGAGAACTATAACAAATCCTGCAAATACTGTAGCGCCACCTGTAACGCTCAAATAGGTCGACTGCTCACCGCCGCCGTTCTTCAAATAAATGAAGTAGGCAATACCCTGAATAAGAGCTAAGATAACGGTTGCATAACGGGTAATCTGAGCTAACTTCTTCTGTCCCTCTTCGCCTTCCTTCTGCAATCTCTCGAGTGCAGGAATTGCAACGCAGAGAAGCTGAATGATAATTGAAGAGTTAATGTACGGGGTAACCGACATGGCGAAGATTGCACCATATTCAAGGCCGCCGCCCGTTAAAATAGAAAGATAGCTGAAAAAGTCATTTGTAGCACCCGATGCTGCTGCAGTTGCAAGAGCCTCAGGATTTACAAAAGGAACCGGAATAACCGAACCTACGCGGAAAACGATTATAACGAAGATGGTGAAAAGAATCTTATTGCGGATTTCTTTTACCTTCCAGGCATTTCTTAATGTCTCTAACATTAAATCACCTCGGCCTTTCCGCCGGCATTAGCAATTTTCTCGGCAGCAGAAGCAGAATAAGCATTAAGCTTAACTTCAAGCTTCTTAGTAAGCTTACCGTTGCCCAAAACCTTAACAGGAAGGTTTGCTTTTTTGATTATTCCTTTGCTAGCTAAAGCCTGAACATCTACAACGCTACCGTCCTCGAACACTTCTAAAGCGGAAACATTGATAGCTACCCATTCTTCAGCGAAAATATTATTGAAGCCACGCTTCGGAACTCGTCTTTGAAGAGGCATCTGACCGCCTTCAAAGCCGAATCTCTGACTGTAACCTGCACGGGCTTTCTGACCCTTATGGCCCTTACCGGCGGTTTTGCCGTTACCTGAACCATGGCCTCTGCCTATGCGCTTAGCCTCCTTTTTGGAGCCTAAAGCCGGAGCTAATTCATGCATTTTCATTGTTCGCACCTCCTTGCTTATTTCGCAGTTACACTGCATTGCCGCATTTGCGGCCTATAAGGTTTTCGGCTTATGCCTTAACCTCAGTAACCTCAACGAGGTGGCTTACCTTGTTGATTTTGCCTCTGGTCTGAGCATTATCGGGCTGAATATTTTCATCACCGATTTTATGAAGACCGAGTGCTTTAACAGTTGCTATTTGGTCTTTCTTAGAACAAATGATGCTTTTAACAAGCTTTACTTTAAGACAAGCAGACTTTTTAGTTGCCATAATTCTGCTCCTCCTTAACCTACGATTTCCTTAACTGATTTGCCACGGATAGCCGCAACTTCCTCAGCGCTACGTAATGATGCAAGACCTGCTACGGTTGCACGAACTACGTTGCAAGGATTATTTGAACGTAAAGCCTTTGTACGAATGTCGGAAATACCAACAGTCTCAACAACGGCACGAACCGCACCGCCTGCGATAACTCCGGTACCGGGTGCTGCAGGCTTTAAGAGAACTCGGCCTGCGCCGAACTCACCAATAACCTCGTGCGGAATGGTTGTACCCTTTAAGGATACCTTAATAAGATTTTTCTTGGCGTCTTCAATACCCTTACGGATAGCGTCCGGAACTTCGCCGGCTTTACCCATACCGTAACCAACGATACCGTTGCCGTCTCCAACTACAACGAGAGCAGAGAACTTCATAATTCTACCACCCTTAACGGTCTTGGAAACACGGTTTATAGCGACAACCTTTTCTTTTAAATCTAATGTTGATGCGTCAATATTTGTAGCCAAAAGTATTCCTCCTTATTAGAACTTAAGGCCGCCCTCGCGGGCACCTTCGGCAAGCTCCTTGACACGGCCGTGATAAATGTATCCGCCGCGGTCAAAAACAACCTCGGTGATGCCCTTTTCAGCGGCACGTTTAGCAATTAACTGTCCAACCTTACGAGCTCCCTCTTTGTTACCGCCGGAAATACCGAAATCTTTTTCGTTAGATGCGGCAGCTGCGAGAGTAACTCCGTTTACATCATCGATAAGCTGGGCGTAAATGTTGCTGTTGGAGCGGAATACATCAAGGCGGGGACAAGCAGCTGTGCCATTAATCTTAGAACGAACTCTGGCATGGCGCTTAATTCTAGCCTTATTGCTGTTAGGTTTTGTAACCACTTTACATACACTCCTTTATTATTTCTTTCCACCCTTGGCGGCCTTACCTTCTTTGCGGCGGATATACTCGTCAACATACTTGATACCCTTGCCCTTGTAAGGCTCCGGAGGACGCTTCTCGCGTACCTCAGCTGCAAACTGGCCTACCTTCTGCTTATCGGCACCGCTGATAATAATTTTATTAGGAGCGGGTACCTCGATGGAAATGCCGGCAATCTCAGGCATAATTACCTGATGAGAAAAGCCGAGATTCATTACAAGATTATTTCCCTGCTTCTGAACACGGTAACCAACACCGTTAACCTCGAGCTCTTTAGAATAGCCCTTGGAAACACCCTCAACCATGTTAGAGATAAGGGTACGGGTTAAACCGTGAAGAGAACGGTGGTTCTTGTTATCGGACGGGCGGGTAACGATGATTTCGGAACCCTCCATAGCAATAGCCATGTCAGAATTAAAAGTATTCTTAAGCTCGCCCTTAGGTCCCTTAACGGTAACCTCAGAACCGTTGATTTTAACTTCAACACCTGCAGGAATTGTGATAGGTTTCTTTCCTATTCTTGACATCCTAGAGCACCTCCTTACCAAACATATGCGAGCACTTCGCCGCCTACGTTGGCTTTGCGTGCGTCTTTGTCTGTCATTATTCCCTTAGAGGTGGAGAGGATTGCGATACCAAGGCCTTTCATAACCTTAGGCATATCCTCAACATTGGTATAAATACGCAAACCAGGCTTCGAAACTCTGCGAATGCCGGTGATAATCTGCGATTTATTCTGGCCGTATTTCAATGTGATATGAATTACGCCCTGCTTACCGTCTTCTAAAACGGTGAAGCTTTGTATATATCCTTCGTCAAGTAAAATCTGGGCAATAGCCTTCTTTACCTTTGACGCAGGAACATCTACCGAATCATGCTTTGCTGAAGAAGCATTACGAATTCTCGTAAGCATATCAGCTATTGTATCGGTGATTTGCATGCCGTCTACCTCCTTATAGCTCTGCGCCTTACCAGCTAGCCTTCTTTACTCCGGGAATCTCGCCCTTATAAGCGAGTTCTCTGAAGCATATACGGCAGATACCGTACTTGCGAAGATAAGCGTGCGGGCGGCCGCAGATTTTACATCTGTTATACTCTCTTGTTGAAAACTTTGCAGGTCTTGCCTGCTTAACTTTCATAGCAGTCTTAGCCATAATACCTCTCCTTACTTCGCAAACGGAGCACCCATGAGTGTTAATAGCTCACGAGCCTCTTCGTCCGTATTGGCTGTGGTAACGAAAATAATATCCATACCGCGAACCTTATCGATTTTCTCGTACTCGATTTCAGGGAAAATCAACTGCTCCTTAACGCCCATAGCATAGTTACCACGGCCGTCAAAAGCGTTGGGGTTGATACCTCTGAAGTCTCTAACTCTTGGGAGAGCTGCATTGAAAAGTCTCTCAACGAATTCATACATTCTCTCGCCTCTGAGTGTAACCTTAACGCCGATAGGCATTCCCTCACGAAGCTTAAAGTTCGCAACGGATTTCTTAGCACGGCAAGGAACGGCTTTCTGACCTGTGATTTTGCCGAGGTCGGTGATGATAGCATCAATAGCCTTGGCATTATCCTTTGCCTCGCCTGCGCCTACATTGATAACGACTTTATCGAGCTTCGGAATCTGCATAACACTCTTATAGCCGAACTTCTTCATCAATGCGGGTGCAACGGAAGCGTTATATTCATTAGCTAAATTTGACATTGTCAGTTCCTCCTACTCTTAAAAAGTCTCGCCGCACTTTTTGCAGATGCGGTCTTTTTTGCCATCCTCGTAAACCTTAACGCCTACTCTGGTAGCTTTATTGCATTTGGGGCAAACAAGCTGAACCTTAGAAGCATAGATAGCACTCTCGGTCTCAATGATACCCGAGGGGTCGCCTGCCTTGCGGGGCTTAACATGCTTCTTAACCTTGTTTAATCCCTCAACTATAACTTTACCCTCTTTGGGGCTAACCTCAAGAACCTTACCGGTCTTATTGCGGTCCTTTTTGTCTCCTGTGAGGAGCATTACGGTATCGCCGGTCTTAATGTGAAGCTTACTCATTATTCTTTACCTCCCATTAAAGTACTTCCGGAGCAAGAGAAAGAATCTTAGTGTAATCCTTCTCACGAAGCTCACGGGCTACCGGTCCAAAAATACGGGTACCACGGGGGTTCTTATCCTCACGGATAATAACAGCCGCATTTTCGTCAAATCTGATGTATGTGCCGTCATTGCGACGAAGACCCTTAGCAGAACGAACTACAACGGCCTTAACAACATCGCCCTTCTTAACAGTACCGCCGGGAGCGGCCTTCTTAACAGAAGCAACGATAACATCGCCAATGTTGGCATACCTCCTTCTGGAGCCTCCAAGAACTCGGATGCACATAATTTCTTTAGCACCCGTATTGTCGGCAACCTTGAGGTAACTCTGTTGTTGTATCACAGTGTTTTCCTCCTTGTTAGACTACTTAGCCTTCTCGATTACTTCAACCAAACGCCATCTCTTATCTTTAGAGAGCGGTCTGGTTTCCATAATAAGAACTCTGTCGCCAATGCCACAGGTATTGTTCTCATCGTGAGCTTTAAGTCTGATAGTGTTCTTAATAATCTTCTTGTAGAGCGGATGCTTAACGTTGTCCTCAATAGCAACAACGATGGTCTTATCCATCTTATCGCTTACAACCTTACCCACTCTTGTTTTACGAAGGTTTCTTTCGCTCATCTCAGCTTACCTCCCTTTCAAGCGTTAGTGCTGTTTTTGATTTCGTTCTCGCGGATAATTGTCTTGATGCGAGCGATATCTTTCTTAACAGCAACGATACGCATGGGGTTTTCGAGCTGGTTAATGGCGAGTTGGAAACGAAGGTTGAATAATTCTTCCT
This sequence comes from Acutalibacteraceae bacterium, assembly GCA_045531855.1. Lineage (GTDB taxonomy): Bacteria > Bacillota > Clostridia > Oscillospirales > Acutalibacteraceae > UBA737. Next base: position 8,393 of record JAZSEU010000045.1, read on the forward strand.
TTAACTTTGCCAACTGCTCATTGAGCTCGGGTAAAGTATTTTCTCTGATTTCCTTTGCTTTCATTACTGCTCACCACCCATTTCCTGCTTGTTTACAAACTTACACTTAATAGGAAGCTTGTTAGCTGCGAGACGCATAGCCTCACGGGCTAACTCCTCGCTAACTCCACCGATTTCAAACATAACTCTGCCGGGTTTAACAACAGATACCCAATACTCAGGTGAACCTTTACCTGAACCCATTCGGGTTTCAGCGGGTTTCTCAGTGATTGGCTTATCGGGGAAAATCTTAATCCAAACCTTACCGCCACGCTTGATATAACGAGTCATAGCAATACGGGCAGCTTCTATCTGGTTAGAGGTAATCCACGCCGGCTCCAAAGCCTGAAGACCAAAATCGCCGTGAGTTACGGTGTTGCCTCTGAGGGCTTTACCTGTCATACGACCGCGATGAACTCTGCGGTACTTAACACGCTTCGGCATTAACATTAGCGGGTGCCTCCTTCCTTCTTCTTGGGACGGTTATCGGAAAGAACCTCGCCCTTGTAAATCCAAACCTTAACGCCAAGCTTGCCGTAGGTTGTGTCAGCCTCTGCAAAGCCGTAATCAATGTCAGCTCTGAGGGTCTGAAGCGGAATGGTTCCTTCGTGATACTGTTCGCTTCTTGCGATTTCAGCACCGCCAAGACGGCCTGAAACCTGAGTTTTGATACCCTTAACGCCAAGACGCATAGCTCTGCCGATGGCAAGCTTCATAGCGCGGCGGAAAGAGATACGCTTTTCAAGCTGAGTTGCAATGTTCTCAGCAACAAGCTGTGCATTTGCATCGGGGCTCTTAATCTCAACAATGTTGATGATTACGGGCTTGCCGAGCTTGTTCTGGCAGGTTGCACGGAGCTTTTCAATTTCGCTGCCGTTACGACCGATTACCATACCGGGTTTTGCACAGTGAATGTGTAATCTTACACGCTTTTCATCACGTTCGATTTCGATTTTTGCAATACCTGCTGTGTAAAGTGCTTTCTTCAGGTATTTACGGAGGTTGTAGTCCTCAACCAATGTGTCACCAAAGGTGCCCTTATTGGCAAACCAACGTGAGTCCCAGTTTTTAATTACGCCCACACGCATACCGTGGGGATTAACCTTCTGGCCCATAACTTAACCTCCTTTTAGATTTCGCGTTCTTTAAGAACGATGGTCATATGGCTTGTTCTCTTTAAAATGCGGTGAGCTCTGCCGTGGTCCTTTGGACGAATTCTCTTAAGAGTAGGTCCGGGGCAAACAAAGCACTCAGCAACATAAAGACGAGACACGTCCATATTGTGATTGTTTTCTGCGTTAGCGATAGCTGATGCTAAAAGCTTTTCTAAATACTCGCAAGCGGACTTAGGAGTAAATTTGAGAATAGCCATAGCTTTGCCAGCATCTTGATTACGGATTAAATCCTTCACAATTTTCACCTTACGGGGTGAAATACGAGCATATTTAAGTATTGCTCTTGCTTCCATTGTTTACTCTCCTTTCAGCCGCTTACTTACCGCTGGTTTTAGAACCTGCGTGGCCTTTGAATGTTCTTGTCGGTGCAAATTCACCGAGCTTGTGTCCAACCATATCCTCAGTTACATAAACCGGAACGTGCTTACGTCCGTCATGAACTGCAAAGGTGTGTCCGACGAAATCGGGGAATATGGTTGATGAGCGGCTCCAAGTTTTAAGAACTCTCTTTTCGCCGGCTGCATTCATTTCTTTGACTCTTTTGAGCAAAACAGGTTGCACATAAGGGCCTTTTTTAATGCTTCTTCCCATGATTAAAATCTCCTTTCGTCGTCTTACTTACGGCGTTTTACGATATACTTATCGCTAGCCTTATTCTTCTTGCGGGTCTTGTAACCCAAGGTGGGTTTACCCCAAGGAGTAACAGGTCCGGGACGTCCGATGGGGGACTTACCTTCACCACCACCGTGGGGGTGGTCGCAGGGGTTCATTACAGAACCGCGAACTGTAGGTCTCCAACCCATGTGGCGCTTACGTCCTGCTTTACCATAGTTAATGTTAGCATGCTCGGGATTCGAAACAGTACCAACAGTAGCCATACATTTTACCGGAACATTGCGAAGCTCGCCAGAGGGCAAACGAAGCAATGCCATTCCGTTTTCTTTAGCCATAAGCTGAGCCATGTTACCAGCTGAACGAGCGAGCTGAGCGCCCTTGCCGGGATAAAGCTCAATGTTATGAAGGAAAGTACCAACAGGGATATTAACGAGCGGTAAAGCGTTACCGGGCTTAATATCAGCGTCAGGTCCGCTAACGATTACATCGCCCACCTTGATTTCCTGGGGAGCTATGATGTAACGCTTCTCGCCATCCTCATACTGAACGAGGGCGATGAATGCGGAACGGTTGGGGTCATACTCAAGGGTAAGAACGGTTGCGGGAATTCCGAAACGCTCTCTCTTGAAATCGATGACTCTGTACTTTCTGCGGTTGCCGCCGCCTCTGTGGCGAACGGTGATTCTGCCGTAGCTATTTCTACCGGCATTGTTCTTAAGAGGTTCAAGCAAACTTCTCTCGGGTGCTACCTTAGAAAGACCTGAATAATCCATAGAGGTCATATTACGGCGTCCGTTAGTAGTCGGCTTGTAATGTTTAATAGCCATTTAATTTCACTCTCCTATTTTGGCTTAGCGAAGCCTTAGGGCTTCATACATCACCGAAAATCAGTGATAACTCACTGCTAAGTTTTACATAAGTCCATCAAAGAACTCAATCGGCTTAGAATCAGCCTTAAGAGTTACGATAGCCTTTTTCCAAGAAGCTGTATAACCGCTGTAACGGCCCATTCTTCTCTGCTGACCACGAACATTGATGGTGTTAACCTTAGCAACCTTAACCTTGAAAAGCTCTGCAACAGCAGCAGCTATTTCGATTTTGTTAGCGTCCTTAGCTACCTTGAAGGTGTATTTCTTGTCTGCAATACCAGACATGCTCTTCTCGGTAATAACCGGAGCTATAATGATATCCTGTGCGGCTTTCATTATGCGTATACCTCCTCAAGTTTTGCTACTGCGCCCTTAACGATAATCAAGGTATCAGCGTTGATTACGTCATAGGTGTTAATGGTGTTTACCTGAGCGGATTTTGCACCGGGGATGTTAGCGATGCTCTTAACTGCAAATGCATCGTTGTTCTCAAGAACAATAAGAGCCTTCTTGCCAGCGCCGATAGCCTTTAAGCAATCAGCAACAACCTTAGTCTTGTAAGTTTCGAGCTTTAACTCATCGAGAACGATAAGAGAGTTCGAAAGAAGCTTATCAGATAAAGCCGATTTAAGAGCAAGTCTTCTAACCTTCTTGTTGAGAGAGTAAGAATAATCTCTCGGCTTCGGTGCGTGAACGATACCGCCGTGTCTCCACTGGGGAGCTCTGGTTGAGCCCTGTCTTGCATGACCGGTTCCTTTTTGTCTCCAAGGCTTTTTGCCGCCTCCGGAAACTTCGGTACGGGTCAGAGTGGATTGTGTGCCCTGTCTTTTGTTAGCAAGGTAGTTAACAACTGCCATATGCATAACAACTGCATTGGGTTCAATTCCGAAAATAGCATCGCTTAAAGTGATTTTGCCAACTTTATTGCCTGCCATATCGAGTACTGCTATATTAGCCATAATTCAGAACACTCCTTCCCTTAAGCCTTAACGCTATCGAAAAGAACAACGATTCCGCCCTTGGGACCGGGAACGGCACCCTTAACAGCGATTAAGTTCTTCTCAGCGTCTACCTTAACAACACTCAAGTTCTGAACGGTTACACGCTCATTACCTAAATGTCCTGCCATTTTCTTGCCCTTGAAAACTCTTGAAGGACTGGAACAAGCACCGAGAGAACCACCGTGACGGTGAACAGGGCCTGTACCGTGAGACTCTTTAAGACGGCCAAAGTTCCAGCGCTTAATTGTGCCGGCATAACCTTTACCTTTAGAAGTGCCTCTAACATCAACAGCTTCGCCTTCTGCAAAAACGTCTGCCTTGATGATATCGCCAACATTCATAGCCGCTACATCATCAAAACGGAACTCACGAAGAACCTTCTTCGGAGCAACATCGCCTTTTGCAAAATGGCCTTTCATGGGTTTGTTTACCTTTGAAGCCTTGAGGTCGCCGAAGCCAACCTGAACTGCTTCGTAACCGTCATTCTCGGTTGTTTTCTTCTGAGCTATTACGCAGGGACCTGCTTCAATAACTGTAACCGGAACAACGTTTCCGTTTGCATCAAAAAGCTGGGTCATACCAAGCTTCTTGCCAACGATTCCTTTTGTCATAATTTTTTCCTCCTTTGGTTATTGGTTGGTTTCCCAACATGACCGTAAGTGTGAACCGAACACCTTAATATATATTAAAGCTTGATTTCGATTTCAACACCGGCGGGGAGCTCAAGTCCAGTTAAAGCCTCAACAGTTTTGTTGGAAGGTCTGATAACATCGATGAGCCTTTTGTGTGTCCTCATTTCGAACTGCTCACGGCTGTCCTTATACTTATGAACAGCGCGAAGGATAGTTACGATTTCTTTCTCGGTCGGGAGTGGAACGGGTCCTGAAACACGAGCGCCTGTACGTTTAGCGGTTTCCACAATCTTTTCTGCGGACTGGTCTACAAGTGCGTGGTCGTAACCTTTGATTCGAATTCGGATTTTTTCTTTCACTGCCATGTGAAATTCGCCTCCTTAAATAGTTGGCGGGCAAAACTTACAACGTGCCGTGTTTTTCTTTTCGGCACATTATAAAACCGGATATTGCTGGGGTCTCAGTCAATTCCGGACGGCGAATCGCTTCGCCGTTGCACATAACGGTCGCAAGTTTCCTTTACGTGCTCCAATACTTTCGCCCGGTTTAAAATCGGACATACTCCGCGGAAATTTCCCCATTCGAGATGGGCCACCTCCCGCATCAACGCATGTTTTACGCCATACTTTCACAGCGTACTGTGGTATCATAACATAAATACTTTCAAAAATCAAGCATTTTTTCGAACTTTTTTAATTATTTTTTCAGATTTGTGGCAAGCCTTAAAAAAGCCACAATATCTTGTGTTTAGATAAAAAAAGGCGGACCTTTCGGTCCGCCATACACATATATATAATAGATACTACACCGCCAAAATGCTGTATCCAAACGGTAATAGCTTGAGTTTTCGGTTTTCTATGCCGTTTCCTATAAGGGTTTTAGCATTTTCGAACTCTTTAGGCAACTCGATTTCCCTTATTTCTTCTGAACGGTTAACCGCAATCAAAGCCTTTGCCTTTTCGTTTTCCCTTATGAAAGACACAAGGTTGTTATCCGCACTGAGCGGAACAAAGTCTCCCGAAACAAATGCCTTGCAGTTTCTTCTGGCTTTTCCGAGTGCTTTATAGAACTCAACAAGTTCGGTGTTTTCCTTGCCCCAAGGGTAACCTGCACGACAGAACGGGTCGCCAAAGCCTTGCATACCCGCCTCATCGCCGTAATAAATACTCGGTACTCCCGGCAGAGTAAACTGCAGAACTGCCGCTAGTCTTAAAAGCTTTAAGGCTCTTTCATACTGCCATTCGTTAAGGAAAGAATGGGACTGTGCCTCTCTGTTACCGTCAAGCATATTATCGGCACCAAGTCTTGTTAAAATTCTTGCAGTATCGTGAGTTCCTATATGGTTCATAAGGGTTTTAACCGCTGCTGGCGGATAGTTTTCGGTTATATCAAGCACTGTGTTTATAATATGTGTGCCGCTTCTGCCCTTTAAAAAATCAACTATTGCATTTGCAAAGGGATAATTCATAACCGAATCAAGCTGTTTGCCCCTTAAAAATCTTCGGCGGTAGCCGTAGCTTATTTTATTGGTTGCATCCTCCCAGACCTCGCCGAGAAGGTAGTTATCTTCACCCTCAGCCTTTAAAGCTTTACGGATATTATCCAAAAACTCATCAGGCAATTCATCTGCAACATCAAGCCGCCATCCCTTAATTCCCTTTTTAAGCCAATAGCGAATGACTCCGTTTTCGCCCGTTATAAACTCGGTAAACTCGGGTGAATTTTCGTTGGTTTCTGGCAGGGTTTTAATACCCCACCAAGCCGCATATCTATAAGGGTATTCAGTAAAATTAAACCACTTGAAATAAGGAGAGTCTTTTGATTGCACCGCTCCCAAAGAATCATATCTTCCCTTAGCGTTGAAATAAACGCTGTCATCCCCTGTATGAGAGAAAACGCCGTCAAGAACTATATAAATGCCCTTTTTCTTAGCCTTTTTTATAAGACTTTCAAGGTCCTTTTCATCACCTAAAAGGGAATCAATTTTCATATAATCCGCTGTGTTATAGCGGTGGTTTGAATGAGCCTCGAAAATCGGGTTTAAGTAAATGCAATTAACCCCCAAGGAAGCTAAATAATCAAGCTTTTCCTCGATTCCCAAAAGGTCGCCCCCGTAATAATCATTACCGAGGCGGCATGTATCGTTTGGTTGGCGGAATTCGGGTTGTTTTGCCCAGTCATCTACTATATATCTATCCTCTGGGACATTATTTTTTTTAGCCCCCGAACTAAAAAACCTATCAGGGAATATTTGATAAATTATTCCGCCATCCAACCAATCAGGAGTTTTGAAATCTTTGTTATAAACCGTTTGCTGCCAAGAAGCGCCATCTTTTGATACAATACCCAAAGAGGTCTCGGTTTTGGTAACAAAGAATTCACCGTAATCGCTTGTGTACCTGAAAGAATACCAATAAAGCCCCTCTTCGAGACTTATTTCGGTATCATAAAATCTATAATCTTCAAGCCATTCCCTCGGCTCTAATTTTATATGCCAAGGATTATCCCATTCATCTTTTCTTAAAATGAGAAAGGCCTCATGGACATGAGCATCATTATGCAGCAAAAGCCTTAGCCGAAGGGCATCCCCCTCGGCTATGGCTCCTATTTTTTCACGGTATATTTTGTTTCTCGAATCAAACGGATAATATTGCATTTCTTACTCAACCGGCTTTACATGCCAGATATCCCTTGCATAGTCTTCAATAGAACGGTCTGCTGCAAATATACCCGATTTTGCGATATTAGTCAAGGACATCTTATTCCATACCTCTTTATTATTATAAAGCTCGGTTGCCCTTTTCTGAGCCTTAGAATAATCGGCGAAATCAGCCAAAGCCATATATCTATCGTTATTTTTAAGGGAATTATAGATATTATCGAAGGGCTGACCTGCAACACCCTTACCGATAAAGTCAAGAGCGGCTTTAAGCTCGGGGTTGTTATTATAATAGCCTATGGGTGAATATCCTGTTTTCTGCAATGAAAGAACTTCGGGTGTTTGCATACCGAAGATGATGATATTCTCATCACCAACAGCCTTGTGAATTTCAACGTTTGCACCGTCCTCAGTGCCGAGTGTTACAGCGCCGTTCATCATAAGTTTCATATTACCCGTTCCGCTTGCCTCTGTTGAAGCCAAGGAAATCTGCTCACTTATATCAGCAGAGGGTATCATAAGCTCGGCAAGGCTAACCTTATAATCCTCAAGGAAGAAGATTTTGAGCTTATCCTTAACCGCACGGTCATTTTCAATAACGGTTGAAAGCTTATAAATCATCTGAATAATCTCTTTTGCGAAGAGATAGCCTGCCGCTGCTTTTGCGCCGAAGATATAGGTCTTAGGTGTGAACTCAGCATTGGGGTTCTCCTTTAAATAGAGATAATCGCTGATGATATTAAGAGCATTGAGGTGCTGACGTTTATATTCGTGCAAGCGTTTTACCTGCATATCGAAAATCGAATCGGGGTTTAAGGAAACAGAATAGTTATCCTTAACATAATTTGCAAAACGAACCTTATTCTGATGCTTGATTTCTGCTAACTTTTCAAGTACCTGCTTTTCATCCTTATACTGCATAAGCTTTTCAAGCTCGGAAGCATCCTTGATAAAGCCATCGCCGATAAGCTCGGTAAGATAAGAGGTTAAAGCGGGGTTTGCCTGACAAAGCCATCTTCTATGAGCAATACCGTTAGTAACATTGGTAAACTTTTCGGGAGTCATACGGGCATAATCCTTGAAAAGCTCTTTGACCAAGATTTCACTATGAAGCTTGGAAACTCCGTTAACAGTATGACAGGTTGCAACGCAAAGGTTTGCCATTCTGATAACTCCGTTGGAAATAACAGCGGTGCGTTCAGCAAGGTCATAATCACCGGTTTTAGAGATAACTTCCTCTCTGTAACGGCGGTCTATTTCCTTGATAATCTGATAAATTCTCGGGATTCTCTCTTTAATAAGAGATTCAGACCAACATTCAAGAGCCTCAGCCATAATGGTATGGTTAGTGTAAGCCACTGTACCCTTAACCAAATCCCAAGCCTTTTCCCAACCGTATCCGCATTCATCAAGCAAGAAACGCATAAGCTCAGGGATACATAAGGTCGGGTGGGTATCATTTATATGAATAGCAACCTTTTCGGGCAGATTTTCAAGGGTGTTATACTTATGAAGATGTCTTTTAAGAATATCCTGAACAGAGGCAGAAACTAAGAAATACTGCTGACGAAGACGGAGCGATTTACCCTCAATATGATTATCCTCAGGATATAGTACCTTGGAAATTGTCTCGGTCATAGCTCTCTGCTCAAGGGCTCTTACATAGTCTCCCTGATTAAATGCCGACATATCAAAGTCCTGACATTCAGCACTCCAAAGACGCAAAGCGTTAACAGTTTTTCCGTCCTTACCTGCAACCATAAGGTCATAAGGAACAGCACGTACAGTCTGATAACCTGTATGCTCAATATGATGGTAACTTCCGTCCCACCATTCGTTGATTTTGCCGTCAAAATTAACATCAACCGCACTTGCGGGTTTAGCCTCAAGCCATACTCCGCCTCCGGGAAGCCAGAAATCAGGCATCTCGGTCTGCCAACCCTCAATAAGCTTCTGGCGGAAAATACCAAGCTCATACTTAATGCAATATCCCATAGCGGGGTAACCGCCCGAGGATAAAGAATCAAGGAAGCAGGCAGCAAGACGGCCAAGACCGCCGTTTCCAAGACCTGCATCAGGCTCGAAATCATAAAGCTTATCAAGCTTAACCTTGAACTTGGAAAGGGCTTTTTGCATAGTATCGGTTAAATCAAGATTATAAAGGTTATTTTTAAGAGAACGGCCCATAAGGAATTCCATACTCATATAATAAACAGTTTTAGCCTCCTGCTCATCGGTTGCCTTTTTAAACTGAGCGCGGCGTTCGTTCATAAGCTCAATAAGAACTAAAACGCAGGCCTTATAAAAAAGCTCGTCAGAAGCAAGCTCCGGTGAAACACCGAAGTTATGCGAAAGCTTTCTTTCAATCATAGCGGATAATGATGATGCAGTTATTTTAGCCATATAAACATCTCCTATATTACACAATAAAATTATATTGTTATTATTTACATATTATAATACAATATTCCGTTTCAATTTTCAAGTGTTATCTATAACTATAAATTAACGATTTTTTATGCAATTTCACTAAAATTATTTTTTGAAATCGATTTTTTAAACACTTTTTCGGCATTTGATACAATTTTTGTCCATTTTAAGCAAAAAGACTGCCATATAAGACAGTCTTTTTTATATCTGTTCTTCTCTTAACGCATCGTATTCCCTTGCAATCTGATACCAGGTAACAGGACCTACTGCTCCCGTTTGCTCAAGCCCGAAAAGACGCTGAAACTCCCTGACTGCCGCTTCTGTCTGCTCACCGAAATACCCAGTAACCGAAACCTCGGGAAGCTCAGCAATATTCCTGCCTATAAAATTAAGATAGGTCTGCAAATCTTCAACGCTCTGGTTTCTCATACCCTCGCTTAAGAAAAAACCCGGATAAAGCTTGGCGTTTTCCCCCTCATACCCTTGAGGAAGAGATTCAACCGTTTCTCTGTAAATTCGGCTTATTGTGTTCCAGGTTTCTGTATCAACAATTCCTGTTGGCTCTAATCCATAAAACTGTTGAAACCGCTCAACTGCCGCAACGGTTGCAGAATCGAAAATGCCGTTTAAGGGGACAGGCTCTAAATTCCCGTTAAAATAAGCAATTATGCTAAGATAATACTGCACCGTTCTGACAGGAGTTCCGCTCATACCCTCGGAAACCTCGGTTGTAAAAGGAACTGAGACCTCATCCAAGGTAATCCCCTCACTTGCAAGCTCCGAAAGACGTTTTACCCCCGTATAATACCGCTTAATTTCATACCAGGTAGCTTTATCAACCTCTCCCGTTTGCCTTAAAGAAAAAATCTCCTGAAATTTCCTGACAGCATTTTCTGTATCAAGCCCGAAAATCCCGTTTGTTTCTTCAATTCTTGGAATGGCGGGATAATTTCTTGCAATCCTGTTTAGCTGCACCTGAATAATTCTCACATTATTCCCCGCATCCCCAAGTCTTAAAGGCACTCCCGGATAGGACTGTGTTGTAAAGGATACAGGTGCATTTTCAACAATACCGATATCCTCGCCGTAATAATTCTGAAGTATTCTGAAAGGGGTAAAGCCTCTGTTTGCAAGGTCAACCGTTCCCCATTGAGAAAGCCCCTCACACTGAGATGTTGTTCCGTTGCAAAAGGCGGTAAACAAAGGCTCTACCGAGCCCTGACGCACAACATAATCATTAAAAATATCATCAACTATGTATCCTATATTTTCATAAATTTCTCTGTCCTTAACATAGGCTTGGTCAAGACTTGTTGTGTTGGTTATATCAAAGTTATATCCCCTTGACGGATACCATTCGGTGTAAACTCTATTTAGTGCATAGGAAATTATAGCATAAATATTAGCCCTTAACGCCTCTTCGGGCCAGGTTGGATAAATCTCACTGGACGCCACATTTTTAACATAATCGCTAAAGGGAACAGTTACATTTTCAGCATTTGAAGAGGGCGGTCCTAAATGGACCGTTATATTTTCGGGTATAACAGGAAGCAGAGGTTCAGGCATAATAATACCTCCTATAAATCATATTTTTCAGCTTCATCGAAAATCTGAGGCGATTTATCCTCGCCCGCCGTTTCAAGAAGCATCATATTAGACCGCTGAAGCGAGGTAACCCCGCTGAAAACAGGAATATTAAGATGAATGTTGCTGATATATCCCTCCGCCTCAACCATCATATTATATTGAGCATAGGGTATCACGCTTCCGTTCGGCGTTTGAGACTCTGCTCTGTTTGGAGTTTCTAAAATAAATTCCTCTGTCCTTCCGCTTTGGTCGGTATAACCGCTTGCAATAATCTGCATATCCTCTATTCCCCCTTCAAAAACCGTAACCCGAGCTTTAGGCACAGGGTAAAAATTCCTGAGGGTTGTAACAATTCCAACAAGCCTTCCGCTTGATTGGTTTATTTCTGAATTCTCCAAAACAGGCTCAACAGGGGCGGGGGCATTTGCTAAGCGGTATTGCTTCAGCATTTCCGCCTTGTACCGTTCAATCATACTTTTATCCATTCTAAACACCTCTTAACAATATATGTTTTTTCCTTAGTAGAGTGAAAAATTTCGGCAGTAGAATTTTAAAATTTCAAAATAGAGGCTTATTTGCTTGAAAACTGCTTTCAAGGAGAGTATAATTAAACTCGAAAATGAAACGGAGAGATTATATATGAAATATTTAGTTCTTTTATGCGATGGTATGGCAGATACCCCTAACGAGATTTTTGGCGGTAAAACTCCTATGGAGTTAGCTCATAAACCTTATATGGACTCTTTGGCAGAGGTTTCAGAAATAGGTATGTGCAGAACAGTAGCTAACGGCCTTAAGCCCGGAAGTGATGTTGCAAACCTTTCGGTTATGGGCTATGACCCCTTGGTTTGTTATACGGGACGCTCCCCCTTGGAAGCCGCTTCCATAGGTGTTGAGCTTAAGGAAAGTGATGTTGCTCTTCGCTGTAACATAGTTACCCTGTCAGGTGAAGAAAATTACGAAGATAAAACTATGGTTGATTATTGCTCTGGCGATATTTCAACCGAGGAAGCAAGAGAGATTATAGCAACAGTTGAAGAAAAACTCGGCAACGATATTTATAAATTTTATAGCGGAGTTAGTTACCGCCATTGTTTAGTTGTTGATAACGGTACAACCGAGCTTGGCACTATGACCCCGCCCCACGATATAAGCGGCAGAGTTATCGGCAAATATCTAAGCGACCATAAAAACGCCGAGGGCTTAATCGAGCTTATGAAAAAGAGTTACGATATCCTAAAAGACCACCCCGTTAATATCGAAAGAAGAAAGAAAGGCTTAAATGAAGCCAACTCCATCTGGCTCTGGGGCGAAGGCAGAAAACCTGCTCTTCAGAACTTTAAGGAGAAAAACGGTGTTGAGGGCTGTGTTGTCAGTGCGGTAGATTTGCTCAAAGGCATCGGTATATGTGCCGAAATGCAAACCCCAGAGGTTGAGAATACCACGGGCTATCTCGATACCAACTTTGAGGGCAAGGCAAAAGCCGGAATTGAAGCCTTTGAGAATGGTGCAGACTTAGTTTATCTCCATTTTGAAGCCCCCGATGAGTGCGGACACAGAGGCGAAGCTGAGAATAAGGTTAAGGCTATTGAAGAAATCGATAAAAGAGCTTTAAGACCGATGCTTGATTATCTTAAAAATTCGGGTGAGGACTTCAGAATTTTAATTATGCCCGACCACCCGACCCCTTTATCGACTATGACTCATTCAGCCGAGCCTGTGCCCTATCTTTTGTTCGATAGCAGAGTGAAAAATGCAGGTGCCAAGCGGTTTGACGAGGCTCTGGCAAAGAAGAGCGGAATCTTCGTTGAAAGAGGCCCCGATATAATGGAAAAACTCCTCGAAAAAATGTAGTTATGTAAACTCGGACAACCATAAAACTTTTCCACTTTATCCACAGAGTTATCCACATTTTTGGGGGTTGTCCAACGAAAAATTCGATTTTATCAACCTTTTTCGGTAGATAAGTGTGTGGATAAGTTGGATAAATTACTGAATTTAATAATTATTGAGTTTAAAATTATGTAAATCATTTCGACATTTTTTGACAATAATTTTTTATTTGTTTTTCCAAAATTTCACCCGATTTTACCCGAAAAATTTACCCTTTATCCAATAGAAAATGAGGTCCCTATGAAACGCACAAAACTTATCGACAGAAAGCTTCCTGATTACACAAGAGGCGAAGAAATTTTTAATATGGTCTCGCATATTGCGGGAGGTGCAGTAGGGCTTGCCGTTTGTGCCCTTTGTATCGTAAAATCATTTCTAAACGGCGATGCTTATCAGACTGTCGGCTCTTTTATTTACGGCTTTTCAATGGTTATTCTTTATACCATTTCAAGCGTTTATCACGGGCTTATCCCCGAAACTGCTAAAAAGGTTATGCAGATTATCGACCATTGCTCCGTTTTCCTCTTAATTTCCGGAACATATACCCCCATAGCTTTAGTTTCCCTCAGAGAACATAACGCTTTTTTGGGTTGGGGTGTTTTCGGGGTTGTTTGGGGTGTATCGGCTTTAGGCATTACCCTAAACGCTATAGACCTTAAAAAATATAATGTTTTCTCAATTATATGTTATCTGGCACAGGGCTGGTGCATTATCCTTACAGGCAAAACCGCCATTGAGGCAATCGGCATAAAGGGCTTCTGGTGGCTTCTTGCAGGAGGTATTTCCTATACAGTCGGTGCCGTGCTTTACGGAATTGCAGGAAAGAAAACGGTAAGATATATGCATTCGGTATTCCATATCTTCGTAGTTTTAGGCTCTCTTCTTCAATTCTTCGCAATTTATTTTTATGTGCTTATATAATTAAAGGCAGTGTTAAATACACTGCCTTATTTTTTTAAGTGAAGAAAATGTTACAAAAAGACAAATCGTAATTTTTATAAGTGCAGAAGAAAAATAGATAAAGTAAGCCAGATAGTCCATTCTTGTAAATAGCTTTCCTATGGTTACGGTGCTAACAGCTGAGAAAAAGGGATAATCGAGTCTTCCCGAAAGCTCCGCTCCAAAAATCATAACCGAAAGCAAAATTGCAATTCCAAGCAAGAAAAAGCCGAAGCTAAGCCCTAAGGTTAAGGTTTTTCTTTTAACCTTGCCGAAAACAAGGTTTAAATAGGGCGGCAATAATAAAAGGGATAAAAAAGGGTTTAAAAAGTAAGGCTTTGCCCCCGATATAAAAGAACTTAAATCGGGCAGAGAAAAGATTATATTTTCATTCTGAAGCTTGCCGAAAGAAGCAAGAAAGAAAAACAAAATCATAACCAATGCGAAAACAAAGCTTATAAGGCAAAATTTCAAAACCTCTTCCTGCCGCCTTAACGAAAAGAAGAGCACTACAGCCAGATAAACCAAAATAATAAGTGCCTTACTGGTTTCGGGCAAGATGGCGACTGAGATAAAATAATATGAATTCTTAAAGGCATCTGCCGCAACCCAGAACGAAAAAACCGCCAAGGCTATCCATAAAACAAAAAAAGGCTTTGAAGTTTTTGATAAAAGCTTTTCGAAAACGGGTGCCGATAAAAAATAAAGTAAAACCGAAATCAATGCCACTGCAAGAAAGCAAAAAAGGGTAAATTGGTTTGCATTTTTTCGAGGTAATAAAATAACAGCATTTCCGAGCACAAATATTGCAATAGCACAGATAGTATGAAAGGAAAAGGCTTTATTTCTCATATTTCTCCCCCTTCGCTTTCACTCAATCTTCCGTTCTTATAAAACAGGGCTTTTTCATAATAAAACTCCTCGCCCTCAATTTTAATAACGGGAATCAAAGCGGATTTTCCCTTATATTTTTCTGCCTCTATTTCATAAATTCTGTTTTTGAAATTTTCTTTTTGCTGCTCTATCATTCCAACTATATCATACCCCACCGCCACCGAAGAAACAGGGCTCATATTAAGAAGTGTTTCGGCGTTATCTGTTATCACGGCAAAGGCAGAAATGGTTATGTCTCTTTTTTTAAGACAATAATCAAAAATCTTGGCATAGTCTTGGGACTTAAGCGAGCTTCCCAAAACCACAACAGCACAATGGGATAAAAGAAGAGGCTGGGAAATCTTTTTGGAAACCGAGGAAAATGCCTTTTCGATATTCTCTCCCTCTCCGCTGATAAGGCGAGGCTCTGCCTTTGAAGTGCCCTCTGTTCCAACAACTATAGCCTCAACAAAAAGTCTTAGCTTGTCATTTTCCCGTTCAAACCCTAAGGACGCAACGGTATATTGCTCGGTCTTTGAGGTGATGGGTTTCGCCGATGCACAGCCACAAAGAGAAAACAAAACCGAAAACACAATAGTAAAACATAAAAATTTTCTCATTTTTTATTCACCTGTCTTATAATATTTCGGTTAAAAACAGGTCTTTCTTTCATAAATCCCCAAGGTGAGCGGATAAGCGTATCCTTTAAATTCTGGAGTGAAGCCTTTCTTAATGAGACGGTATAATCGGTTCCAAAGGAAGAAAGCGATATGATATACATTATAATGACCGCCATTCCCGCAATAAAGCCGAAAAGCCCCAAAGAAGCCGAAAGAAAGACAAAAAACAGCCTCAGATAAAAAACTGCACCCTTAAGCTTTGGTATCATAAGTCCCGAAATTCCGCTTAATGCGATTACGATTAGCATAGGCGTGCTGATAATCCTCGCCTCAACCGCCGCCTGACCGACAACAAGCCCTCCAACGATACTAAGTGCATGACCGAGTCCTTGCTGCATCCTGATTCCCGATTCCCTTAAAATTTCAAATATAAATATTAAGAGTAAGCACTCGGTAAAGGGTGAAAAAGGCACACCGCCCCGCTGCTCTGCAACAGCTATTGCAAGCGAGGTTGGAAGCAGCTCCTTATGAAAGGTTGAAAGGGCTATAAAAATTCCAGGAATACTAACTGATAGAAAAAAGCAAATAAACCGAAGCAGTCTTCCAACACTGCTAACTAAAAAGTTTAGATAATAATCCTCATCCGATTGAAAGTTTTCGGAAAATAAATATGGAATTGTAAGCACAACGGGAGTTCCGTCAACTATAACGGCAATTCTGCCTTCTAAAAGCCTTGCCGCCGCAATATCAGGACGCTCGGTTGTTCCCATAGTTTTGAAAACAGAATATTTGTTATCCCTTACCTGCTCTGCGATATAATTGGAATCAAGTATTCCGTCTATATCGATTTTTTTAATTCTTTTCTTTAGTTCCTCAACCGTTTTTTCCTCTGCCAAACTTCCAAGATAGCAAACAAAAACCATAGTTGCAGTTCTTCTTCCAACCCTCATCATCTCGCAGCAAAAATCAGGTGTTTGAAGCTTTCTTCTGAGCATTGCAATATTAAGAAGTGCCGCCTCTTCGAAGCCCTCACGTGGTCCTTGAAGCACCTTTTCGTCCTCTGGCTCTTTTATTCCTCTTGTACGCCAGCCCTTTGTATCAACCATTAGACCGATAGTCTCGCCGTTTATAACGATAAGTGCCTCGCCGTAAAGAATGCCCTCAATCATTTTTGCAATATCAGAAGCTCTCTTAACATCCCTTGCAAACAGCACCTGAGTTTCGATATATTCAGCAAGGTTTTCGCTGTCCATCAAAGGATTTGACACTAAAATCGGCTTTATAACCGCATCGTTAAGCTGCTCGGAATCAACCATTCCGTCCATATAGATAAGGGCACAGTCTATGTTTATTCGGTTTCTTGCCTTTATTCTCTTAACCCTTAAAATAACATCCTTTTTAAAAATCTCTTTAAAAAGAGCGATATCCTCTTCAAGCCTTCCCGAAAGAAAAATATTCTGATAATCTTTTGTTTCGCCCGACATTCTATCCCTCATTTTTTTATAATTATAGTTAGTATTTCTGTTCATTACATAAAAATACAATTCAGCGGCAAAATAAAAGAAAACCTTTAGGGAGGAAAAATTATGAAAAACAGAAGTATGGTTAGAATTATTAGTTTTTCTTTGGCGGCGGTGATTATATCGGTTGGGTTTATCTTTAAAACACTTCAGGATAACCGCCGCTATAGATTAGAGCTTGAAAACAGCTATTCAAGAAATCTCGATGATTTTTCTGCCGCTATGAACAATATTTCT
>JAZSEU010000011.1:0-2024 GCA_045531855.1 Acutalibacteraceae bacterium
AAGGCAATAACTGTGTAAACAATTCTGCTGATAATTGCGGTAGGACCGCCGAAAGCCCAGGCAACGAGGTCAAACTCAAATAGTCCAACAAGTCCCCAGTTAAGAGCACCGATGATAATAAGAATCAAGCAAATTTTATCAAACATTTTATTCAACTCCTTTGTTTGTTAATATCTTGTTCAAAATGTTTGATAATATACAAAAAAACGGCGAAAAATTTCGCCGTTTTAAAAATTTAAAAATTCATTATATTGTTCATATCGTAAATACCGTTAGTTTTATCGTTTAGGAATTTGGCAGCTCTTATAGCACCTGTTGCAAAAACTTCACGGGAAAATGCTGAATGAGAAACAGTTATAACCTCATCCTTGCCTGCGAAAATAACATCGTGTTCTCCAACGATAGTTCCGCCTCTGATAGAATGGATACCAATTTCATCAGTTGAGCGTTTCTGGCGTTTTGAATGACGGTCGTATTCATATCTCTTTTTGTCATCAAAAACGCTGTTAACGGCATTTGCAAGCATTATAGCGGTACCCGAGGGAGCATCGAGCTTTTGATTGTGGTGTTTTTCAACGATTTCAATATCAAAGCCATCGCCTAAAACTGAAGCGGCTTTTTTAGCGAGGGAACAAATGAGGTTAACCCCGAGCGACATATTGAAGGTGAAAAATATTGGGATATTTTGAGCAATATTTTTGATTTTTTCTATCTGCGAATCAGAATAGCCTGTTGTTGCTAAAACAACGGGTATTTTTTTACTTTCTGCAAACGAAAGCAAATCATCAAGTAATGCAGGGTTCGAAAAATCAATAATAATATCAGCATTCATATCAATTTCAGAAAAACTTTTGAAAACGGGGAATTTCTGACCGTTATTAAATTTATCAACACCTGCAACTATTTGCATATCGCTTTCTTTTTCGATACCGCTTGCTACGAAGGCACCCATTTTTCCGCCTGAGCCCGAGAGAATAACCTTAATCATTTTTTCACTTCCTAAAAAGTTTTTAAAGCTTTAAACCGCATTCAATTAGTTTTAGCTTGAGATTTTCCTTAGCAGCTTCATTCATAGGATAGAGGGGGAGTCTGCAAGGACCAACATCCATTCCTAAAAGGTTCATAGCCTCTTTAACGGGAATGGGGTTAACATCGCTGAAGAGGGCATTTATAAGACCTGTATACTTAATCTGCATCTCGGCAGCTTTCTTGGAATCACCAACAAGAAAAGCATAACACAAGTCGTGTGTTTCTTTAGGTAAAACATTTGAAAGCACAGAAATAACACCAATACCACCGAGGGACATAATTGGAACAATCTGGTCATCATTACCTGAATAAATATCGAGATTATCGCCGCAGAGATATTTAGTTGTTGCAATAGAAGACAAATCTCCGTTTGCTTCCTTGGTTGCAACGATATTCGGGTGCTTGGATAATTCAAAATAGGTTTCGGGCTTTATTGCAACACCAGTGCGGGAGGGAACATTATAAAGAATAATCGGTTTGTTAACTCTGTCAGCAATATAGTTATAATGTGCCACAAGACCTGCCTGAGAGGTTTTGTTATAATAGGGGGCAACCATCAAGAAAGCATCAGCACCGAGAGCCTCAGCATCATTACAGAGTTCAACAGAGTAAACCGTATCGTTGCTACCCGTTCCTGCGATAATCGGAACTCTTTTATTTGCGGTTTTTGCCGCAATTTCAATAACCTTTAAGTGCTCATCATACCTGAGTGTTGATTTTTCGCCCGTTGTTCCGCAAATAACAAGAGCGTCAATACTATTTTCTATCTGCTTGTTAACCAAGTCTTCAAGTTTCTTAAAATTTACACTTCCGTCCTGATTCATAGGGGTTACAAGTGCAGTAGCTGCACCCTTGAAGATTTTTTGCTTCATAAAACCACTCTCCTAACGGAAAAATTTAAATTAGTCCATATAACCTTTAGCAGCGAGAAGCTCTGCAAGTAAAACAGCACCGCCTGCGGCACCGCGTAAGGTGTTATGGGAAAGACAAACAAA
>JAZSEU010000010.1:0-45905 GCA_045531855.1 Acutalibacteraceae bacterium
AAGGCGGTTACTGCGAGCAATGCGGAGCAGTCGCCAAGCACGGCAAACGCAAAGCGGTTGCATCTTCTTCAGCGCGCCAAGAAGAGTCTGCTTGAATGCAGGCTCTTTCTTTTTTATAAAACAATATTGATATAAAGAAGATTCGAACTCTGAGAGGGTGAGGCTCGTTAATAAAACAATTCGGTGAATTGTTTTTAGAGCTGAAGTGTGAAGGCGGTTACTGCGAGCAATGCGGAGCAGTCGCCAAGCACGGCAAACGCAAAGCGGTTGCATCTTCTTCAGCGCGCCAAGAAGAGTCTGCTTGAATGCAGGCTCTTTCTTTTTTATAAGACTTTAAAGAAAAGACCGCTCTTTTAAGAGCGGTCTTAAATTATTTATTCTTCATCAAAAGCGGTTTTATCAAGTCCGCAAACGGGACAAACCCAATCCTCAGGAATATCCGCAAAGGCAGTTCCGGGGGCAACGCCGTTGTCGGGGTCGCCGATTTCAGGGTCATAAACATAACCGCAGGGGCAAACATATTTCATTATTTATCAGTCCTTTTAATCGATATCGTGGTCATAGGAGATGATTTCTCCCGTTTTGGCATTTATATCATAATCGTATTCTGTATTACCTTTAGTAAATTCAACATCATACTTTACAATGCCGTCATCCCTGTCTTTTTCGCAGTGAAGAGTCATAACCTCATCCTCTTTAAGACCTGCGTGCTTTAAAGCGATTGATTTCGCCTCATCTGCTGAGATTTCTGTTTTATCGTTACTCTGCATAGAGGGATTATCTATCGCTGATTCGATAGAGGACATATCATCCTTCATATCGTTTTTTATATCTTCTGCACCGCAAGCGGTAAAGAGAACTGCAAATGAAAGGGAAAGAATAATTGCTAAAAATTGTTTTCTCATTTTAAAACCTCCTTATATCAATAGTATTCAACATTGATTTTTAAAAATACAGAGAGGTTTTTAAAAATTTTTAATTATTTAAAATATCTGCCGAGAAGACCTTCGAAAGCTTTGCCGTGACGGGCTTCATCACGAGCCATTTCGTGAACGGTATCGTGGATAGCATCGAGACCTAATTCCTTAGCAAGCTTTGCGAGCTCGAATTTGCCGAGTGTTGCACCGTTTTCAGCATCAACTCTCATTTCGAGGTTTTTCTTGGTGCTATCGGTTACAACTTCGCCTAAAAGCTCAGCAAATTTTGCAGCGTGCTCAGCCTCTTCCAAAGCTGCCTTTTCCCAGTAAAGACCGATTTCGGGATAACCCTCTCTGTGAGCAACTCTTGCCATTGCAAGATACATACCAACCTCGCAGCATTCGCCGTTGAAGTTTTCACGAAGACCTGAGATAATTCTCTCATCAACGCCCTGTGCAACGCCTACAACATGTTCAGCAGCCCAGGTTTTTTCGCCTGCCTGCTCCTGAAACTTAGATGCGGGAGCGTTACAGATGGGGCATTTATCGGGAGCAGAATCTCCCTCGTGAACATAACCGCAGATAAGACATACATACTTTTTCATTTTAATTTCCTCCAATTAAGTTTTTTGAACAGTTTTTGCACACACCATACACAACGCAAGATGCGGTCTCTGGGGAGAAACCGTACTTATCGGTAACTTCCCGTAAATATCCCGATTCAAGCGGGGCATCGGTTAAGTTTTGGCATTTTTTGCAGTAAAGGTGAGCATGAGAAGAAATATCTCCATCATAATGCTCAAAACCGTCCCCTACATCAATGCAAAGAATTTCACCTGCCTTGCTTAAAGCGGAAAGGTTACGGTAGACCGTGCCGAGACTGATGTTTGGCAGCTCTTTTCTTACCGTTTCGTAAATCATACTTGCTGTGGGGTGAGTCTTTGTCGAACGAAGGGCGGTTAAAATGGCCTCTCGCTGACGAGAATAGTTTTTCATAAAATCACCCAAATCAGTAATGATTACTATTTTATTATAATGATTTTTTCCCCTTTGTCAAGTACTTTTTTTAATTTCTTGACTTTTTTTTAACAAGGCATTATTATATGTATGATAAATATATAAATATAAAGAGGTATATTATGAAAAGCGGTTTAATTTCTAACTCAGTTATAAAAAGGTTACCGCGTTATTACAGGTTTTTAGGTGAACTCAAGGCTTCGGGAATGACAAGGATTTCCTCAAGAGAGCTATCTGAAAGAATGGGGCTTACTGCAAGTCAGATACGGCAAGACCTTAACTGCTTCGGCGGTTTTGGTCAGCAAGGATATGGCTATAATATCGAAATGCTTCAGGCTGAGATTGCCAAGATTTTAGGGCTTGACAGACCTAAGAACACCATCCTTATCGGTATGGGCAACTTAGGAAGGGCTGTAACCCATCATATGAATTTTGAAAATAAGGGCTTCAGGCTTTTGGGTTTGTTTGACAGTAAGGAGTCCCTTGTGGGTCAGGTTGTTAGAAATCTTCCGATAAGGAGTACTTCAACACTTGATGAATTCTGCAGAGAAAATCTTCCTGATACGGCAATTCTTTGTATCCCTAAGGAAGCGGCAGAGAATATGGTTCCTCAGCTTATAAAGCTTGGAATTAAGGCATTCTGGAACTTCAGCCATTATGATATAGCGATGGAATATCCGGGAGTTCAGGTTGAAAATATGCATTTTGGTGATAGTCTTATGACCTTAGCTTATAGAATAAATAACGCCGAAGATTAAACTTCGGCGTTTTACTTTATTATTTTATCTGTTCTGCAAAAATTCCTCTGAGGGCATATAAAAGCAAGGAAAGAAATGAAAATGTTGCACCAACGATTAAGAATGGAAGATAGAAATTTCCGCCTATCAGGGTTATAACTGCGATAACTATACAGCAGATGGCAATATTCTTGAGATAAACAACACTTTCATTTGAAAAAATACTTCCATTAAGAGCGGTTTTCAGAAGCTTTCTTAATGTTATAAGTGTTGTTGCTGCAAAGGGAACACAGGGATAGCAGGTTACCATAACGGTTGTAGCCAAGGTTGAAGAACGTTGCATAACCTCAGCATACCAGGTAATAAGAAACGGCAAGGTTACAGTGAATAAAAACAGAATCACTAAAAATATATTTGTTAAAATTATTGAAATTTTGATATAATTTTTATTCATACAGAAAACTCCTTAACAGATTACACGAATATTATACTATAAATTTTTCCTTTTGTAAATGGAATTTTAAAGGGAGGATTTTATGCTCTATTATCTTCTTAAAAGACCTATGTTACTTGGCGGAATTATATGTGCAGTTGTTTCTTTAGCGGCTTTTCATTTAAAGCCGTTTGTTTTTATAATTGGTATTTTTCTTTCTTTTCTTATAGGATATCTCTTCCTTAAAAATTCAAGGCTTACAATAGCATTCGTTATGGTTTTTATGGTGTTTTTATCAAGCCTTTATAATTGTTATACGGCTGAAAAAACAGTCTTATTTAGTGGGAAAGAAGAAAACTGTCGGTTTATAGTTAATGAAATAAATTTTGAAAGTGGGCAATATTGCCTTGCTGATGTTGAGGTTATAAACAGCAAAAATCTTAAAAAGGGAACTAAAATAGCAGTTATATATGAGCCGATAAAAATTTCAAAGGGTGATATAATTGAAGCCAATATTGAACCTGCGGAAATTAAAGAATATAAGGATAGTTATTACAGCAAGGGGATTTTTATAAGAGGCAATTTAACAGAAGTTAAGAAAACAGGGGATAGGGATTTCATTTTATTCTCTATTGGAAATCTAAGGAGTTTTATAAAAACAACCCTCTTTTCAAATATGGGATATAATGAGGCAGCAACCTTTAGTGCTTTACTTTTCGGGGATAAAGGCTATTTTTCGGATGAGTTCAGCGAGAACGTGAGAAGAGCGGGCGTTAGTCATATTATGGTGGTTTCAGGAATGCACCTTGCGATATTTGTTTCGTTTTTTCTTTATTTTTCAGAGAAAATCTTTTATAACAGGTACTTAAAGGCTTTGGGAATGGTTTTAGTTGTGATTTTTATGACGGCGCTTTGTGGGTTTTCAATGTCTATGCTAAGGGCGGGTGTTACATATATTTTAACTGCAATAGCCTTGGTTATTAAAAGATACAGCACTCCTGAAAATACCCTCGGTGCTGCTGTTATGATAATACTTTTATTTAATCCCTTTGCGATATTAAGTCTCGGCTTTCAGTTGTCTGTTCTTGCAACCTTTGGAATACTGGTTATAGCACTTCCCATTCTCAAGAGGCTTTCTATCAAAAATAAGCTTTTAAATGCTTTGCTTTCGGTTGTCTTAACATCTCTTTCGGCAACTATGGTTTGTATGCCGTTGCTGATATATGTTTTCGAAGAAATCTCCTTGGTTGCGGTTTTGACAAATATGCTGATTTCCTCTGCAGTAACCTTAGCTGTTTGGTTAGGGCTTTCGGGGCTCTTTGTTGCGGCAGTTTACCTACCGCTTGCAAAACCAATTTTATATATAGCCTCGGTTGTTATGAAATATATAAATTATTGTATCAATGAAATAGGAAGTGTTTCCTTTGCCGTTTTAGAGGTGCCTCGTTTTACGGCGATTATAGCTTTAGGTTTGGTTTTGGCTATATTTTGGTTTATGCTCACTTGTAAAGTTCGGAATAATATGTTAAAATTAGAAAAAATGAGAGAAAAGATTAAAAAGGAAGGCGGAGAGGTTTTAAAATGGCGATAGTTTTTGAATCGGCAATAAAAAAGGATATAGCCGAAAAGCAGCTTGCCCCCGTTTATATTCTCTTCGGAGATGATGGGTTTTTAAAGAAAACATATATCGATAAAATCAGCCGCCTTATAGCTGAACCTGATGATGTTTTTAATTACTGCAAATTCACTGCAGACTGTGATTTGCAGGAGGTCTATGATGCGGCGATGCAGCTTCCCATGATGGCGGATAAAAAGTTTATCCTTTTGGATGACTATGATTTTGAGGACTGCTCAAAATCGGAGCTTGACCGCCTTTATTCGCTGCTTTCCGATATGCCTGATACAGCCGTTTTGGTTTATAGAATTGAAAGTGTTGAGTTTGATTTAAAGAAAAGCGTAAAGTTCAAGGGCTTAGTGGCTGCGGCAGAGAAATCGGGAGGAAAGGCTGTTAATCTTAATCACAGAACTGTTCCTGAGCTTATTAAAATGCTATCAAACGGTGCTGCTAAAAGGGGTCTTAAAATGGACTCGGCGGTTGCTAAATATCTTATTGAAACTGCAGGAGATGATATCAACCTTTTAAGCAACGAGCTTATTAAGGTTTGTGCTTTTAAAAAGGAAGGCGTTATAACCAAGGAAACGATTGATTTGGTTTGCTCAAAAACGGTTGAGGCTTCAATTTATAATCTTTCGAAATATATAATGAATTCCGATTCAACTGCCGCCCTTTCCTTGCTTGATGAGCTGTTGTTTATGAGAATTGCACCGATGAGTATTTTTTATAATATTTCCTCGGCATTTGTTGATATGTTAAGGGTTTATGCTGCTAAAAATGAGGGTGTTGCTATCCCCGAAATTGCAGAAAAGTTTGCTTATGGCAGCAAGAAATTTCTTCTTGAAACTGCCGAGAGAAACTTAAGAAAATTTGATTTCAAAAAGCTTTCCTTAAGCTTCGATGAAATCATCAAGGCTGATATGGCTCTAAAATCCTTTAAGGCAAACGAAAGGGTTATTCTTGAAGAGCTTATAATCCGCCTTATTTATATTATTGAGAAGGGTGAGTCGGTTGATAAGGCTTGAAAGCCCTGTTATTGTTGAGGGGAAATACGATAAAATCACCCTCGAAAATGTTATAGATGCTTTAATCATCCCAACAAACGGATTTTCGGTTTTTAAGGATAAGGAAAAGCGTGATTTAATAAGGCTTTTAGCAAAAGAGAAGGGCGTTATTATTATGACCGATAGTGATAACGCAGGGGCTATGATAAGGGCGTATATCAAAAAAATCGTTGGTAACAGCGAGATTATAAATGTTTATGTTCCAGCCCTTAAAGGCAAGGAAAAGCGTAAGACAAGGGAAAGTAAAGAGGGGCTCTTAGGGGTTGAGGGAATGACCCCCGAAATAATAATTAAAGCTCTCAAAAAAAGCGGTATTACGGGAAAAGAAGTTCCCAAAAGGGTTAGAAAAATCACCAAGAACGATATGTATTTGTTAGGACTTTCAGGAAGAGAAAACAGTTCTCTTGAAAGGAAGAGGCTTTTAAAGAAGTTAGAACTTCCTGAAAGCTTATCATCTTCCGCTTTGCTTGATATACTTAATACCTTTTATACCTATGAAGAATTTACGGAAGTGATTAAAAATGCCGAGAAAATCTAATCAAAAGCTAAAGCTTATTTATATTCTTGATATTTTAAAGCGGTTCAGCGATGAAGAAAACCCTTTAAATGCTTCCGATATTTCGGAAAAGTTATCTGAATTTGGTATAGATGCCGAAAGAAAATCTATTTATGATGATATTTTTTATTTAGAGCAATACGGTGCTGATATCATCAAAACCTCCGTTCCCAAAAAAGGTTGGTTTATAGGGGACAGGGAATTTGAGGTGCCGGAAATATATCTGCTTTCGGATGCAGTGCGTTCGGCAAAATTTATAAGTGCCAAGAAAACAAGAGAATTACTTTCAAAGCTCAATTCAATGCTTAGTGTTTATCAGCAAAAGAAAAGGGAAAATGTATTTTTCTCGGCTAACGATAAATGCCCCAATGAAGAGCTTTATTATAGCATTGATAAAATATGCTCGGCTATTGAAAACCACCATAAGATAAGGCTTGAATATTCATCACGTGTTTTTGAAAACGACCGTACAGTTAAGCGTAAAACCAAGGAAATGATTATAAACCCTTATGCACTTACCTGGCAGGATGATTATTACTATCTTATCGGCAACCATCAGAAATATGACAATTTAATACATTTAAGGCTTGACAGAATAAATGATGTTGAAGAGCTTAATGAAAAGGCACGCCATTTTTCTGAGGTTTGCGAATATAAGGAATTTTTCGATACCGCCGATTATACCAATAAACTTTTTGGTATGTACTCGGGGGATACTGCCGATATAGAATTCTGCTGCAGCAGAACTATAGCCGAACAGGTGCTTGACCGTTTTTCAGAAAGCATTTTTATAACAAATGTAACCGATGAGACCTTCAATTTTAAGATTAAGGCTGTGCTTTCGGATGCACTTGTTACATGGATAATGAATTACGGCGAGAAAATTATTGTTAAAAAGCCCGAAGAGCTTAAGGAAATGGTAAAGCAAAGGGCAAGAGAAGTACTTTTAAATTACGGAGAGTAAAATTTATGCGAATGCGTAAAAAGAAAAACCTTGCAGAGAGACTTGATATAGTTAAAGATATTCTTTTCATCAGCGATATAAAGGATAGAAATTTTAAAACTGCAATAGAAGAAAAAGATTATTTAGACCTTGAAAACTGGTTCGCTTTAAAACAACCGCTCTTTTTGGAAATCGGTTGCGGAAAGGGAAAATTTGCGGTTGAATTCGCAAAAAGACACCCTGAAATCAATCTTTTAGCGGTTGAAAAAAGTGCTAATGTTATAGTTGAGGCATGCGAAAAGGCAAAAAAAGAGGGACTTCGAAATTTAAGATTTATTAAAAGCTCAGCTGAGTATCTTCCAAAGTATTTAGAAGAAAATTCGGTTGACAGAATTTTTCTTAATTTTTCCTGTCCGTTCCCTAAAAAAGCCTATGCTTCTCACAGATTAACACATACAAACTTTTTAAAAATCTATAAAAGGCTTTTAAAATCGGGAGCGGAAATTCATCAGAAAACCGATAATATGCATTTCTTTGAGTTTTCTATTGAGCATTTAACTTTTTCAGGGTTTGCCCTTAAAAATATTTCGCTTGACCTTCATAACAGTGATTTTGAGGGCAATATCGAAACCGAATATGAGCATAGATTTGCGTCATTAGGTCAGCCGATATACCGCCTTGAAGCTTATATAGCGGAGGGAAACAATGATTGATTTTAATATCGGAAAAATAGCTTTGAGCTGTGCAGAATTTGGGGTTATTTTAGATAAAGAAAAGCAAGAAAAACTAAACCGTTACGGCAACCTTTTGCTTGAATGGAATGAAAAAATTAATCTCACTGCAATAACCGAGCCCGAGGCGGTTTTATATAAGCATTTTTATGATTGCATATTGTTTTTAAAGCATTTCCCATTAAAACAAGGAGCCTCTCTTATAGATGTTGGAACGGGGGCGGGATTTCCGGGAATGGTGCTTAAAATCGTTAGACCTGATTTGAAAGTAACCTTGCTTGATAGCCTTAACAAACGCCTTGTGTTTTTAAATGAGGTTATAAATGGATTAGGACTTAAAGGTATCGAAACTGTTCATATGAGAGCCGAGGATGCGGGAAAATCAAAAAAATTCAGGGAAAGCTTTGATGTAGCAACCGCAAGGGCAGTCGCATCTCTTCCTGTTCTTCTTGAATATTGCACTCCTTTGGTTAAAAAAGGCGGAATTTTTGTTGGTATGAAAGGCCCTAATGCTAACGAGGAGTTAGCCCTTTGCAAAAATGCGATAAATGTTTTAGGACTTTCTGAACCTAAAATTATATGCGAAACCTTAACGGGAGATGAACAAAGAGCCTTTGTTTCGCTTGAAAAAATATCGCAAACACCGCCAAAATATCCGAGAAAACCCTCTGATATATCAAAACAGCCGCTTTAAAACGGCTGTTTTTTTATTTTCTTGCCGAATTTTAACGACCGAAATTTCTTTACAAAATACTTGCGGCCTGGGATAATTGAACGGGAGGCAGATTTATGCATACTATATCAGAAAAAAAGCTATTGATGTTAAAACCTGAGGAAATAAAAAAATCGGCATTTAGCCTAAGGAAAAGCTTTGATGAGTATGAAATTAAACTGTTGGCAGAAAGTATCGCTTCGAGCGGAATAATTGAGCCCTTGGCAGTTAGGAAAAACGAGGAAGGAAAATATGAACTGATAGCAGGCGGGAGGAGGCTTAAAGCCGCCGTTTTGGCAGGGCTCAGGAGAGTGCCTTGCGTTCTGCATAAAACCGATGAGGCAACAGCTGCTTTATATTCCGTTATAGAAAATCTTCAAAGATGTTCTTTGACGGTTTTTGAAGAGGCGGAAGCACTTGAAAAACTAATAATCAAACATAATTTTTCTCAGATAGAAATTGCTGCAAGGCTTGGAATTTCCCAAGCGGCTTTATTGGAAAAGCTCCGCCTTTTAAGGCTTGATGACGCTTTGAAAAATAGAATAACCTCAAACCGACTGAGTGAAAATTATGCAAGAACACTTTTAGGAATTTCGCCCTTTAAAAGAGCAGAGGCACTTGATTACATAATAAACGAAAATTTGAGTCTTAAAGAAACAGAGGAATATATCGAGGCACTTTTAAACCCTAAAACAGAGGAAAAGCCAAAAACTGAGGAGAAGCCTGTAAGGCGGGCGGTTATAGGAGATATAAGGCTTTTTTCAAACAGTCTTGCAAAGCTTGTTGATACTCTTAAAACTGCAGGAATAAGTGCAAGCTCAAGAAGAAGTGAGACCGATAAATACATAGAATATAGGGTGCGAATAAAAAAGGAGCCCGTAGTATCTGCAACTCAGCTGAAAATTTGTTAAATAAAAACCCCAACTTCTGTTGGGGTTTAAAAAATTATTCTGCTTCTTCAGCCTCATCAACATCGCACTCAAGGTAATCACCTTTAATGCGGTTTTTGTTTGAAAACTTATCAAAAACTGCAAGTGCTCCAACGGCTGCACCAAAAACGGCCAAAATTGAAACTAAAACTTTAAAAAATGCTTTCATTTGAGGTAACTCCTTTCGCTCTTAAATCTCTTCTTTATTATTATATCAATTAGGTTTTAAATTGTCAATTACATAAATGGTGAAAATAGATGAAGAATAGCTTGCTTGAGTCTTTTTCTTATAGGTCTTTTTTTCCATTCCTCAATCTTAATTTCCTTTGATTGACTGAAAATTTCTGCAAAATGGTCCTTAATATCAAGAACTGTGCTGTTATCACAAATCCAGGCGCCGCATTCGAAATGGAAAACAAAGCTCCTGTAATCCATATTTATTGAGCCAACCGTTGCAATTTTATCATCTGAAACAAACAGCTTCGAATGGATAAAGCCCGGGGTATATTCATAGATTTTAACTCCCGCCTCCAAAAGCTCGAGATAGTTATATTGCGTTGCGGGGTGAACATACCATTTATCAGGAATAAAAGGTGTTACGATGCGAACATCAATGCCCGATTTTGCTGCCATACATAAAAGTGTTTTCATGGCATTATCAATTATAAGATAAGGGGTTGCTATATAAACATATTTCTGTGCCGTATTAAGAATTTGCATATAAATTCCTTCGGCGGGGTTTTTATCATTGAGAGGGTCATCGCAATAGGGGATAACAAAACCGTCATCATCAGCCTCGTATTCA
Source organism: Acutalibacteraceae bacterium (assembly GCA_045531855.1). Lineage (GTDB taxonomy): Bacteria > Bacillota > Clostridia > Oscillospirales > Acutalibacteraceae > UBA737. Next base: position 10,460 of record JAZSEU010000010.1, read on the forward strand.
GAAAGCCTTGCCTTTATGTTTATGGGCTTGCCTGTTGTGAATTCCCACATAGTGCAGAACATAACAAGGAAGCTTCTCACAGCCTTGCCCTTTATAATTACCGCACTATCAAGCCAGTAACCGAAACGTTCTTCGGCGTTTATATATTCATCACCTATATTAACGCCGCCTGTCATAGCGGTTTTACCGTCTATAACAACGATTTTGCGGTGGTTTCGGTTATTCATAAAGATATTCATAATCGGGTTTATGGGATTGAAAACCGAAACCGAAATACCCTCTGCCTTGAGCTTTGAAATGAAGCCCTTGCGTTGCCTTTTAATTGAGCCGAAATCATCGAAAATAATTTTAACCTCTTTGCCTTCTTTGGCTTTGCGTTTTAAAATTTCGTGGACCGAGTCCCACATCTCGCCCTCGGCAAGAATGAAAAATTCAATATAAATATATTTTTCCGCCTTTTCAAGCTCTTCTAAAAGCCTTGGCAAAAGCTTTTCACCGGGGGATAAATATTCGGTTGAGGTTTTATCATAAAGCGGATATCCGCTTTCATTAACAAGATAATCTGCCTGTCTTGAATGGAGCATATCGTAATATCTGAGGCGTTCCTTAACCGCTTCATCATTTTTAAGGAAGGGCAGATAATGAGATTGGCAAACCCGCATTTTCTTCTTTATATGGGGCATAACTCTTCCGCCGCCCCAAAGAGCATAAACCGCAATTCCAAATACGGGGAATATAAGAATAAATATTATCCAGGCAATTTTATGGTCGGGATTTCCTCGGCGGTTAAAGATAAAAACAACCGTTGCCGCACCTAACAAGAGGGAAATGGTATATATCCATATAGAATTTGCAGTAACATCATAAAGAGCATAGCCTAAGTATACCAACTGGATAAGCAAAAGCAAGCCCGAAACTATAATTCTCATCGGCATCGGTATACCACGTTTCTTTTCTTTTTTCATATTTTCCCCTCCTTTACATAATACTAGCCTATTATACCATATTTTTCTTAATATTTCAATTTTATAATTTTAGTTGTAAAATAGTGTTAAAGTATGGTAAAATATATATTAACATATTTTTAACTTTTAAGAGGAGTATTTTATGTCTGTTAAGAACTATGTATTGGCTGACGGTGCCGAAGGACTGTTTGTCAAGAACGAAAGATTTAATACAACTTTAATCTCTTTCAATTTTTATATGCCATTAAAAGAGGAAACGGTTGCAGAAAATGCTTTGCTTCCATTTATTTTAACCTCTTGCAGTAAAAAATATCCCGATTTTTCAAGGCTTAATTATAAGCTTAACCGACTTTACGGTGCAAGGCTTGATGCTTCGGCTGAGAAATACGGTGATTATCAGCTGCTAAGAATGACTGTATCTGTTATAAATGACCGTTTTTCACTTGACGGCGAGTCGCTCGTTAAAAGTGCAACAGAGCTGCTTTTGGGTCTTGTTTTTGAGCCGAATGCCGAAAACGGTGCTTTCTTTGAAGAGGACCTTTCAAGAGAAAAACGCAAGGCTATCGAGCATATCAAAGGTCAGTTCAGCGAAAAGAGAGTTTATGCTAAAAACCGCCTTATCGAAGAAATGTATAAGGGCAAGGCTTACGGTATTTCGAAATGCGGAACTATAGAACAGGTTGAAAAAATAACAGGAGAAAGCCTTTATAAAGCCTGGCAAAAGCTTTTAGAGAGTGCATTTATCAGAATTCATGTTGTGGGCTCATCTGTGCCTTCAGGTCTTTTTGAGGGAGTAAGCCAAAGATTTGCTTGCCTTGAAAGAAAGGATATAACCGACTGTAAAAACTCTTTGCCCACCGAGAAAGCCGAAAAGGTCAATGTTATCACAGAGGAACAGGATGTTAACCAAGGCAAGATTGTTATGGGCTTTAGCTCCAAGGTTTACGGAAATGACGATAAAACCCTACCGCTTCTTGTTATGAGCGATATTTTCGGCGGAGGACCTTATTCAAGGCTTTTCACCAATGTCAGAGAAAAGATGAGCCTTTGCTATTATTGCTCGGCTTCATCTGTTCGCCAGAAGGGTCTTTTAACGGTTGAATCGGGTGTTGAAACTGCTAATGCTTTGAAGGCACAAGAGGAAATTTTAAATCAGCTTAGCATTGTTAAAGAGGGAAAATTCTCCGATTTCGAGTTTGAATCTTCAATTAAGAGTATCTGCGATTCTTTGGGCAGTTATAATGACAGTCAGCATTCTCTCGACTTATGGTATGCCTTAAAGGTTAATAATGAAAGTCTTTATTCGCCCTCTGATTTAGCTCAGATGGTAAGCGAAATTTCAAGGGCTCAGGTTATAGAGGCTGCCAACTCAGTTGAGCTTCATACCGTTTATAAGTTACTTCCAAAGGGGGCAAAATGATGAAAAGAGAAGTTTTTGAATCGGCTATCGGTGAAAGCTATGTTAAAGCGGTTTTGCCCTCAGGTCTTAAAATTTATATTCTTGAAAAACCGCAGTATACTTCTTCTTATGCCATTTTTGGAACGAAATATGGCTCTATTGATACCTGTTTTGCTGTGAATGGTGAAGAAACCTCGGTTCCTGAGGGAATAGCTCATTTTTTGGAGCATAAGCTTTTTGAAAGTGAGGACGGCGATGCTTTTTCGAAGTACGCAAAAACAGGTGCTTATGCCAACGCTTTCACCTCTTTTGACAGAACCTGTTACCTTTTTTCCTGCTCAGATAGATTTTATGAGAATCTTGATATTCTGCTCTCCTTTGTTCAGTCGCCCTATTTTACTGAGCAGACTGTTAAGAAAGAGCAGGGAATAATCGGTCAGGAAATCAGAATGTATGATGATAGCCCAGGCTGGAGGGTTATGTTCAATATGCTTCTTGCGATGTATCATAACCACCCTGTCAGGATTGATATTGCAGGAACGGTTGAATCAATAGCAAAAATTGATTATAATCTTTTATATAAATGCTATAACACCTTTTATAATCCCTCGAATATGTTTATATGTATTGCGGGAAATGTTGATACAGAAAAGGTTTTAAAGCAGATAGAAGAAAATATAAAACCCTCTGAAAACATCGAAATCGAGCGAATTATGAGTGAAGAGCCCAAAGAGGTTGTAAAAAATTATGTTGAGCAGAAATTAGCGGTTGCTCAGCCGATGTTCTGCTTTGGATATAAGGGCGAAACAGATAAGCCAATAAAAAGTGTTAAGGATAAAATCTGCACCGCTTTGCTTATCGAAATAATAGCAGGAGATGCTTCACCCCTTTATAAGCGTCTTGTGAATGAGGGGCTTATAAATGATGAGTTTTCGAGCGAGCATTTCAACGGTTTCGGTTATTCCTCGGTTATTTTTGAGGGTGAATCATCTAATCCCTTAAAGGTTGCAGAAGAAATCAAGGCGGAGGTTGCAAGGCTTAAAGAAGAGGGAATTGATAAAAAACTCTTCTCGGCTATTCGCTGCGGAATGTACGGAAATGCAATTCGCCTTTTCAATAATGTTGAAAGCATTGCAATGCAGCTTGTTGACTGTGCTATGAATGATACAGAGCTTTTTGATGATATCAAATATCTTAAGTCTGTAACAATAGATGATGTTACCAAAAGACTTGCAGAGCTTGATAACGAAAGAACTGTTTTATCGGTTATAAATCCTTTGGAGGAAGTTTAAATGAATGGAATAGAAGTTACCATTTTTGGTATAAATCTAACCCTTAATCCCATAGCCTTCAGTATACCTTTGGGTGAAAAACATTGGGATATATATTGGTATGGAATAATTATTGCTGTGGGCTTTTTGTTAGCCTTGATTTACGGTATGAAAAACGCCAGGCGTTTCGGACTTGAAACCGATAGAATGCTTGATGTTGTTTTGGTAGTTGTTCCTGTTGCGATTTTATGTGCCAGACTCTATTATGTTATATTTGATGGCGTTAAAATGGAAAGTATCGGCGATTTCTTCGGTTTTGGAGATTCATCGGGCTTTTCGGGTCTTGCAATTTATGGCGGTGTTATAGGTGCCTTTGTTTCGGGTGCTTTGATGTGCAAAATAAGAAAGGTTAATATCCTTGATATGTTTGATATCGCCGCTGTTGGTTTTCTTATCGGTCAGGGAATAGGCAGATGGGGGAACTTTGTCAACCAAGAGGCTTACGGTGCCTTTACAGGCAGTACCTGGTGGGGAATGCAGAGTGATAGAACAATAATGGAGATGGGTGAGGGCTTGGTGCATCCTTGTTTCCTTTATGAATCTATATGGTGTATCGCAGGCTTTTTCTTGCTTCATTATTTAAGCAAAAAAAGAAAATTCAGCGGACAAATAGTTCTTTCCTATGCCGCTTGGTACGGTTTTGGCAGAGCCTTTATAGAACTGCTCAGAACAGATAGCCTTATGCTCGGCAGAATTAAGGTTTCGTCCCTTTTGTCTTTTGTTCTTTGTATTGCTGCGGTATCAATACTTACCGTTATGTTCAAAAGGCTGAAGAACAAGGATACAAGAGATTATGAAAATATTTTCGAAGAAAAGAAAGAGGAAGTTTTAAATGAGCAGGATAATTGACGGAAAGGTAATATCCGCCTCTGTTAAGGATAGAGTTAAAGAGGGAGTAAGAGAGCTTAACGCTAAGGGAATAACTGTTGGTCTTGCGGTTATAATCGTTGGCGAAGACCCCGCTTCAAAGGTTTATGTTGCAAACAAGAAAAAGGCTTGCGAGGCTTTGGGTATTATTTCGGAAGAATATGCTCTGCCTGAAAACACAACCGAAGAAGAATTACTTAATTTAATAGATGAGCTTAACAATAAGAAGAGCATTAACGGTATTCTCTGTCAGTTGCCGCTTCCAAAACACCTTAATGAAAAGCTTATTATAAATTCTATTTTACCCGAAAAGGATGTTGATGCTTTCCATCCGCATAACGTTGGCAGAATTATGATAGGGGACTATGATTTTGTTCCCTGCACTCCCGCAGGCATTATGGAAATGCTTAAATTTGAGGGGATAGATGCAGAGGGTAAACTTTGCGTTGTTATAGGCCGTTCAAATATCGTTGGCAAACCGATGGGTATGCTACTCCTTCATAAAAACGGAACTGTTACTATCTGCCATTCAAGAACACGCAACTTAAAGGAAATCTGCAAGGAAGCCGATATACTAGTTGCGGCGGTTGGCAGAGCTAATTTTGTAACTGCAGATATGGTTAAAGAGGGAGCGGTTGTAATCGATGTTGGTATGAACCGTGAAAACGGAAAGCTTTGCGGAGATGTCAACTTCGAAGAGGTTAAGGATAAATGCTCTGCTATAACTCCGGTTCCGGGCGGTGTTGGCCCCATGACCATTGCAATGCTTATGCAAAACACCTTAACTGCTGCAAAGAAACAAAATAACATAAACGAGTGATTAAAATGAAAAGAATAATTGCTTTGCTTGCCGCCTTTTTGCTCTTATTCTCGGTTACTGTTTCGGCTGAGAGTAAAATCTCTTTAAAGCCTGACGGTGAGTTTATAACCGAAACCGAGAAAATAGCAGAGATTATAGGAATGGAAAAGGATGGTATTCTTGATTTCTGTATAGAAAATAATATTATCTATATTGCGGTCAATAAGGATAATTCAAAGCAGATAAGGGTAACTGAAAAAGAAACCGATTTTTCCAAAAGCATCGTTAATATAAACGGTCTTAGTGAAGAAAACATTAACGAGCTTCTTCCCGATATAATTGGAATAGAAGGGGTTAAGGGTGAGGTTTTAAATAAGAACGGACAGAAGTTTATCAAAACCGAGCTCAGCTCTTCTGATAGCGGCGGAGAATATATTTTAACCGAGTATATAACCGTGGCAAATAAAAAGGTTTATGTTCTGAGTTTTTATACTGCCTCAAAAACTGCCACCGATTATATAGAAAAAACCTTTAAAACCTTTGAAAGCCCCTATTTTATTAACGAAATAAATAGTTCTATTGTATATGTTGTTATAGCTTTTGCAATTTTCTTAACTGCAAGTGTTATTATAGTTATAACAATAATAAAAGATTTAAAAGTTAAAGAACCTGACTCATAAAAGAGTCAGGTTCTTTTTTATACCTCGGGAAGACCCTTAATCGAAATCAAAAGGGATAATATTCCCGAAAGAATTGAGGCTGAAATAACTATTTTCCAGTCAACCTCGGAAATCACAGCCGATGTTCCGATAGTTGCAACTGCCGTTTCAGCAACTGTTTTAATTGCTCTTATGCCTGCGGCTTTAAGCCATTTTAAAAAATTCTTTTTCATTGTTTTCTCCTAAACTAATTTATTGACTAATTTTTGAATTTCTGAGTAGTTATATCCTGCATCGGTAAGTCTCTTTTTGCGTTCTTCGCCGTTACCCCATTTGCCTGCTATTACCTCTTTGGCAATAGCTTCGTTTGTTTTCTTGGCGGCGAGTTTATTTACCTCTGCTTGAACTTTTGAGTAGTTATAACCGGCATCGGTCAGCTTTTTACGTCTTTCCTCGCCGTTGCCCCACTTGCCGTCTAAAACTTCTCTTACTATTTCGCTAACACTTTTTTTATTCGGGCGGTAGCCGTCATCATAAACGCCGAGTGCATTAGGTATTCCGCTGATAGCAGAGATATCCCTTATTTCTTGTTTTGAGGAATTTCCTCTTGCACAGTAATGGCAGTGAGGGCCGGTTGATTTGCCTGTGCTTCCTTCAATTCCTATAATATCTCCGATTTTAACGGTATCTCCAACCTTAACCTTAACCTCGGACATATGCCCGAAGTAATATCGGTCAGCAGAGTTGTCCTTTTTGATTCGTACATAAAGACCGAAGCCTTGTTTTTTGTCTTGAATGTTTTCCCAGCCTGCCCTTTCAACCTTTCCGTTAACGGTTGAATGGATTTCCTTGCTGTCAAGACCTACAATATCAAGGCCATCGTGGGCGGAGCCTTTAAATCTTTGGGTAACCTTGAATTTTCCATTATATGGACTGTTCATTTTCTTTTCTCCTTACTTATAAAAATTTCTCAGAACAGCAAATGCGCGGTTTTTAATTCTGTTAACCGACTGCCTTGTTATGCCGAGCATAAGAGAGATTTCTGCATCGCTGTAATGAAGTATATATTTATATATTATGATAAGACGTTGACGCTCGGTGAGTTTTTCGAGTGCCTCTTCAATGCTGACTTTGTCAACAGTTGTATCGCAGTAAAACACCTCCCTTTCGTATAGCTCGGCTCGCATTGAAGTGTATTTGCAGTTTTCTTTTGAAAGGGCTATGTATTTGTTCCTTATCGAAACGGCTATATATCTGTTGAGTCCGTCTGAGGTGTCCTCTTTAAAACGGGAGAGGTCAATTTCATAAAGAAGCTCGATTAAAAATACCGTAAGCTCCTGAACCGAATCATCAGTTTTAAGCTTTTTTGAATAAAAGTTTATATATCTTTTAAACTCATCGTAAATTATGTCAAAGGATAGCATATCCTGATTTCTAAAGCCTTCAATAAGTTCCCTTAATTCTTTGTTACTCATTTTTTCTTTCTTCCTTTCATTTGCCGAAAGAAAAAAATGCTGAATTTGTAACCCTTGCGATTATTTTTTTCGGCTGTTATCAGCGAACATATAACCGCTATTTTACATATATTGGAAAAAAATTGTAGAAAAAAGGAGTAACAGGTAAGATTTTGAGAGCGGAAATTGCATATTTTAAGTAAAATATTGACAATAAAGGAAGAATAATGTATAATCAATTATGTAAATAACGTAAAAAGGGGCTAAGACTTATGAAAATTGCTATATGTGATAAAAATTCAAACAGGCTTATTGCCCTTAAAGATATGATTTATGAATATTCTGCTGAAAGAGGGATCGATTTGGCGGTAGAATGCTTTTTAAGCGGCGAAGAAATGCTCAGATTTAAAACCCGATATAATATTATTTTTTTGTCTTATGATTTGCCTTATAAAGATGGGCTCGAAATTGCTAAGCAAATAAAAAGTGAAAGTGTTTTTTCGGATATAGTATTTATCGGTCAAAGCAGCAAGCATTTTGTTGAAATGATGAGGGTTAATCCTTACGGCTTTTTGTTTTCAACCGAAAGCAAACAAGAAATTTTTTATTTTTTAGATGAGTATTTTAAAATTAACGGCTGCAATTTTTCTTTCTGGCTCAGATGCGGTGGTGATACACTCTGCCTTAATACAAGGGAAATCGTTTATCTTGAGGCTGATAATAAGCATTGTCTTGTCCATCTTGAAAATGAAAAACTAAGGTCTAATTGCACTATGGCAAAGGTTTATGAAATTTTGCCGAAAAGTTATTTTATTAAAATAAACAGGGCATATGTTGTTAATTCGCAGTATATAAATAGGTATAACAAAGATACCGTTTTTTTAAAAAACGGGGTGAATTTAAGGCTAAGCCGAAATTATTCAGCAGATTTCAAAAAAGCCCACCGCTTATTTTTTAATCCGCTGCAGGTGTAAGTAAAAAAAATTCGATTTCGGTATTGACAAATCGATAATTTATGGTATAATGATTTTTGCTTGCTTGGGGCGTTAGCTCAGTTGGTTAGAGCAACCGGCTCATAACCGGTCGGTCCGGGGTTCGAGTCCCTGACGCCCCACCAAACAAGCATATTTTTTTATTAAAAACAAATAGGGGTATGGTGTCAATGGTAGCACACCGGTCTCCAAAACCGTTTGTGAGGGTTCGAGTCCTTCTACCCCTGCCAAAATCGACAAATCTCGACAGAGGTTTGTCGATTTTACTTTTTACCTCTTCACTCTTCACTTTTCACTATTCCCTACTGTCGATTTTGGCAAGTAATAAGTAATAGTGAATAGTGAAAAAGTATTTTGCAAGGCTTTGCCTTGCTTTTTTAATTTATAGAAAGTATAATAAAAGTGAAAGGTGTGTTTTCATGAACGAAAGTCCTTTGATGATAAAATCAAGAGAATTTGCACTTAATGTAATAAAAGTGTGTAAGGAATTAAGACTTGCAAAGTGTGAAAGTGCTTTAATAAATCAGTTTTTGCGTTCGGGAACAAGTATTGGTGCAAATATTCGAGAGGCTTTTTATGCACATGGAAAAGCAGATTTTGTTGCCAAACTACAAATTGCCCTTAAAGAGTGTTCTGAAAGTGAATATTGGATTGAATTGTTAATTGAAAGTGGCTACTATAATGATAAAGAATTGCTTAATAAATGTGTTGAAGTAAAAAGAATACTAATCGCCTCTATCAATACCGCGAAGGAGAATAACAAATGACTAAGAAAAACCGAATAGAATATTTAGTTTGTACCCTATTGGTAGTTATTACCGGATTTGTTATTTATGGTCTTGTTGCAAGTCAACAACCACTTATAAATGAGAGCAAGTTGCAATCCTTCTTGCTTTTCGGATGTTTAGGCGGATTTGGGTTTAGTGCTATAGTTTCAACAATTATACTATCTGTTGGCTTTTTCAGAAAACGAGGATTAGTTTTTAAAATAATCGCATCCGTTTTGTGGCCTATAACATTTGGAATATGTGTATATGTTGGTATACTTTCCTATATTCCTTATCAAATATATAATTTAGTGAAAATTATAAAATTGACACGAGCGGAACGCGAATCGGAAAATTATAATAATATGTAGGAGTTCAAACATATAGGTTAAAATTTTAAAAGGCATCGAATTCGTGCGACCTATGCAAAAAATCGACTTGTGAAAACAAGTCTATTTTTTTATCATTACTTATTAAAAAATTATTTTTTTCACAAACGGGATTTTTGACAAAAGCATACAGACGAGTAGGGAAGAAATATAGACAATCAAAGTAAAAAGGGGGATTGTAAGCATAGGGCTTAAACTTATAACATCAATGTTCCATTTTATGATATTGAGAAAAACCATATGTATAAGGTAAATGCCGAAGGTATGCCTTGAAACTGCCATAATAAGCGGGTTTTTAAACTTTTTCTCGTTTGCAGTAAAGAGAATAAAAACCGAAAATGAAGAGAGGATTACAAGCGAGCCTCTGTACCACGTGGGAGGGGAAACCGCATATCCTGCTTTTATTGAAATAAAGTAGGTTGTAAGGGTTGTTATAATAGAGCAAGCAATATATATAAGTATACAAATTATGTTGTTTTTTGCATTAAAGTTTAGATTATTAACCCTTTTATAAATGATATGTCCGCCAATAAAATAACCAAGATAATAAGCCGAATTGATAATCGGAACGGGGTAGTCCATTTTGATATCGGTTTTGGTTATAAAACTTGCAAGGGGCAAGAAAATAAAGGTGAGCCCCGAAAGGCAAAACCAAAGGATTAAAAAGAGATTTTCAAGTTCTCTGCTCATATTTTTGCACATATTCTGAATAAATGGGAGTGCTATGTAAATCGCTATAAGAGGGTACATATACCAGAGATGGCGAGAGGTTTTCTTGGCGTTAAAAAACGAATTAACAATAACCTTGCCGATATCTTTGAAATCAAAACCGTTTTTACTGAGGTAATAAATAACACTCCAGATAACCAGAACGATAATAAATTTCAATATTTTTTCAAAATACTTTTTTCGGTCATATTCTTTGTCTATAATAAATGCTCCGCTTATCATAAAAAAGAGAGGAACGCATACTCTCGAGAAAGAACTGAAAATTACCGAAATCAGAAAATCATCAAAGCTTACCTTTTCGAAATTATTGATATAAACATTGGCAACATGAATGGAAATTACCATAATAACAGAGAAAATTCTTATAAACTCAATATTGAGTTTTCTAATTGCCATAATCATCCTTCTTTACCTTAAAATTACAGAAAAATTATAGCATATTGCTTTTTCAATATCAATGTTTAGCGTATATATAAATGCATAGAATTGAATATAAAGGTTACAGAAATGAAATAAATGCAAGTTTTTCTTGCAAAAAATGCAGTTTTTGTGTATAATGTTAATTGTTAATATATTATGGGAGGAAATTTTTTATGAAAAAAATCATTTCTATTATCATGGCGTTGGCTTTGGTATTCGCTCTTTGCTCTTGCGGTACTGCAGGAACAGGCAGTGAGGCACAGCAGGGTGCAACCGCAATGGCTATGGGTACAGGAAGCCCCACAGGTACATATTACGCTTACGGCGGAATTTTAGGTCAGTACATTAAAAACAATGCCGGCATCAACGTTAACGCTGTTTCAACCGGTGGTTCTAAGGACAATATTCAGGGTATTGATGTTAATGACTATCAGTTAGGTACAGTTCAGTCTGATGTTATGCACTATGCATGGCAGGGCACCCGCTCTTTCGAGGAAGAGGGCAAAATTGATACCTTCCGCACCGTTGCAGGTCTTTATGCAGAGGCAGTTCAGCTTGTAACTACTAATGCTGACATTAAGTCTGTTGCAGACCTTAAGGGCAAGAAGGTTTCTATCGGCGCTCCAGGTTCGGGCGTTTATTTCAATGCTATGGATATTCTTGCCGCTGCAGGTCTTACCGAGAAAGATATCAATCCCCAGTATCAGAACTTCGACCAGAGTGCTGATGCATTAAAGGATGGCAAGATTGACGCTGCATTCATCGTTGCAGGTGCTCCGACTCCTGCTATTACTGAGCTTTGCATGACAAACAGCAAAACCCGCATCGTTCCTATTGATGGCGATATTGCTCAGAAGCTTATGAAGGACAATACCTTCTATTCAGTTTATAAGATACCGGCAGAAACCTATCAAAATCAGGCTGAAGAGATTGCAACTGTTACAGTTAAAGCAACCTTAATCGTTTCAGCTTCTGCTACTGAGGACGATGTTTATAACATTACAAAAGCAATATTCGATAATATCGATGCTATTACAAAAGAGCACGCAAAGGGTGCAGAATTAAGCCTTGAGAATGCAACTGAGGGTCTTACTGTTCCTTTCCACGCAGGTGCTGCTAAATACTTCAAGGAAAAGAATATTGAAGTTGCAGTTAAATAATTTACTGCGGGTTAATTTTCAAAAGAGTAATAGCTGCGGCAGATAAAGTCGCAGCTATTTTACTATAATGATTGTAGTTAGTCGAAACGCTTAAAAGCGTTCCGACAAGCCACTTTACAAGTGGCTTCAGCAAAATTAAATTCTAATATTTAATTTTGCACAACAATCATTTCAATGGGATAGGACAAATTTTTATTAAAAATTTGTCGAAAAATCAAAGATTTTGTAGCGAAACAGGATTGTTTCGCTTAACCTATTCCATTATTTTTTAAAGAAAGGTAGGAAGTTTGTTGTTATTCTCTAAAAAGAAGGAATCTCAGTCCGAAGCTCCCATGGACTTAGATGCCGTTATGAAAAAGTTTGACAGAGAATCAAACACAAGAATTTGGGAAGGAACTCCTAAAATTATCGTAAACTCAATTCTTGCTTTGTTTTCTTTGTTTTGTATCTATGTAACCTTTTTTGCAACCTGGCCGCAGGAGATTATTCTTTCAAGCTTTGTTGGTTCAATTGTTTTTGCGGGTTACTTACTTTATCCGATGAAAAAGGGAGCACAGAGGGTTAATTTTATACCTTGGTATGATATTATTTTAATGGTTTTAGGCTCAGGCTCTTTCTTCTATTATACCTTTGATGCTATGACCATTATCAATCAGGGAAGAAACTTTGAAACTCATCAGATTATAATCGGTGTGATTGGTATTCTTTGCCTTTTTGAGCTTTGCAGAAGATGCGTTGGTTTACCGATTCTCTGTGTTGCCGGTGCATTTATTATATATGCGATTGGTTGGGGACTCACCAACCCCGATGTTATGAGAAGAATAGAAACCCTTGTTAGTCAGCTTTTCTATTCGACCACCGCAGGTATACTTTCAACCCCGATTAACACTTGTGCTAAGTTTATAGCGATATTCATAATTTTCGGAGCTTTCCTTGAAAGAACCGGAATTGCCGATTTCTTTATCAAGATTTCAAACTCTGTTGTTGGCGGATTTTCGGGCGGACCTGCAAAGGTTGCCGTTGTCGCTTCTGCTATGGAGGGTATGGTTTCGGGCTCATCGGTTGCTAATACCGTTGGCTCAGGCTCGGTTACCATTCCGCTTATGAAAAAAACAGGCTATAAGCCTGAATTTGCGGCAGCTGCTGAGGCTTCAGCCTCAACAGGCGGTCAGATAATGCCCCCGATTATGGGTGCTGCGGCATTCCTTATGGCTGAAAATATCGGCGTCCCTTATAGCAATATAGTTGTCCGTGCAATTTTGCCCGCCGTTCTTTATTTCCTCGGCGTCTTTATTGCAGTTCATTTAGAGGCTAAAAAAGAGGGACTCAGAGGCTTAACTAAAGAAGAGCTTCCAAGACTTAAGCCCCTTTTAAAGCAGACATATTTGCTTTTGCCCCTTATTATTTTGATTTATCTTGTTGGAACAGGTAAAAACTCTATTGCATTTGCGGCTGCTATTGCGATTATTGCAACCATAATTGTTGGTCTTTTCAATAAGGAAAACAGAATTACTCCTATGCGTGTTTTCGAGGCTCTTGCAGCAGGGGGCAAAGGTATGATAACCGTAGCTGTTGCTTGCGGTGTTGCAGGTATTATTGCAGGAACTATAACTATGACAGGTCTTGCAAATATCATAATAAACGGCATAGTGGCTTTGGCTGGAAATCAGGTTATAATAGCTCTTTTCTTAACAATGCTTTGCTGTATCGTTCTCGGAATGGGTGTTCCGACCACTGCAAACTACTGCATTATGGCGGCAACCTGTGCACCTATTCTTATTAAGATGGGTGTTCCCGATATTGCAGCACATTTCTTTGTTTTCTATTTTGGTATTGTTGCCGACCTTACTCCTCCCGTAGCCTTGGCAGCTTATGCGGGAGCGGCTATTGCTCAGGCAAACCCGATGAAGACTGCATTTACCGCAACAAAGCTTGCAATTGGTGCATTTATAGTTCCTTATGTATTTGCTCTTAATCCGGCAATGCTTTTTGTTGATACTTCTGTTTTGGAAGTAATTTTGATTTGCATAACCTCGGTTGTTGGTATATTCGGCGTATCAGCTTCACTCCAAGGCTTCTTTATTCATAAAATGGCATGGTATGAGAGAATCATCAGTGCAATTGGTGGACTTTTGCTTATATATCCGGGAATAACAACCGATATTATCGGTATAGTGCTTGTGGGTGCGGTAGCACTTGTTCAGCTTGTAACAAAAAACAAAAAAGCTTTAGCATAATTTAAATCCCTGAAACCAAATGGTTTCAGGGATTTTTACAATAAAAGAAACGGAAGTATTACTTCCGTTTCTTTTTTGTAAATTTCTTTTTAAGTTTAATAAACCACTTAGTGGTGAAAGCTATCAATACAACAATAAAAAGGAATGGCCAAGCTATTCGTAATATGGAAGGGAGTATATCATAGTATCTGAAAGATTTATCGACAAAGTGATTGAATAACCACAGTAAAGCACCAAGGGTTACAGCACTTCCTTCAACAGCTGAAAGCACATAAAGAATACGATTGGTTGTATCATTTGTTGCTTTCTCATCTATCTTGCTCTTAAGTTCTATAAGGCGGTCGAGATACTGCTGATTTCTATGGTATTCTTCCATAGTTTTACTTATTCCAAATGCCTCAATAACCTGGTCGGCCTCTCTTTGAGTATAAGGATATTTATAAATGTCCGAGTTCCAGAATTTCATAGTTTTACCAAACTCGATATAAAGCTTTTCAATATCCTCGTTGGTGATTTTATCACTTTCCTCAAGGGCTTTGATAACATGACGATTTGTTCTGAGAATAGCGGTGTTTTGAAGCAAAACAAATTCAACAACAAACAAAACCGAGGCTTCATATTTTTCAACACGTTTGATGATATCAGCTGAGTAATCGTTAAGAATAAAGGCGATACCCGAACGGGAGATATACGAGCGGTAATAATCATAACTTGAATGGTTACAGCCTATAAGCTCGTCTATATGTTTTTGGAGGATATGGTAATCTATATGCTCGCTGTTATAGGTTTCACCGGCTAATGCATAAGCTAACTCGGTTGGGTTTTCAGGCATATTTGATAAACACATAACAAATTTCGGGTCGCCGCATATTTTAAGGTTGAACATCTTTCCAAAATAGTCCTTAACCGCAACATATTTCCCTGCATCTTTATCAAGAATATTTAGATGGTCGGCAGACATCTGGTCGATAAGTTGGGTTGGAATATATTCATTATCGGGAATAGCAACCGTTATAATATGGAGCCCTGTTTTATTATGAACAGAAATGAAGATATGGCAGATTTCGGTTGTTACTGCCTTTTTCTCTAGATTCACATAATGGTCGTTATAGCAGGCAAACTCATATTCGCCAAGATAAAAATGCTCAAGACCTTTAAGTCCTAAGGTATGACTGTTGCATTCATATGCTATATGTTCATTTATGGCGTCAACATAAATCTTTCCAAAGTGGTTTTCATGCGTACAGTATTTTTGAACTGCTTCGAAACTTTTTTCTTTAATTTTATTATACGTTCCTGAAACCATTCTTGAGGACATTGGTATATAGAAATAAAGGTCATCCTTATAACTTTTTTTATAGGTTGCATTTTTTAAAAATTCTTCGATATTAACTCTGTTAGTACGATAGTATTGATAACCGTGGTCAAGCTCTTTATAAAACTCGGCACGAAAACGCTCAAGAAATTTTATTCCACCCTCAGATACCGCAGCACCTGAGATACTGTTGATACTTTTATCCTCAGCTTCTTTTTCGCAAATGAAGTTGGAAAAAGCGTTGCTTAAAAGAATAATAGCCTCACCGTCTCGGTAATCAGGATGGGTAACAACCGATATGATAAAGATGTTATTTTCATCTTGCCAATCGGTTATATCATCGGCAGAAATATCATCGTCCCACATTTTAGTGCTTTCAAAGTTTAAATAGTCGTCATCTATTTTCTTTGAAACGGGGAAGAAATTGATATATCCGGCAAGTTTATCCTCATCATAAACCAAGATGAAACTATTATTATTTTTATCGAAACGGGCTTGGAGATTTTCTCTCTTACCCCATAGAGAAGGCTCATAAACTATCTTTTCAAGTGCGAAAACGCTATCTAAAAAGCCCTCAGGAGCATTAAACCCATATTTAACTGTCAGAGCCAAGTTTCACACCTTCTTTAAGCCTTAACATTTTTCCAAAGCTTAGAATATAATTTTTCGGTTTCTTCACCTAAATATTTAAGAACAGTTGCTTTTTTAACAACCTCTTCAGCGGGGAAGATTGCGGTTTCCGATAAGATATCCTCATCCAAGGAATCGATAACCGCTTTATTCGGGGTTGAATAATAAATATATTCAAAGTTGATTTTTGCGATATCCTCACGGCAGAGGAAGTTAAGGAATTTCTCTGCATATTCAGGATTTTCGGCATTTGCAGGAATTGCGAATGCATCAAGCCACATACAAGTGCCCTCTTCAGGGATAACAAAATCAAGCTTATCGTTGTTTTCGAATGCTAAATATGCCTCGCCGTTGTAGATAACTGCAATATCGGCATTTCCTGCCTCTAATTTAACCCTTGCTGCTTCATCAAGCAAATATGCCTGAACATTTTTCTTCTGTTCTTTAAGAAGATTTGCAGCGGCATTAAGCTCGGTTTCGTTGGTTGTGTTAGCATCAAAGCCAAGCTTTTTAAGTGCAACAAACATAGAGTCTCTTTCGCTGTTGGGCATTATAATTCTGCTTGAATATTTATCGCTGAAAACACTGTCCCAGCTTTTAACATCCTCGGAATTTACTTTTTCGGTGTTATAAAGAATTCCAAGTGTTCCCCAGAAGTGCGGAACGGTGAATTTACCCTCACTGTCAAACGCCTTTGATGCCTCGAGCTGATTCTGGTCTATATTTTTGATGTTCTGAACATTGTTAAAATCAATTTCCTGAACCAATTCTTCCTTTATAAGCTTTTCAAGCATATAGTCCGAAGTGCAAACAAGGTCATATTTAGCGGTACCTGAGGTAAACTTAGCATACATATCCTCAGGAGCGGCGTATTCATCATATACAACCTTTATGCCTGTTTCCTCATAAAAAAGGTCATAAACCTCGGGGCTTATATAATCGCCGTAATTAAAGAGATAAAGTGTTTCTCCTGAGCAGGAGGCTAAGGAGAAAGCACTCATTATAATAACAAGAATTAAAATTAAAGAAACTAAGTTTTTTTTCATTCTAATAATCGTTTTCCTTTCTATTTTCTGTTTTTTGAACAGAAGAGGAACGCATATTAACAATTAAAATCACGAGTATTATAAGAAGCATAGTTATAAACATAATCGATGCCAAGGCATAATATTCGGGGAGTATTCCTCTTATCCTGTTAGTGTAAATCAAGGTTGAGAGGGTGTTAAGCCCCTGACCTTTAGTGAAATATGTGATGGTAAAATCATCGAGAGAAATGGTTAGTGCCAACAAAAATCCCGTTAAAACACCCGGGAAAATATCGGGCAGAATAACCTTGAAAAATGCCTTTGCAGGTGAAGCACCAAGGTCGAGAGCGGCTTGATAAATGCTTATATCAAACTGCTTGAGCCTTGGGAAAACATTTAAAACAACATAGGGGATTATAAGAGTTATATGAGAAATTAGTAAGGTTACATTACTCATTCTTCCAACAAACCCCGCAAAGAAGAGCATAAGCGAAATACCGGTTACAATATCGGCATTAAGAAGCGGAATGCTCGTAACGGTTGAAACCAAGCCCTGCAATTTTTTCTTCATTGAAAGCATACCAACACAGGCAAGGGTTCCTAAAATTGTTGCAAGTGCCGCCGAAGCCAAACCTAATAAAAGGGTTGTTACAAGGGCATTCATAATGGTTTCGTTACCGAACAGTGCTGAATACTTATCAAAGGAAAATCCGCCCCATTCGTAAGCCGATTTTGATTTGTTGAAGGATAGCACTATCATAAGAACAACGGGGGTATAAAGAAGTGCAAAAATAATTGCGATATACGTGCCTCTAAGAGCAGAGAAAAGCTTTTTCATAGAACGATTCCTCCCTCTGCTTCGGCTTCCTTATTACCGTCTGTTAAAAGTGAACTCACGACAACAAACACCATAAGCAGCAGAGCCAGACCTGAGCCTGCATTATAGTGTCCCTTAGTGAAGTTCATTTCAACAACATTGCCTATAAGCATTATCTTTCCGCCGCCAAGCATTTCAGCAATAGCGAAATCTGATATGGCGGGGATGAAAACCATTGTCATACCGCTTATAATACCGGGGAGTGATAAGGGGAGAGAAACCTTGAAAAAGGTTTTAATGGGGTTTGCACCAAGGTCTCTTGATGCGTTTATAAGGTCCTTATCAATGCTTGAAACGGTATTATAAATAGGGAGAAGCATAAATGGGAAATAGTCATAAACCATACCGATTAAAATGGCGGTATAGGTATTTGCTATATGAACGCTTTCAAGCCCTAACATATTAAGAATGGAATTTATAATTCCGTTATCCTCAAGGATAACATTGATGGCGACCATCTGGAGCATAAAGTTCATCCACATAGGCAGAATAAAAAGAAAAATTATAAAGTTCTTCTTCTTTAATTTTAACTTTGAAAGACAAATTGCAAGCGGATATGCAAACAGTAAGCCTATAATTGTTGCCGTTGCCGCTAAGAGTAGAGTTAGTCCCAAAGCCTTTAAATTAGCCGTATCAGTAACTGCAGAAACTATGTTGGAAATTGTGAAGCTGCCTTGTCTTTCTGTGAAAGCATAGTAAATAATGGTGAATAAAGGCAGAATAATAAAGCCTGCAATCCAGATGAGGTAGGGACCAGTTAGCCAAAGGTTTTTTCTATTCGTCAACTGTTGCGGCCTCCTCATCTTCAGAGCGGGGCTTATGCATTATCTGAATATTTTCTGGCTCAACATATATTCCAACCTCTGTTCCAACAGGCTCCATTTTGGTGCTGTGAACAAGCCATTCATAGCCGTTAGCCATAACATCCATTTCGTAATGAACGCCTCGGAAGATAATCGAGGTAACAACGCCTTTCATCTCGCTCTTTTCGGGAGCGGTGAGGATAACATCTTCAGGACGGATAACAACGTCAACGGGAGTGTTATTTCCAAAGCCCTTATCAACGCACTCGAATTCAACCCCTAAAATGTTAACGAGTAAATCGTGTACCATTGTGGAGTCGATAATATTACTGTCCCCAATAAAGTCGGCAACAAAGGCGTTTTTGGGCTCATTATATATATCCTCGGGAGTTCCGATTTGCTGAATGATACCCTGATTCATAACGGCGATGGTATCAGAAAGAGTGAGTGCCTCCTCCTGGTCATGAGTAACATAAATAAATGTTATTCCTGCCTGCTTATGAATATTCTTAAGCTCATACTGCATATCCTGACGCATTTTAAGGTCAAGAGCTGCTAAAGGCTCGTCAAGAAGCAAAACCTTCGGCTTGTTAACAAGAGCACGGGCAATAGCAATTCTTTGCTGCTGACCGCCCGAAAGGGTATCAATACTTCTTTCCTCAAAGCCCTCAAGGTTAACGAGCTTTAACATCTCTTTAACCTTTTGTTCGATTTCGCTTTCAGAAAGCTTTTTAATTCTAAGCCCGAATGCTATATTTTCATAAACATTCAGGTGAGGGAAGAGGGCATAACGCTGAAAAATGGTGTTAACCTGCCTTTTATATGCAGGAACACCATTTATTACCTTTCCCTCAAAGAAAATATCCCCCTCATCAGGCTCAAGGAAGCCTGCAATCAGGCGGAGAGTAGTAGTCTTTCCGCAGCCTGAAGGACCAAGCAGGGTTATGAACTCCCCATCCTTAATATCAAGGTTGAGCCCATCCAGAATCTGCTCGCCGTCAAAGGAAACTGAGATATTTCTAAGTTCAACAATATTACCTTTTTTCAATTAAAGCATCCCCCTTTGTTCAACACTAAAGTGTCGACACCAGAATAAATTTTTGATTTTCTCCGGAGTTTTGTTCCTTCAAAAACCTACCCTGTGCGATACCCGCGGCTTCTTCATGATATGCCCTGAACAAAGGGTTTTTCATAGCTTTCTCGAAAAAACGGAAGCTACGGCATAAAATCCGAAACCGCTCTCTACACAGATGCTTTGATTAAATAAATAACCAGTATAAAATATACATTGAAAAGGGCAAAATGTCAAGTAAATTTTGCGTTTTCTCAACATTTTTCTCCCTTAATTTACGCATATTTCTCTTAACCTTCAAAATGCTCGGTTTTACTCTTTAAAGCTTCCGTTTCCTAATTTTTCGTTTTTTGGAATTTTTATTAAAAATCGGTCTTTTTAACGATAAAAAATAATTGATATATTATTTTAGATATGTTATAATGTTATGAATATTGTGGAGTAGTATGCTCTATATAAAGGGTAGGTGTTATTTTTGAGGATTTTGGGGATAGACCCAGGCTATGCGATAGTTGGATACGGGGTTATTGATTACCATAGCGGAAAGTTTTCTGTTGTAGGCTGCGGAGCGGTTACAACTGAGGCGGACAAGCCATTTCCTGAAAGACTTAAAAACATCTACGAGGACCTTAATTTCATAATTGATAAATATAAGCCCGATGCGTTATCTATAGAACGGCTTTATTTCAATACTAATACAACAACTGCCATTGATGTTGCACAGGCAAGAGGGGTTATAGTTTTAACCGCCGAGAAAAACGGTCTTGAAATAAATGAATACACTCCGCTTCAGGTAAAGCAAGCCGTTACGGGATACGGCAGGGCAGAAAAAAGACAGGTTATGGAAATGGTTAAAAATCTTCTGTCTTTAAAGGCTGTTCCAAAACCTGATGACACGGCAGATGCTTTAGCACTTGCCGTTTGTCATGCTCATTATTCGGCATCTTCTTATTCTAAGATTTTAAAGGGGGCAAAAAAATGATAGCTTCTTTAAGAGGAACTCTCATATATTCGGATACAAATTATGTTGTTGTTGAGTGCGGGGGAGTAGGTATTAAATGCTTTGTTACCAAGTCTGCCCATATGAAGCTTACAAAAATCGGCGAAGAGGTATTTCTTTATACCCATATGGTTGTCCGTGAGGATGCGATGGATTTATACGGCTTTTCGGATTTAGAAGAGCTCAACACCTTTAAGCTTATAACCTCTGTTAATGGGGTTGGTGCTAAAATCGGTATCGCTATTTTATCAGAGCTTAGTGCCAACAGAGTTTTACTCAGTATTGCAAGCGGAGATGCCAAGGCATTAACGGCGGCTTCGGGCGTTGGAATAAAGCTTGCTCAGAGAATAGTGCTTGAGCTAAAGGATAAGGTTGGTGCGGTTAATATCGGAAATACAGATGATATAACTGCCGTTTCGGCTGTTTCTGCAAGCAGCCAGGCTTCAGAAGCAATTGAGGCTTTGGTTTCTTTAGGATATTCAAAGAGCGAGGCTTCTTTAGCGGTTGGAAAGCTTGACCAGAGCCTTTCTTCAGCAGAACTTATTAAACAGGCATTAAAAGGTCTTGCAAGGAGGTTTTAATCAATGATAGAACAAGAAATGGATTTTGAAAACCGAATAGTTTCTCCTGATTATAACTTCCATCAGGACGAGGCTGAACTAAGCCTTAGACCCAAAACCCTTTCGGAATATGTAGGTCAGGATAAGGTTAAGGAAAATCTTAAAATTTATATAACTGCGGCACTTCAAAGAAAAGAAAGCCTTGACCATGTTTTGCTTTATGGTCCTCCAGGACTCGGCAAAACAACCCTTGCGGGAATTGTTGCAAGGGAGATGGGAGTAAATCTTAGGGTAACCTCAGGACCTGCTATTGAAAAGCAGGGTGATTTGGTAGCAATTCTCACCTCACTCGAAGAGGGCGATGTTTTGTTTATAGATGAAATTCACCGCCTTTCCCGTAATGTTGAGGAAATCTTATATCCGGCTATGGAGGATTTTTCGCTTGATATTATTATCGGAAAAGGTCCGTCCGCCCGTTCTATAAGAATTGATGTTCCGCATTTCACCCTTGTTGGTGCTACAACCCGTTCGGGTCAGTTAACAGCACCACTTCGGGACCGTTTCGGCGTGCTTTTAAGACTTGAACTCTACACTCCCGAGCAGTTGGCTGATATTGTTATGCGTTCGGCAGGAATTTTAGGTATAGAAATTGATAAGGACGGGGCTTTGGAAATTGCTTCCCGTTCAAGAGGAACCCCACGTATTGCCAACCGCCTTTTGAAGAGGGTCAGAGATATAGCTCAGGTTGAATATAACGGAATAATCGATGAGAAAACCGCTTCTGCGGCGTTATCCCGTTTTGAGATTGATGAATTGGGCCTTGATGATTTCGATAGGAAAATGCTTGAAACTATCATCACAAATTATGGCGGAGGTCCTGTTGGTCTTGATACCTTAGCCGCCGCAATAGGTGAAGAAGCGGTTACTATTGAGGATGTTTATGAGCCTTACCTAATGCAAATCGGTTTCTTAACAAGAACTGCAAGGGGCCGCTGCGTTACAAGGCTTGCTTACGAGCATTTAGGCATACCCTTTGGCGAGAACACAAAACAACAAAGTATATTTTAGAGTGGTAAAATGAGAACAGTTGAAGGATTTAAAGATTATGAGCTTATCGATGCTGATGGCGGAGAAAGGCTTGAACGTTGGGGCGATGTTATTTTAATCCGCCCCGACCCGCAGGTTATTTGGAATACAAATAGAAAAAATAAGCTTTGGAACAATGCCAACGCTATATACCACCGTTCAAATTCGGGCGGCGGTTATTGGGAAAAGCTTAAAAATGTTCCTGATGTATGGAATGTAAGCTATGAGGACTTGACCTTCAGGTTAAAGCCCATGGGCTTTAAGCATACAGGTCTTTTCCCTGAGCAAGCGGTTAATTGGAGCCTTGCAAAAGAGCTTATAAAAAAGGCTGACCGTGAAATATCGGTGCTAAACCTTTTTGCATATACGGGAGGTGCAACCATAGCTTGTTTATCGGCGGGAGCATCTGTTACCCATGTTGATGCCTCAAAGGGTATGGTGCAATGGGCAAAGGAAAATGCCGTAGCCTCGGGAGTGGCGGACAGAAATGTTCGTTGGCTTGTTGATGATTGCCTTAAATTTGTTAAGAGGGAAATCAGAAGAGGCAAAACCTACGATGCTATAATTATGGACCCTCCGTCTTACGGCAGAGGACCTAACGGCGAGGTCTGGAAGTTAGAGCAACAGCTTGGTGAGCTTTTGGAAGAAACGGGCAAGCTTTTATCGGATAATGCTATTTTCTTCTTCCTCAATTCTTATACAGGCGGCCTTTCGCCGACAATTCTCAACTATATGGTTAAACTGCATATAGCTAAAAACAGAGGCGGCGAAATTTTCACCGATGAAATAGGCCTTAGAATAACCGAAAAGGGAATTAGTCTTCCCTCGGGAAACACAACTATTTGGAAAAGTGATAATGGATAATATAATTGAAATTAAAAATGTTACCTATGAATATACAGAGGATGACAAGGTATATGCTGCAGTAAAGGATATAAGCCTTTCTATAAAAAGGGGCAGCTTTACTGTTATCTTAGGTCATAACGGTTCAGGAAAATCAACCCTTGCAAAGCTCCTTAACGGTCTTAATAAACCAACAAGGGGAGATGTTCTGGTTGATGGAATAAACACCAAGAACGAAGAGGATGAGTTAAGGGTTAAAAGCCTTGTTGGTATGGTTTTCCAAAACCCTGATAATCAGCTTATAGCCTCTATTGTTGAAGAGGATGTTGCCTTTGGACCTGAGAATTTAGGGCTTGAGCCCCTAGTTATAAGACAGAGGGTTGATGAGGCTTTAAAGGCTGTTGATATGTATGAATATAAAAGAGCAACACCTCACAGACTGTCAGGCGGACAGAAGCAGAGAATAGCAATAGCAGGAATTATTGCTATGGAGCCTGATTGCCTTGTTTTAGATGAGCCAACTGCAATGCTCGACCCAAAAGGCAGAGCCGAAATCATAGAAACCCTTATTAAACTTAACAGGGAAAAGGGAATAA
Source organism: Acutalibacteraceae bacterium (assembly GCA_045531855.1). Classification (GTDB taxonomy): domain Bacteria; phylum Bacillota; class Clostridia; order Oscillospirales; family Acutalibacteraceae; genus UBA737. The sequence goes on from JAZSEU010000010.1 coordinate 34,435, forward strand.
CGGTTATTCTGATAACTCATTATATGGAGGAAGCCGAAAAGGCGGATAGGGTAATCGTTATGAACGATGGCGAAATTATAGCAGATGATATACCTAATGAAATTTTTAAGGATGTAAAAAAGCTTAAGGATGTAGGACTTGATGTTCCGCAGACAACCGAGCTTCTTTATGAGCTTAAAAAGGAAGGCTTCTCTGTTAGCACAGGTGCTATTTCTATTGAGGATACAGCCAAAGAAATAGCCGTTTCTTTAAATTTGGAGGAAAAGTAATTTGTCGATTTTAGAGGTTAAGGGTTTAACCCATTCATATAGCGGTAATACCCCCTTTGTGAATGATGCTGTAAGCAATGTAAGCTTCAGCATTGAAAAGGGCGAAATAATCGGTATTATCGGGCATACAGGCTCGGGAAAATCAACCCTTGTTCAACACCTTAACGGACTTTTAAAGCCAACCGAGGGAACTGTTCTTTTTGAAGATGAGGATATCTGGAAAAATCCAAAAGAAATCAGAAAAATCCGTTCCAAAGTGGGACTTGTTTTTCAGTATCCCGAGTATCAGCTTTTTGAAGAGACCGTTTATGAAGATATTGCCTTTGGTCCTAAGAATATGGGCCTTGAGGGTGATGAGCTTAAAAACAGAATAGAAGAAATCTGCAAAATAATCGGTATAAGAGAAGATTATCTCAGTAAATCACCCTTTGATTTATCGGGCGGTGAAAAACGTAGAGTTGCAATAGCGGGTGTTCTTGCTATGCGACCTGAAGTGATAGTCTTTGATGAGCCGACTGCAGGACTCGACCCCAGAGGCCGAGAGGATGTTATGCAGATTATAAGGGATTACCGAAGAGCTACCGATGCTACGGTGATTATCATTTCGCACAGTATGGAAGATATGGCTCTTATGGCTGATAAAATTCTTGTTATGAATAAGGGCAGTCTTGAAATGTTCGGCAGTGTAAGCGAAGTATTTTCCAAAAAGGAAAGACTAAGGGAAATAGGGCTTAATGTTCCTATAGTTACGAGTGTTTTTGCCACTCTTAAAGCTCAGGGAGTTCCTGTTAAAGAGGATATTTTTACTGTTGAAGAGGCGGTTTTGGAGCTTAAAAAACTGAAAGCGAGGGGAAAAGATGCTTAAGGATATGACCTTCGGTCAGTACTATCAGACTAAATCACCTATTCATTCTCTGGACCCGAGAATAAAAATAATTTTAATGATAATTTTTATTGTTTTTATCTTTCTGTCGGACAATATTTTCGCACTTCTTTTCTCAGCCATTTCAGTATTTTTAGTGCTTTTTGTTTCAAGAGTTCCTTTAAAACTTTATCTTAAAAATATGAAGGCGATTTTGCCCATACTTATTTTTACATCTATAATCAATCTGTTTTATGGCGATGGCGGAACGGTTTTGGTTGAGTTTTGGAAGTTCAGTATAACAACAGACGGTGTTTATAAAGCGGTATTTATGGCAACGAGAATTGTGCTTTTAATATTTATAAGCTCGGCACTGACCTATACCACAACTCCTAACGATTTAACCGATGCGATAGAAAGCCTTTTAAGCCCCTTGAAATTTATAGGTCTTAAAAGTGCAGTTCATACCCTTGCTATGATGATGACAATAGCATTAAGATTTATCCCAACCCTCATAGAAGAGGCGGAAAAGATTATGAATGCCCAGAAAGCAAGGGGTGCAGACCTTGAGAGCGGTGGAATAATCGAGAGAGTTAAGGCTTTAATTCCTATCCTAATTCCTCTTCTTATTTCCTCTGTCAGAAGGGCTTATGAGCTGGCAGAGGCTATGGAATGCCGTTGCTATAACGGTGGCGAGGGGAAAACCAGAATGAAGCAGATGAAGCTTAGCAAGCTCGATTTATATCTAAGTCTTATTGCCGTTATAATGTGCGGTGCAGTAGTTTTACTGAATATTTTCTTATATTAATGGTTGGTGAAACACTTTGTCTTATCATTATGAAAGAGGGGCGGTGCCTTGTGAAAAGAGTTTTATTAACAATCAGTTTTGATGGCACAGCCTATCATGGTTGGCAGATTCAGCCAAACGCTATAACCGTTCAAGAGGTTATTGAGGAGGCCTTAGGTAAGATTTTAGGCGCTGCCCCGTCTGTTACGGGCTGCAGCCGCACCGATGCGGGTGTTCACGCAAGAGAATTTTGCCTTCATTTTGATTGCGATGAGAAAATCCCGGCTGATGCTTTTCTTAGAGGTCTTGTATCACTTTTGCCTCAGGATATTTCGGTTATAGGTTATAGGGAAGTGCCCTCCGATTTTCACGCAAGATATTCTGCAAAGGGCAAAACCTATGAGTATAAAATACTTAACAGTAATATAAGAGACCCGTTTTTATCTCGATATACCTGGCAGATAGGTCGCAAACTTAATATAGATAAAATGAATAAGTTTTGCGAAAGACTTATCGGTGAGCACGATTTTTATGCCTTTTCTTCTTCGGGAAGAACGGTTGATAATACCGTCAGAACGATTAGCGAATGCTATGTTGAGGGTAAAGATGATATAGTAAAGCTAAGGGTTACGGGCAACGGATTTTTATATAATATGGTTCGCATAATAGTTGGAACGGCGGTTGAGGTATCGGATGGCAGGATTAAATCTCAGGATACCGAAAAAATTCTTTTTTCAAGGGATAGAAGTCTTGCAGGAATAACCGCTCCCCCTCAGGGACTAAGCTTAGAAAAAGTTATTTATTAAGGTGATATAAATGCCTGATTATAAAAAGAAAAAACATAGTAAATTATCCTCTGCTCCAAAGCGTGTTAAAAAAGACCGCATAAAAAAGCAAGAGGTTAAAGAAGAAATTAAAATGACACAGAAGCCCAAAAGGCAGAAGGCTTCACAGCCTAAAAGCAATATGAAGGTTGTTAAGGGCAAAAAAGGTGAGAATATACGAAAACTAAAGGTTGGAGCTCTTGTTTTGGCGGCGGTAGTTTTAGTAGCGGCTCTTTTTCAGATTTTTCTGCCTGTTGGTATATTCGATAGCCTTTCAAATTCGTTGGCATTATTGGGCTCGGGCTCATATCCTATTGAACTTGATGGAACTCAAACGGTTAACTGCGTATCAAAAAGCTCATATTATTATGTTTTGAGTAACACTCATATAAGTGCCTTTTCTTCTTCAGGTAAGAATTTATATTCTTATGCCCACGGTTTTGAAAACCCCGTTTTAAAGACCTCTTCAAGCAGAGCGTTAGTTTTCAATCAAGGCTCAACCGAGGTTTTGATTTTCGACCTTAATAAGCTTAAATCAAGCTTTAAAACCGAAAAATCGATTATAACGGCAGGTATTTCAGATTCTGGGGTTTATGCTATTGCAACCCGTTCGGATAAATATACGGCGGCGGTTTCGGTATATAACAAGGGGGGCAAAATGCTTTATGAATGGTATTCTGCCGAGGATACCGTTAACAATGTTGCTGTTTCGCCAAACGGAAGAAAAATCGCCGTTTCAACCTTTAATACAAGTGTTGGAAAATTCAAATCAAAGCTTAGTGTTTTAGGCTTTAAATCTCCAACCCCCGAGCATACCGAGAGTTTTGAGAATTCTTTAATTTATGATATAGATAGCTCTCATCCCTCTTATTTTGCGGTTGTAACCTCTAATGCCATAAACTTCATAAGATGGTCGGGATATAAAACTAAAACCTATGAAAACGATTATAATACAGCCTTTTTCAGAGCTGGAAAAGGCGGATATATCGCAGTATTCAACCGTGAAAATGATAAGACCGATAACAAAATTGCATTCTTTAATAAATCGGGTAAATTAAAGGCAGAAATAAAATATAACGGAATACTTAGTGATATAAGAACCTTCGGCGGTCATATTTATTGTATGAGCGAGACCGAAATCAGCCTCATTGATAAAGAGGGTAAGGTTTTAAGAAAAGCATCTTGCGGTTTCGGTGCGGTGAAGCTTGCGGTTACAGGCAGTAACACAGTTGCCGTTATAACCGATAATAAGATTGAAAAGGCAGAGCTTGAAAGGGAGTAAATTATGGGTATTGTTCTTGATTTGATTATTTTAGCAATTATTATTTTCTTTTGTCTTGTTTCGGCAAAGAAAGGTTTTGTTAAAACTATAGTTGAAGCGGCAGGAATTATTGCTGCGATTATTATAACGTTTACAATTAGTACACCATTAGCTAACACTACATATGATAAAATAATCGAGCCCCCGATTATAAAGTCAGTAGCTGAAGAAACAGTAGGTAATACTGAAAATGCCGTTCAAACAGTATGGGATTCTATGCCCGATTTTATAACTAACAATGCCGAAAGGCTAAGTCTTGATTCCGAACAGCTTTCAAAACCGCTTACTGATAATACGTCAAGCGGGGTTGAAACGGCAGTTAGAAATGTATCTCAGGATGTTATAAAGCCTGTTGCGGTTAAGATTTTAGGGCTTATTTATTCGGTTATAATATTTGTTGTATTGTCTGTTATAGTTAAGTTTTTAGCAAAACTTATAAATAAGATTTTCTCGTTCAGTATTGTTGGTAAGGCCAATAGAATATTGGGCGGAATTATCGGTATTTTCAAGGGAGCGGTTATAGCTGTTGTTTTCTGTATGGTTATATCCATTATTGTATCACTCACAAAGAACGGTTTCCTTATTTTCACACCCGATAATATAAATAATTCTTATGTTTTTAAGATGTTGACTGAAATACTACCATTTTAAGTTCCAAGGAGTTTTAAAAAATGAAGCTTTGTTCAAAGTGTAAAAAGCGTCCGGCAGTTGTTTTTCTTTCGGATATGTCTAAACCCGATGCCGAGCCGAACGGTTTATGCCTTGTCTGTGCAAAAGAGCTTGGCATAAAGCCTGTTGATGATATGCTCAAAAAGATGAATATTTCGGATGAGGATATCGAGCAGATGAGTGAGCAGTTTATGGATTTGATGAATCTTGATGAAGATTTTGACGATGCTGCTTTAAATGATGAAACATTCGATTTGGGAACGGCACCCGCTATGCCCATTTTCAATAAAATCTTAGGTTCTTTCGGGGTTAATCCCGAGAAGACCGGGGAAAAGGAGAAGAAATCCGATTCTAAAGAAGCCCCTAAGAAGAAACGCCGCAGATTTATGGAGCAGTATTGCACCAACCTTACCGAAAAGGCAAGAAAAGGTGAAATAGATATTATTATCGGCAGAGATAAGGAGCTTTACCGCACCATTCAGATTTTGTCTCGCCGCAGTAAAAACAACCCTTGCCTTATAGGTGAGCCGGGTGTCGGAAAAACTGCTATTGCTGAGGGACTTGCCTTGCAGATTGCAAAGGGTGAAGCCCCGGCAAGACTTTTGGATAAGGAAATTTTCCTTCTTGATTTAACAGGACTTGTTGCAGGCACTCAGTTCAGAGGTCAGTTTGAAAGCCGTGTTAAAGGTCTTGTTGAGGAAATAAAGCAGGCGGGCAATATAATTTTATTTATTGATGAAATTCATAATCTTGTTGGAGCTGGCGATTCCGCTGAAGGCTCTATGAATGCGGCAAATATTCTAAAGCCCGCATTGTCTCGTGGTGAAATTCAGGTAATCGGTGCTACAACCTTTAAGGAATACAGAAAGTATATCGAAAAGGATGCCGCATTAGAACGCCGTTTTCAGCCTGTAACAATAGAAGAGCCCTCGCTCTCTGAGGCAGAGGACATTCTTATGGGAGTTAAGAGCTATTATGAGGGCTTCCATAATGTTGTCATCCCTGAAAGTATTGTTAAAAAAGCGGTTATTTTATCTGAAAGATATGTAACCGATAGATATTTGCCCGATAAGGCGATTGACCTTTTGGATGAGGCTTGTGCCCTTACGAGTCTTGAAAACAAGGCTATTGATGAACTTTATATTGCAAATAAAAAGGTTGCAGAGTTTTCTGTTAAATTAGAAGAGCTTGAAGCCGAGGTTGAAAACCCCGACTATGAAAAACAGGCTATGGTTAAAGCTGAGCTTCAAAAGTATAAGGATATAGCGAGCGAGCTTTATGAGCCTGCATCCAATAATACTGTGAGCGATGTCGCTCTGGCAAAGGTGATTGAGCTTTGGACAGGCATCCCTGCCTCTAAGGTTCAGGAAAGCGACCTTAAAAAACTAAGTGAGCTTGAAAGCAGGCTCAACCAAAAGATTATCGGTCAAAATGAGGCAACAAGGCTTGTAGCCTCTGCCGTTAAGCGTTCAAGAATTAAAACAGGAAATATTCATAGACCGGCTTCCTTTATATTTGTAGGACCTACGGGTGTTGGTAAAACTCAGCTCGTTAAGGTGCTTTCCGAACAGCTTTTTGATACCCCTGAAACTCTCATAAGACTTGATATGTCTGAGTTTATGGAAAAGCATTCTGTTTCCCGTATTATCGGAGCGCCTCCTGGATATGTTGGTTTTGATGAGGCGGGACAGCTTACAGAAAAGGTAAGAAGAAAGCCTTATTCGGTTGTTTTGTTCGATGAAATTGAAAAGGCACACCCCGATGTTTTAAATATTTTGCTTCAAATTCTTGATGACGGAAGAATTACCGATGCATCAGGCAGAACTGTTAATTTTGAGAATACAATAGTTGTTATGACCTCAAATGCAGGAAGCGATAGAAACGAAAACCTTTTAGGCTTTGGAAAAACTGTCAGCGATGCCTCTAAAGAAAAGGCTTTAAAGGCACTTGAAGGCTTCTTAAGACCCGAGTTTATCGCAAGGGTTGATGAAATTGTTGTTTTCTCTCCGCTTTCAAAGGAATCACTTTCTTCTATTGCGGCTCTTATGCTTGATGAGCTTAAAGAAGCTCTTAGTGAAAAGCTTATTGAGCTTCAATATGATAAGAAGATTTGTGATTATTTAGCAGAGAAGTGCGATGGCTCTAAAAGAGGAGCCAGAGAGCTTCGCAATACTATCCGCCGAGAGATTGAAAACAGAATTGTTGATATCATTATTGAAAACAAAGAGGGAGATATTTCCTCGGTAACACTCAGTGCGGAAGATGAAATTAAAATAGATATCAGAAAGGCAAACTAATATGAAAGATTTTTTGCAGTTGGAGAAGTATGAAAAATTATGCTTCGATAATTGCCAGATTAAGCCCTCTTTATATACCGAGTATCAGGTTTATAGGGGACTTCGTGATTTAAACGGTAAGGGAGTGCTTACAGGTCTTACCGAAATTTCCGATGTTATTTCGCATAAAACGGTTGATGGCAAAGAGGTTAACTGTGCAGGTGAGCTTTATTACAGGGGTTATGATGTGAAAGCACTTATAAACGGTGCTTTAGCGGATAACCGCCCTGTTTTTGAAGAAATCACTTATCTGCTCCTTTTTGGTGTTTTGCCGACAAAGGAAGAATTAGATGAGTTTAAAAAACTCTTGGCAAATCTTAGACCGCTTCCCGATAATTTCGTTAGAGATATTATTATGAAGGCATCTTCAACCGACCTTATGAATTCTATGAGCCGAAGCGTTTTAACCCTTTATTCTTATGATGAAAACCCTGATGATACAAGTATTAAGAATGTTATTTCTCAGTGCTTAAAGCTCATAGCAAGATTTCCGCTTTTATCGGTTTACGGTTATCACGCTCATAAATATAATAGAAAGCAGAGCAACAGTTTCTTTATTCACGAGCCAAATCCTGAGCTTTCAACAGCGGAAAATCTGCTTTATATGTTAAGAATTGATGGGAAGTTTACCGAGCTTGAAGCGAGAGTGCTTGATATCGCCTTGGCTCTTCATGCAGAGCATGGCGGCGGTAATAACTCCACCTTTACAACCCATGTTGTTTCTTCTTCGGGAACAGATACTTATTCTGCTATCGCAGCGGCTTTAGGTTCTCTTAAAGGTCCTAAGCACGGCGGTGCAAACTTAAAGGTATCCTCAATGTTTGAGGATATAAAGAAAAATGTTAAGGATTGGGAAGATAGGGACGAGGTTTCGTCTTATCTCACCAAAATTCTTCATAAGGAAGCGTTTGATAAGGCAGGGCTTATTTACGGTATAGGCCACGCAATTTATTCTGTTTCCGACCCGAGAGCTCAGGTTTTCAAGAGCTTTGTTAAATCTCTTTCGGATGAGAAGGGGTTAAGTAATGAATTTGCCCTTTATTCAATGGTTGAGGAATTAGCACCTGAGATTATCGCAAAGGAACGCAAGATGTATAAGGGAGTCAGTGCTAATGTTGACTTCTATAGCGGCTTTGTTTACGATATGTTGGGACTGCCAAGGGAGCTTTTCACACCTATTTTTGCAATAGCCAGAATTTCGGGCTGGAGTGCTCATAGAATTGAAGAAATTCTTAATGCCGGTAAGATTATCCGCCCTGCATATATGAATGTTCAGGAGCATCTTGATTATATTCCGCTTGACAAACGAAAGTAGTTAATGTAATATTCAATTAAGTTTAAATTTTAGGAGATGATTTTTCGTGGACGATAGTCCTGCGGGGAGTATTATAATATTCCTTTTGCTTATTTTATTAAGCGCTTATTTTTCGGGTACAGAGATTTCTCTTGCCTCGGTCAACCGAATTCATATGATGAGCCGTGCCTCTAAGGGTATAAAGGGTGCCGAAAGGGTGCTTGATATCCTTGAAAATTTTGATGAGGCACTCTCTGTTTTGCTGATTGGCAACAATATTGTTAATATTGCCTGTGCAACATTAGCAACAGTTATTGCGGCTAAAATCAGTCCTTATGCAGTCCCCGTTGCAACGGTTATAACAACGGTTGTTATCTTTATTTTCGGGGAAATGCTTCCTAAAAGCTTTGCCCATTCTTGTAATGAAAGGTTTGCAGAAGTGGCTTCTTATCCGCTTGTAATTCTTATGAAGGTTTTAAAACCTATTTCGGTTTTATTCACAGCCATTTCATCAGCGGTTGCAAAGCCCTTTAAAAAGCATACCGAAAATCATGTAACTATGACCGAGGAAGAGCTGAGCGATATTGTTGAAAACATATCCGAGGAAGACGGATTTGATGAGGATACAGGCAAGCTCGTTAAATCTGCCTTGCAGTTTTCTAACCTTAATGCGGGGGATATTTTAGTTCCTTGGGATGAGGTTGAGAAGATTTCGGTTGCACTTAAAACCCCCGATATACTTAAAATTGTTAAAAATTCTGTTCATTCGAGAATACCCGTTGTTGATAGAAAGGGAAACCTTAAAGGAATTCTGCAAATCAGAAAATTCCTTAAGGCTTATACCAAGCAAAAACACGCAGTTATTCTTGCAAGTATAACCGATTATCCTTATTATGTTGATTTTGATGAGCCTATTGATGAGGTGCTCGCCGAAATGAGTAATCATAGAAGAAACCTTGCTATTGTAAGGGATGAAAACGGCGGAATTGCAGGAATTGTAACGGTTGAGGATATTCTTGAGGAGCTTGTCGGCGAAATCTACGATGAGGATGATGTAGGGGGTGCTGACGATGAGTAACACCCACTATTATATAGCTATTGTTCTGCTGATTTTGTGTTCGGCGTTTTTCTCAGCAACAGAGATAGCTTTTGCCAGTGTTAACACTGCGAGATTAAAATCAAAAAGGCAGGAAAATGAGTCGTTAAGCCTCGGCCTTGCTATAAAAATTGCCGATGATTATGATAGAACGCTCGGTGCTATTCTTGTTGGTAATAACCTTGCAAATATGGCATCATCTTCTATTGCAACGCTTATTGTTATAAACGCTCTGGGTGAGGATAAAGCCTGGGTTGCAACGGTTGTTATGACCTTGCTGGTTTTAATATTTGGAGAGATTATTCCAAAGGTTTTAGCTAAGCAAATGGCAGAAAGCTTCTGCACAATAACCGCTGTTCCGATTTATATTCTTTCGCTTATTTTAAAGCCTGTAACACTTGTGATTATGGGAATAGTTAAGTTAAGCTCAAAGCTATGGAAAAATAATATCAGCGATAGCGATTCAGTTTCTGAGGATGATTTCGAAAATATTATTGATATCGTTGAGGATGAGGGCGTGCTTGATGAGGAGCAATGCGATTTACTCCAGAATGCTCTTGATTTCGATGAAGTTTTAGCTTATGAGATTATAACTCCAAGGGTTGATATGGATGCTATCGATATCAGAGACCCTTATGAAGTTAATGTAAGAAAAATTGAGGAAACCTCTTATTCAAGACTTCCCGTTTTTGAAGATACCCCCGATAATATAATCGGTATTTTGCATGTTAATCATTTCTATAAAAGGTTTGCTTTAAAGGAAAAGGTTAATATCCGTGAAATGCTGCTTGAAGCGGTTACGGTTTATAAAACTATGCCTCTTCCCGATGTTCTTGAAAAGATGAAGGAAAAGAAGGCACATATGGTAATCGTTCTAGATGAATATGGCGGAACGATGGGAATCTTAACTATGGAAGATGTTCTCGAGCAACTCGTTGGCGAGATATTCGATGAAAATGATGAAATCGAAAGAGAATTTGTTTGCATAGATGATACCCATTTTGAAGCTGATGGCGATATGCGAGTTTACGATTTCTTCGATGAGTTTGATATCGATATCGATGATGAGGAAAGCCTTGAGGGCGATACCGCAACCATCGGCGGTTGGGTGGTTTCAATGCTTGACGGCGAGGCAGAAGAAGGCGATAGCTTTACCTTTGAAAACCTTAAAATCACTGTTCTTTCAGCAGACGGAATAAGAATTGAAAAAATTTCGGTTGAAGAACTCCCTGAAGAAGAGGAAGATGAAGAATAATAGAAAAAGACCATCGAAAGATGGTCTTTTTTGGCACCCGTAGTAGGAATCGAACCTGCATCTAAGTCTTAGGAGTACGAAACATTGGTTTTTGAGTATTCCCGCTATGTAACGAATAAATCCCGATAATCCCTGATATTTACAGGGTTTATCGGGATTTTCTTATTAAGTAATCCTTTTTGCTGTTAAGTAATTTTTTTAGCGTTCATTTTCTCTTTTGTAGGCAGATTTGTTGGCAACGGATTATTTGAAATATAGTTTTACTCCTGAGTAATTACGGTTTTCTTTACCAACTAAATGATTGGCTAAATCAAGTATCTCGTGTCTTTTTGCAATAGGAAAGGTCATCTCTATAATTGCATCATTCATAACGTCTGTTATCTCAATTTGCTTTTGCGGTGTTGGTATCGAACCCCATCCGTCTAATTCGTATTCGCAATTTGGGCAAAGTCTTTTTGGCAATTCTTTTCCCGTAGTCACGTTCTCTACATTTTCAAAGTCAGAAAAGCCGCATTTCCAACAATGATAATGTAGTGGTAGGGCATAAATATACGAAACCTCCATAAAGCACGCAACCCATTTTGTGTCAACATTAACATTTACAGACACTTTTTCATAAATATCATCATAATCAAATATACCCATATCTACAGAAAATCTCATAAGATTGCGTGCGTAACAAAATACCCCCGCAGTTTTTGTTTCTCTTATAAATTCCAATTCCTTTTGCACTTGCTTTAAAAGGTTTTCGGGTACAG
>JAZSEU010000069.1:0-2226 GCA_045531855.1 Acutalibacteraceae bacterium
CCCTTTTGTTGTCTATGTTATTTTAGGGAGTAGCTAGTTGATATATACGGAGTTTGTTTCGTATATATAATATTTGTCAATGCTTTCGATGTCTGCGCCTACATATTGAAAGAAGTGATTTGTCATTGCGCTATTCATAGCCGTTTCGACTTGTTGCTTGGTTAGGTTGGTTTTAGGGTCTGGAATTGACCATGCTTTTTTTTTGCCATTATCAAATTTAAACGATAGTTTTAATACTCTTTCCATGGTTTTATTCTCCTTTCCTATTCTTCAACCAGTGTATATGTTTGTCTGCGTTTTATTTTATTGACTGTGTGTGCTTGTAAACCCGCAAATTGTTGTGCAACATTATATACAATTTCATCACTTAAATTTGGGTTTACATATTTTAACGGTCTATCCTTATAACTGTCTGTTCCTACTTCGACATTTATATATACTATGCTGTCTTTGTCTGTTTGTGCTATAGCCATATTTCAAATTCTCCTTTCCAAAAAAAAGCGGCGATTTGCGCCGCTTTCGTTATGCTAGGTCAATTTTGTTGGTTTGGTAGATGTACGAGTCTTTGATTTCTGTTGCTTCGCTGTCATCTTTCAAGAAGAACTGGTCTTCTATTATTTCGTTCATTATTCCATCAACTGCTACTCTTGTCGCTTTGGTGGCGTCCGGGTTTGTCAAGTTCCACTGTCCTGTCTTTCCGTTCTCTAATGAGAAAATCATTCTTAGCACTGTTGTGGTCTTAGTTTCTCCCATCGTTTATTCCTCCTTATTCCGCTACTAATTTCGCGGTGTTTGTTCGCTGAACATAATTAAGCGTATCGCTTGTTAGTCCCGCCAATTTGTTTGCATAGTAGAGGGCTTTGTCATTGGTGGCGCTGGGGTTTACATAATTAAAGCTTCTGTTTGCCGTCGTTCCGGTTTGCCCGGTTACGCTGACATTCAATGTGATTTTCGATGTTTTATCTGTTTCGGTTGTCATATATATAACCTCCTAAAAAAAATTTGTTGATATTATAGTAAAAAAAAATAGTGTAATTTTTTTGAAAAAAAAATTACAAACGGATTTCTTATTTGCTTTTAACTCTTGCGGTTATTAAAAAAAAAAATTTTCCCCGGCGAAAAAGAATGATAGCCGGGGACGATGCTGAAAAAAATGTTAAATCTTGTTATAAAATGCTTTTGTTTTCTGCCTTTTAGCTTGACATTATTTCTAAAATAATGTAAAATAATGTTAGAAAGGGGCGATGAAAATGGCAAGACGATATTTGGAAGAATTTGACAGTGGAGCGCACAGTAAATTTTTGCTCTATTTTCATCTGGTGATAGTTACTAAGTATAGGCAAAAAATATTGTCCGGGTATCATCGGGAAGTTATAGCGATATTTAAAAACATAGGCAAAAGGTACGGTGTACAAATAGAAACTGCTCAAGGCGAAGCCGATCATATCCATTTTCTTTTAAATGCAAAACCGACTTCCGACTTGCCGAAGTATATAGGGGTTTGCAAGTCTTTTTCAAGCCGCATTTTAAAAGAGGCGGGATTATTAACCAAAAGTATAACCGGGGCTGTTTGGTCACCGTCTTATTGTTTACTTACAACAGGCGGCGCTCCTATCGACATAATAAGAAGGTATATAGAAAGGCAGGGTGGCGATGTTTAACCGTGATGATGATTATATGATTAACAGATACTCAAATATAAAATTTCTTAAATTGAAAAGGAAGTGCAAAAATATGAAGGTTGTTATTATGTATAAAGACCGTAAATTTCATTTCCGTTATGGTGATGTAAAATTTATAGTGGACGAGTGCAACGACACATTAAAGCTATTTGATTTACTTGGCGCGTTTTTGATAACTCAAAAGATGGGAGAACCCACCACAAAACGAAACGGCGAAAGAAACACCCAGCGAAAAAACCCCTGTTAAAAAAAACGAAATGGAAAAAAAACCCCACGAAAGAGCAACGGAATGAGAACCGGGGGCAGGAACGAAAAAACCCCCAACGAAACAAGGCGAAAAAGAAAGCAGAAAAGCGGAAAGGCAAGAACAGAGGACGGAAGCCGCAAAAGCGGAACGGGCAGAACAGAGCCGGCAAGCGAAAGGCGAAGCGACACAACACAGAGAGCGGACGGGAGAACGAAAAGCGGAGAAAGAGAACGCGATGCGGGACGGCAGGAAAGAAAAACCCGCCACGAAAGAGCGAACGGAAGGAAGCACGGACGA
>JAZSEU010000031.1:0-1884 GCA_045531855.1 Acutalibacteraceae bacterium
CGACTTGTTGGCGGTGCTGACTCCACAGGTTTTTCTACACTTTTCTGAATATTTTGTACCGGTGTTTGTTTGTTTCTTATTTCTTCTTTTTGAACATTCTGCGCAGGATTAGGTTTAGGATTTTCTTCCTTTTTCTCAACACGCTGATTTTTAATCTGTGGTTCTGATGCGACCGTCTCGATTTTCTTCGGCGCAGGAGGTTCATAAAAAGCTTTACCAAAAGCCTCATTTACTATTCTGTTTATGTCCAACTTTCTCAATCTATTACAAGCCTCTGTTACATAAGGCGCCGATGAGCAAATAAGTATTTCCTCAAAAATCTTTTTAATTGCCATGTCATAGGCATCACATAATTTTTGATATTTATTTGCTGCTCCATTATATTTTTGTTCGCTCTTAAGCATCCGGTCTTCAAATGCATAAATAATGTTTCTTATTATCCGAGCACGTTCATCCTTCGGGGGTTTGGATGCTTGTTTGTTCTTTGCTATATGCTTACGAATAATATCTTTAATACTTGACGTAATTTGTTTCGGACCAAACGACTCTACCAATTCAACAGCATACCTATCCGTGATTAGTAACCTACTGTTTATGGTTTGCGGGTTCTCAACCTTTTTGCTGCCGCAAGGAATCTTAGCGATTTTCTTATCTTGCTCTGCGATCAGAATTTCGTTCACAACTCGGTTAAACTCGCCATTACGCAGTGAATTCTTCCAAGCGATTAAGTCTAAATCTTTAGTATGCGATAATACAAAATGAATGGATTTTCTTTTTACCAAAATATCACCTCTTATTAATTAATTTTATTAAACTCATGCGCCGCATTACTTAAAATTGTACGATACGATTTATGCATCTTTCTAAACTTCTCTGGAGAGTCCACAAGCTCTGCTTTACGCTTTTTAATAGATAACGACGCATTATCAAGTATTTCCTTAATGTGACCATTATCTATATGTTCCTTTTTAGGAATAACAAGATTTTTGTTAATGCACCGTCTGATTTCTTGCTTAACACAAGCAGTAAATCTACCTTTTTCGAACCCCAAAACCTCTTTGCATTCTTTCACTAATTCATCATCAAGTTCGATTTTAGTGTGCATTTCACAAACTTCGTCATTAATTTCAAAGGACATTGGGATCTCAGCAACCCTGCCGCGCACAGCCCTTTTTAAAATTTTGGTCACGAGTTCACCGAATGTTTTGGAAGAAACAGAGTTTTTAAATGCAATGATGTCCGTATCTTTTTTGGTTAATACTAAGTGGAACTTCATTTCGTTCACCTCACTTTCTGAATACAATATAAGGAACTTAAAATATCTTTTTCAAGAAAACATTAATTTTCGCTCAGAAAAACAAAAAAGGCACCTATCTTTCGATAAGTGCCTGAAACTATTCGTAAGTCTTAGTGATTATCACTTACCGTAAAAATTTGCTTTACCGCTCATTCTTATGATATGTGATAACACATATGCCCCCGTCTATTCAAAAAAAGCAAAATATTAAGTTGGTGACCAAAGTATACTACTTTGGCACTCGTTTGTCAAGATTTATAATTATCTTATTAGTATTTTCGCTCCGGGCGCCAGAAAAATCCCCTTTTCGGATAAGGAATTGAATCCTTGAAAAATATATCGCTCAATAAAAAAGTCGGCACTATTGATTTAGTGCCGATAATTATTATGCCTATAATTTAATTTTAGTCATTGAGATTTATTCGGTGAAGAATTCTGCGGGCGATAATTCAAGGTAGTCGCAGATTGCTAAAAAGCTTTGCATAGACGGAAACTGTTTATGTTCAATTATATTATCAATATAATCTTTTGATTGCGCCAGATCTTCGCTCATTTTGATTGTTGAAATTTTCTTTACTTTTACAAGT
>JAZSEU010000022.1:0-17913 GCA_045531855.1 Acutalibacteraceae bacterium
TACGAATTAGATTATAATAATAGTGTTGCATTTCACGGCAGCACTCAGGACCTAAGTGGGAAGGAGTGCTTTGAAAATGCTAACTGAAATTGCGGATATTTATGTTCGCCTTTCTTCAGAGGATAGGGATAAGAAAAACAAGACTGACGAGAGCGAAAGTATCCAAAATCAAAAGACGATGCTAATAAACTACTGTATCGAGAAAGGATGGCAAATCAACGGCATTTACTGTGATGAGGATTACAGTGGTGCCGACGCTTCAAGACCTGCTTGGAATCAGGTGCTAAAAGACTGCGAAGAAGGCAGATGCACGATAGTTGTTTGCAAAACACAATCTCGATTTTCGCGTGATATGGAGATGATTGAACACTTCATTCACGGAAAGTTCCCTGAATGGGGTGTGCGATTTGTTGCGGTTGTTGATAACATTGACACAAATGTTAAAGGCAATAAGAAAACACGGCAAATCAACGGTCTTGTAAATGAATGGCAGTTAGAAGAGTTATCCGACAACGTTAAAGCTACTTTAAGTGTTAAACGGAAAAACGGCGAGTTTGTAGGCTCTTTTGCACCTTACGGCTATTTAATTGACCCCGACAACAAGAATCATTTAATTATTGATGAGGTTGCAGCGCCTATAGTTCAGCGGATATTTGATTTATATATCGGTGGACTCGGGTACATAAGCATTGCGAAAATATTAAATGATGAAATGATTCCGCCGCCTTGTGTTCACAAAAAGGAGCTTGGCTCTAAGTATTATAACGGCAATTATGAGAAGAACAATGCGCCACGGACAACCTGGTCCGATTCAGCGGTCTATGCAATTCTTCGCCGATTCGAATACACAGGTACTTTGGTGCAGGGCAGACAAGAGGTTGTAAACTACAAAACGGGTAAACGCCGTAAAAAGCCGCAAAGTGAATGGGATATTGTAGAAGATACTCACGAGCCGATTATCTCTAAAGAAACCTTTTATAAGGCGCAGGAGATTAGGTTATCTCGTGGCAGAGGTCAAAAAATTCCAAGTGGCAGTTGTTATTCACTTGCTAAAAAGGTGTTTTGTGCCGAGTGCGGTAACACAATGTGGAAAATGAGTTATAAGTTGCGTGACGGGAGATATAATTACCTTTCTTGCAGAACTCGGAAAACCACTAACGGAGTTTGCCAAAACGCACACAGTATTCGCCTTGATGAGTTAGAGCAAATCGTAGTAGATGAAATAAACAAGTTACTCGATAAATACTACGATAAAAAGCAGATTGGCAAGTTGGATGCGCCTAAAAGGAAAAAGAACGGTGCTAAAACTTTAGAAACGCAGATTGCAGAGCTTGAAGAAAAGGTGAAGCGGAACGATAACCGAATGGCTCAGATGTACACCGATAAATTAGATGGTGTCATCAGCGTAAAGGAGTTTACAAAATATCGAGAAAGCTATCAAAAGGAATCCGAGGAAACAGAAAAACGCATCGAAATTTTGAAATCAAAGCTTGCCGCTCTTACGGGCGGCGAAACAAAAACGGATACAAAATCGATACTCGAAAAGTACCGAAAAATTGACACTCTTACATTCGAGATTGCCGATGAATTTATAAGCAAAATCTTCATCGGGAAGCTCCAAAAGAGTGGCAAGAGAGAAATCAAGATTGAGTGGAAAATTTAGTTGTTTTCCACAGTTAAAAATCGACAAAATATACAGAATTACTAAAGATATGTAGTATTGGTTAACTCAGCCCACGGCGGGTTTGACGGTGGAGCGGTTGCAAATGATGGAACGGTTGAAAAGGATATAAACTTAAAAATCTGCACCTTAGTTTCAGAGTTTTTGAAAAGCTCGGGCTATAAGGTTATAATGACCAGAGAGTCGGATACTTCAACTGAGGATAACGAGGCCGAGAGAATACCATCTCGCAAAAAAAGCGACCTTAAAAACCGACTAAGGCTTATGGGTGATTTTCCAAATTCCGTTTTCATCAGTATACACCTCAATAAATTCACAACCTCTGCCGCAAGCGGAGCTCAGATATTCTATAGCGGTAAAACAGAAGAATCAAAGGTTTTGGCAGAGAATATCAGAAAATCAATAACGAATATGCTTCAACCTGAAAACACAAGGGTTAATAAAAAAAGCACCTCTTCAACCTATATTCTGCATAATGCAACCGTGCCTGCAGTTTTGGTTGAGTGCGGATTTTTAAGCAACCCTCAAGAGCTTAGTATGCTTAAAAACACCGAGTACCAGAAAGAATTAGCTTTCTGTATATTTTGCGGAATAAACGAATATTTTTCGAAAGGAATAATATAAATGCCATCGAAGTTAAAAACAATGTATGTTTGCAGTGAATGCGGATATGAATCTCCGAAATGGCTTGGCAAATGTCAGGGCTGCGGAGCCTGGAACTCTATGGAAGAGGAAGTAATAGCACCTAAAACCGCAAGCACGGTTCACACCGCTAAGGTCTCCCTCACCGCAAAACCTCTTAATGAAATAAGCATTTCCGATGAAGAACGTTTTATAACGGGAATATCCGAGCTTGACCGAGTGCTAGGCGGCGGAATAGTTAAAGGTTCTGTTGTGCTTTTAAGCGGCGACCCCGGAATCGGAAAGTCAACCATTCTTCTACAGATTTGCAATGCACTTCAAAAAGAACTTAAAATTTTATACGTTTCGGGCGAGGAATCTGCGAATCAAATTAAAATGAGGGCAGGCAGACTCGGTGTTAACAGCAATAATGTTTCGGTTATGACCGAAACCGATACCGAAGCCGTTTGCGAATATATAAATCAGTCAAAACCCGACCTTGTTATGATAGATTCTATTCAAACCATGCAATTAAGTCTGCTATCTTCTTCACCTGGCAGTATCGTTCAGGTGAGAGAATCAACAAATATGCTGCTTAGAACCGGCAAATCACTTGGTATTCCCATCTTTATCGTGGGCCATGTTAATAAGGGCGGCGATATTGCAGGTCCTAAGGTTATGGAGCATATTGTTGATACTGTTCTTTATTTCGAGGGTGAGAGAAATCAGTCCTACAGAATTTTAAGAGGCATTAAAAACCGCTTCGGCTCAACCAACGAAATCGGTGTTTTTGAAATGACCGATATAGGACTTAAAGAGGTTGAAAACCCCTCCGCTATGCTCCTTTCGGGCAGAATGACAGATGTTTCGGGCGGTTGCATCACCTGTGTTATCGAGGGAACAAGACCGATTTTAGCAGAAGTTCAAGGTCTAGTTACCGCAACAGGCTTTGGAAATGCAAGAAGAACTGCAACAGGCTTTGACTTTAACCGTTTAAATCTTTTGCTTGCAGTGCTTGAAAAAAGAATGGGACTTTATTTCTCAAATCTTGATACCTATGTAAATATTGTTGGCGGAATGAGGCTTGATGAGCCTGCGGCAGACTTAGCCGTTGCTATGGCTTTGGTTTCGGGGCTTCGGGATATCCCGATTGATGAAAAGCTTATCGCCTTTGGCGAAATAGGTCTTTCGGGAGAGCTTCGTTCTGTTCCAAGAGCACAAGCCAGGGTTAATGAAGCGGCAAGGCTCGGATTTACCAAGTGCATAATGCCAAAGGCATGCCTTAAGCAAATTTCTTCCTGCCCCGATTCGTTAGAGCTTATCGGCGTTAGAAGTCTTAGTGAGGCTATTTCGATTATCCGCTAAATCGGGCAAAAGATATGGGCACTCTGAAAAAACGCTCGAAACGGTTGAGCATTTATCAAGACTGCAATAACCATCTATCTGAAATCTGCATTTTTCAGAGCACTGAATAATCCCCATTTTTTTCACCCCATAATAATATTTAATTTTAATTTCCAAATATACAAAAAAAGTCGGTGAATTTCCACCGACTTTTTTTAAATATCCATTTCTTTAAGCATTGTTTGCATTTCATCAGCAACGGTATTTCCTATACTACTCACATATTTAAGCTCTGTTAACTGCCTTTTCGAGTTGCCTTTGACAAAAATCAGCCTTGTCCAACGAACAACAATAAAAAGCGGATAGAGCCACTTGTATTTTTGAAGAACGGGATATTGATATTTTAGTCTTTCATAGGGCAAAAATATTCTCGATAATAGATATCTTCCCTTTCCAACCTCTAACTCGTTTTGCAGAATTATTCTGTTGGCAACGCTTCCGTAAACCCCGCCTATCAAAATATAATCCGCCATTTTTTCTGCTTGCTCGGTTGGCTCTTTGCCTCCAAACCAAACCTCCGATAAACTTTTAATTGCCTCTGAGCATTTTAAAAGACCGCTATTAGTTAACAGCTCTTGCCTTTTCTCCTCATCAAAGCTCATATTTCTTTCCATCAAAAAGAGGTCGAGCAAGGGCTTTACGCCGCAACCGCCCTCTTTAAAATGAATTGCGATATGAGCAATATGATAAAGATAGAACATTTCATCAGTTAAAAGATATCTATATTTCCAGTCCTTATAAGGCTTAACATAGTCCCAAACCTTTAAAAGTTCTTCTTCAAACTTATAATTTCTGTTGTCAGCAACCAAGCCGTAATGAAGCTCAAGCTTGATTTTATTATCGGTATAAAATGCTATATCATGGCGGCTTTCACCATCATATTTAGCTCCTATTTTTTTCTTCAGAACTTCAGCCGCCCTCTTAATCTCTGATTTTTCAACCAGAATATCAATATCGCAGCTTGTTCTGAGCCAATTTTCAGGATAAAATTCTCTGAGGACAGAGCCCTTTAGGGGAATATGCTTAATTTTAGCCTCCTCTAAAGCACAACAAATTCTTTCAAGCTCGAAAACCTGCTTCTGACATCTGAAAAATGCCATAAGATGCTCATTCTTAAACTGCTCAGCAATTTCGCCCTCTGGAAGAATCCCCTTTTTTTCAAGAGCATACGAGACAATATGTGCCATATCGTGCAATTTTGAAATTTTAAAAAGAGCCGCTAAGATTTTGTCATTAAATTCTTTTTCTATCCCTTCAGGAAAGGGTGCCGAGCAAACCTCGGACGCTAATAGAGAAAGCATTATATCGCTGACTTTTTTCATCAGAATTTTCTCCAGACCATTTTGTTAACAATATTAGTATAGCTTTGAATGATTTTTACAACCTTGGTTGAAACATTCTCTTCCCTATAATCAGGAACAGCTTCACCTAAATCGCCGTTTTTATTCATTTCAACTGCGGTTTCAACTGCAGATAAGAGACCTGCCTCATCGATTCCCGCCAAAATAAATGCCGCCTTATCCATAGCCTCAGGTCTTTCGGTTGAGGTTCTTATACAAACTGCAGGGAAAGACCTATCAATACTCCTGAAATATGCACTCTCTTCAGGAAGAGTTCCGCTATCCGATACCACCGCAAAAGCATTCATCTGAAGGCAGTTATAATCGTGGAAACCTAAGGGAGCATGCTTTATAACCCTCTTGTCAAGTGCAAAACCGCTCTCCTTGAGCTTTTTCTCGGAGCGGGGATGACATGAATAAAGTATCGGCATATCGTATTTTTCAGCCATTTCGTTTATTGCAGAAAACAAACTTATAAAGTTCTTTTCGGTATCGATATTCTCTTCCCTATGGGCTGAAAGAAGAATATATTTGCCCTTCTGAAGCCCTAAACGGCTTAAAATATCCGAGCTTTCAATATTTTCAAGGTTTTCAGCTAAAACCTCTGCCATGGGAGAGCCTGTAACAAAGGTTCTTTCTTTAGGCAGACCGCATTCATGAAGATATCTTCTTGCGTGTTCAGAATAAGCCATATTAACATCCGAAATTATATCAACAATTCTTCTGTTGGTTTCCTCAGGCAAGCACTCATCTTTGCAACGGTTGCCCGCTTCCATATGGAAAACGGGAATATGAAGTCTTTTAGCACTGATAGCTGAAAGGCAGGAATTAGTATCCCCTAAAACAAGCAATGCGTCAGGCTTTATCTCATTCATAAGCTTATAAGAGCAGTTTATGATATTGCCTACCGTAGCCCCTAAATCATCGCCAACGGCATTCATATAAACCTCGGGCTCATCTAAGGATAAATCCTTAAAGAACACACCGTTAAGATTATAATCATAATTCTGTCCCGTATGGGCTAAAATACAGTCAAAATACTTACGGCACTTGGTTATAACAGCAGAAAGTCTTATAATCTCAGGTCTTGTGCCAACAATGATTAAAAGCTTAAGTTTTCCGTTATTATTAAAACTTATATCTGAGTAATTTGTTTTAATTTCCATTTATCACACTTCCTCAAAAAAAGTATCGGGTTTATTACCGTAAAACTGCTCATTCGCCCACATAACCGTTACTAAATCCTCGGTTTTAGAGAGATTTATAATGTTATGAGTATATCCCGGAAGCATATAAACAGCTTCCATTTTTTCGCCCGAAACATAGAATTTCAATACTTCATCTGAGCCGATTTTCCTCTGCTCAATAAGGCCTTTACCCGAAACCACAATGAAAAATTCCCATTTAGAATTGTGCCAATGCTGACCCTTGGTAATACCTGGTTTTGAAATATTAACACTAACCTGTCCGAAATTCTCGGTTTTAAAAAGCTCGGTGAAGCTTCCCCTATCATCATTGTTCATTTTAAGAGGGAAAACCACATTCCTTTCAGGCAAAAAAGAAACATAGGTTGAGTAAAGTTTTTTCTTGAAACTACCCTTCGGAATTTCACTCATAATAAGGCTCTCAGGATATTGCTTAAACTCATAAAGCATATCAACAATTTCCCCAAGGGTTGTTTTATGAATTACGGGGGTTATGCAAAAGCGTTTTTCATTATCATAATGCTCATTACCCTCAATAGCATCAAGCATTTCATTTATTAAATCATCTATATAAAGAAGCTCAAGTTCTATATTTCTGTCAGTTACATTAACGGGTAAATCATTGGCTATATTATGGCAAAATGTTGCAACGGCACTGTTATAATTAGGTCTTGACCATTTGCCGAAAATATTGGTAAATCTATAAACCAAAACCTTTGCACCCGTTTTATTTGCATATTTAAAGAAAACCTCTTCGCCCTGACGCTTAGAAACACCGTAAGGACTATCCTTATATCTTCCCTCAAGGCTTGCCTGAACAGAGGAAGACACCATAACGGGACATTTGTTACCATATCTCTCAAGAGTTAAAAGTAATCTTTCAGGGAAGCTGACATTTCCCTTTTCAAACTCGGAGTCATCTGTCGGTCTGTTAACCCCTGCAAAATTGAAAACAAAGTCAGCCCTCTTGCAATATTCATCAAGTAAAGAGATATCGGTATCAATATCAAATTCAAAAATCTCATCTATTTTAATATTTGGTCGGGTTTTGTTGCGTCCGTCCTTAATGATTTTTAGGGTTTCTATGAAGTTTTTACCAACAAAGCCTTTAGCTCCCGTAACTAAAATATTCATATATTTTCAAGCTCATTTCTTATGTATTCAAGACTCAAAAGCTTTTCCTTAACCTCGTTAACGGTTAAAAGCTTGGTGTTATGCGAATTGAATTCTTCTAAACCGGCTCTCTTTGTATCACCTGTTTTAATATATTTATCGTAGTTAAGTCCTCTCCTATCTGCAGGAACACGGTAGAAATCCCCGAGGTCTATAGCCGAAGCACATTCCTCATTTGTAAGCAAGGTTTCGTAAATTTTCTCACCGTGTCTGATTCCGATAACCTCGATAGGAGTTTCCTTATGGAAAAGCTCGGTAACTGCTTTTGCCAAAACCTCAATGGTGCAAGCGGGGGCTTTCTGAACCAAAATATCACCCGAAACACCCTGTTCGAAAGCGAAGAGAACAAGGTCAACCGCCTCTTCAAGAGACATTATAAATCTTGTCATTAAAGGCTCGGTTATAGTTATAGGCTTGCCCGATTTTATTTGCTCTATCCAGAGCGGAACAACACTTCCTCTGCTGCAAAGAACATTACCGTAACGTGTGCAACAAATTTTGGTTTTATCGGTTGATACCGTTTTAGATTTCGCAACAGCAACCTTTTCCATCATAGCCTTTGAGGTGCCCATAGCATTAACGGGATATGCTGCCTTATCGGTTGAAAGGCAGATAACAGTTTTAACACCCTCATCTATTGCGGCAGTCAAAACATTCTCTGTACCTATAACATTGGTCTTAACCGCTTCCAATGGGAAAAACTCGCAGGAAGGCACCTGCTTTAAAGCTGCGGCATGAAAAACAAAATCCACCCCGTGCATAGCGTTTTTAACCGACTGCAAATCTCTCACATCGCCGATATAATATGAAATCTTATCTGCAAACTGAGGCTCTGTCGCCTGGAAATAATGACGCATATCATCCTGCTTTTTTTCGTCCCTTGAAAAAATGCGGATTTCACCGATATCGGTCTTTAAGAAACGGTTTAAAATAGCATTTCCGAAAGAGCCTGTTCCGCCTGTTATAAGTAAGGTTTTGTTTTTAAATAAAGACATAATTTTTACCGCCTTTAATTTTTTTCAATATATTGTTTTATATCTGTTGTTGAGACCCCTTTAGTATAGGGGAGATATTCAATTTTTACACCTAGCGGTGCAAATTGCTCCTCTGTTTTTTTATAACGTTCTGAACCTTTCCAGTCATCACCAGAAAAAAGAACATCAAAACCAAACTTTTTAAGAGCAAGCATTTTATCATTTGTTGTTTCAATATCAATCAAAACTGCTTTGTCAACACATTTTAAAGCATCAATAATTCTAACTCGGTCTTTTTCTTCAATAACGGGAGTTGTTTTCTTTATGTTCTCCACATAATCATCATTGCAAATTCCAACTATCAAATACTCACATTGTTCCTTGCATCTTTCCAAAAGATTCAAGTGCCCTACATGAAAAAGGTCAAATACCCCTGCTGTGAAACCGATTTTATATTTCTTCATTTTTTTCCTTCCAATACATTTTGTTTTTATGATGAGTTATTTGCTTTTCTGCAGGAGGCAGCTCAGTATAATCTCCATACATAGTTTTCAATATGTTATCGTAACCAATAGGACATCTTAAAGAAACACCCTCAAACTCCATCATAACAAAATTCTCAAAATCCTTTTTTGAAAATCTGTTTTTAACCGAATTGAAATTACTTTCAACAGCACCTATATTTTTGCTAACTTCAAACGAGTATCTTGAATGAATTTTTTTAGCCCTCGCTAAAATTTTCTTTTTACCGCCTGTTAAAGCCCTTATAATCGGAATTGCAATTCTATGCTTTAAGGACCTTTTATTATCTAAACAAAGATAGTAATGAAGCGTATAAAGCCTCTGCATCTTCTTGTAGAATTTTTGATATTCTTCATCATTTTTAGGCTGTCCGTCAAGCGGGAAGACATCAATATCAATACCAAGATAACCCTCTTTGTAACTTATTCCTTCTTCTATCTTAACTGTTCTTGTATCAATAACCTTAACAATAGAATGCTTTGAAAGCTTGTCCTCAGGGGCTACAAGAAAATAGTTTTCGTTTTCATTTTCTCTATTATAAATTTCTATAAGGGTTTCATAATCTTTTCTCGGCATCCAGATATCAATATCATCATCCCAAGGGATAAAGCCCTTATGCCGAACTGCACCGATTAAGGTGCCATAAGCTAAGTAATAGCGAAGCCCCCATTTATCGCAAAATGCGGCAATATCAACTAAAATTTCAAGTTCTATTTTTTTTGCTTCTTCAAAAGTTATATTCCGCACCTTTTTATCCCCTTATTTTTTTAAATAATGAGTTTCTTGCCTGTCGGCTTATAGAAGTGAAAAAGAATGAAACACCAAAAACTGCAACTATCACAGTTCCCCTGACTCCAAGCCAAAACCATCCGCTTTGCATTATAATAGTATTGATTGCAAAGCCTGATAAAAGGGTTATTAAAACACTGGGAACAAATTTTAAATAGCATTCCTTAATAAACAGTTTCATATCAAAGCCCATAACCTTTTGATGACAAATGATATAGAAAACTGCTCTGAATGAATACGCAATGAAAATTGAGAAACAGGCACCCATAGCCCCATAAAATCCCGAAAGAATAAAAGAGCAAATAACATTGAAAATGCCAATAATCAAAGCAATGTAAGCCTGATATTTAACCTTTTTATTAACTGTCATCGCTGTATTGGCAATTTCCAGAGAATTAAAAAAAGCACCTGGGATTATAACCAATAAAATTCCTATATAGGCAGAAGCATATTCGTTTCCAACCCATAAATCTATAAAATCTCTTCCCAAGAGTAAAAAACCTAAGACCATCAAAGCATTCAAACCAAATTGGAATTTCCCAACCTTAATCATTATGGGCATAATGCTTTTATCTTTATCGGTTCCCGCATATATTCTGGATATTTTCGGCATAAACATTCCGTTTATAGCACTAGTTATCATATAACTGTATTGTTCAATGGTTGTAACGATTCCAAAAACTGCTATTGCGGAAGAGGATGCAACTATTCCAAGAATAGAGGGTGTTATATTGAATATAAGCCTTTGAGCAATTGCGGTTATCGTAACCCAGAATGAAAACTTAAATATTTTTTTATAAAGAGAAAAATCGTTCTTTTGAAACCTTGCTTTAGCAGGAAGTTTTTTTCTTATAATAATGTATTTAAAAGCGATAGTTACAAGCCCTGAAAAAGCATTAACGCTGACAAGTGCATAAAGCCCATACCCATTAAGCAGCGCGATAATCATTAAAGCAACGGTTAAAAACCTGTTTAAAAAGTCCGCAAACTTTAAGGGTATAAACTCCTCATACGCTGTCAAAATACCGTTAAAGGTTACAAACGGAAAATTAACAACCGAAAATACTGCTACTATTATATAAACAATCTTGAATTTATCAAGCTCGGCAGGAGTGAGATTGACATATATCTTATCAATAAAAAAATAGACCATTAAAAGTCCTGCAACGATTACAGCATCAATAATAAAATATAGTTTATAAACCGCTCCAAGAAAGACATTAACCTTTTCAGTTTTTCCCTCTGCAACATATTTTGAAACATACCGCGAAGTTGCTGAGCTTAAACCAAAATCAATAAGGAATAATGTTATAAGTGATGTGGCTAAGGTATAAAGCCCATAATTACTTTTGCCTATTTGCTGAACCATCCAAGGCGTATAAAGAAGCCCGGCCAGAATATTAAAGCCTATTGACAGATATGAGATTATCGCCCCAAGTTTAATTTGATTATTTCTCATTTTTTCTCCGATTTAAAACAACTTTTTATTTAACCCTACTGCACGGGCCTTCGGTTATATTACCGTTTTTCAAGCCGTTTTGCAGATTTTCCGACAATATAAGAAAATTCTTAACCGCCGTTTTAGCACTCCATTCTTCCAGAATGGTTTTATAAGCATTTTCTCCTATTATTCTTTTTTCTTCGCTAACAAGCAGTTTTTCAACACTTTTATACAATAACTTTTTATTTCGGTTTTTAAAAACATATCCGTTTTGACCGTTTTTAATAAGAAAGCCAACAGAGCCTATTTTATCACCTGCAACAACAGCACAGCCTGAATTCATAGCCTCATTAAGTACTGCACCCCAACCCTCATTTCTATCTGAAGTGAAAAGAAAAATTTCGCTTTTTTCCATATATTTTCGCACTTCTTGAGGACTCATCTGTCCCAAAAGGGATACATATTCTTCCAAACCGTAATCCTTAATCATTTTTCTAAGCTTAGCTTCCATCGGTCCGTTTCCGATAATTTTAAGATGGAAAGCAAAACCGTTTTGCTTTAAACGGTTTGCCGTTTCTATCGCCAATTCAGGATGCTTCCAGGAAATAAGTCTGCCTGCCCATAAAATAGAATTTTTTTCTTTTCCGTTTATAAGAGTTTTGATATTTTCGTATTCCTTAACTTCAGGGAAATATCCCCATTTATAACCCTTTCCTATAAAAGTCAGAGTTTTGGCAAAATCACTGTATGCATAAGAACTGGCACAAAGCAAATAAAAATTTCTATGTATGCCGTTTTTAAAAAACTGTTTAATGGCATATAACGGTAAAAGTAAATATCTTCTTTTTTGCTTATAAATGCGTTCACAATAACAAAAGGTCAACTTTCTTTGTTTAAATCTTTCTTTAATAAACATATACGGTGCATGTCCGACTATAACTACATCGGCATCAGTACAAAGCTTAATTGCCTTATCGATATTCCCCTCATATACCGGTAACACAAAATCATATCCTTTGTTCATATCCTGGTATCCAAAATCAATTCTTACCTTTGGTACAGGAGTTGTTGCAATAAAGGTGAAATCAACCGAGTTTGCAATAAATTCTTTGCAAACAGGCAGTTGATGATGATTAAGATAATTCGATATGAAAACTACTTTCATCCTTTTCAACCTTTCTTGTAAATCTCTAAATATTCCTTGAATTTTTTCTTCTGTTCAAATTCTTCTGCCCTTTTTGTGCAGTTTTCACTGCTTAATGGCTTGTCCTGAGTAATCTCAATTATTTTATTAAAAAAAGCATCTATATCGTTTTTGGGGACAACTGCACCGCAGCATTTATCAATAATCTCAGCACTTCCGCCTGTATTAAAGGTTAAAACAGGAGTGCCGCAAGCCAAAGCCTCAATATTAACTGTTGGGAAAGTATCTTCCCTTGTCGGATTCACAAAAAGGTCGGATGCTGAATATATTTCGGCAAGCTCCCTTACATTTTGGGTAACACCGATAGATAAAATATTATCAAATTTTTTATCTGTGCCAACCAAAACAATTTTATAATTTTCAGGTAATTTTTCTGCAAGCTTTAAAAATACATCTATTCCTTTTTTTTCGGTCCAATCATAAGAAATTCCAAGAATTATCTTTTTATCTTGTAAGGAATATTTCACTCTGAAATCGCTTTTTTGAGGTTTAAATACCGATAAATCAATTCCATTATTTATAACCTTTATAGGATAGTCCTTTAAAAAGGACTGATTTACCTGTTCAGCCAACCAATAAGACGGTGTAACAATGGTTAAATCGCGAACTCCTAAAAACCATTTTTTCTTTAGGGAAAACATTTTCTTAGAACGGTCAAAATAAGTTTTTGGATAACCATTATACTGCGAGCAGTTTCGACACTCCGTCTTCCATTTTTCGCAACCGACCATATCATAATGAGGACAATGCCCCGTAAAAGCCCAACAGTCATGCAAGGTCCATATAACATTAATGTTATTCTTTTTTATGAACTTAAAAAGTAATGGAATGTTTATATACCATCCGTGAAGATTATGCAAATGAATGATATCAACGCCCATTTTTTTGATTTTTCTTAAGAGCTTAAGGGTTGAAAAATATGAAAATATGCCGTGAAGTCCTGTTATTTTCGACAGAAGAATATGAAGAGCCTTGCTAAAAGCCGAGCCTATCATAATATAGTTTTTAGGCATTTCAATCGGATGATATGAATATCCGCTTGAAACCATATTCTCTATTCCCTCTTCATTTAAAACCTCACTTATTCCAAGCATTATTTTAGCTGTACTTCCATAAGGGACTGAATTGATTGATAAAATCACAATAAAGCCTCCAAGATAGTGTGGTATTTTGTAAACGCTTCCCATAAAGGATTGGTAAAGAAAGAATAATATCTCAGAACATATACCGTAAAAATAAGGATTGGAAAAACATATCTGTTTATTATTATCCAGAGAGGTTTATGCTCATTTGAAAGATTTGATTTTATTATCAGCGGAATAGAAACAATAGAAAATATATCGAAATACATTTGAATTCTTGTTACCATTGAAAGTCTGAAAGCCAAAACCGAACAAATACAACCAATAAGATATAATTTTGAAGAGGCAAGTGCAGCACCTTTCAAACGGGGGATATTTATTGCAACATAAACAAAGAATATCAAAGAAAGAAGGGTTGCTCTTAAACTGTTAGAATCCCCCTCTTCAACATAATGTTCATACTGAGCATTATCAAACATTTCAATGAATTTCTCCATTAAATCATTGAAAGCATCTCCACTCACAAGCAGGATAAGGAAAACCGTTACAATAATTGAAACCTGAACTTTTCCCATCTTCCCGTCATTAGCAATGAAATAAAAAGGCAACAGGATTATTGCACTGGAATGAACTAAGCTTGCCAATAAAACAATTATCAAATAGGGAATGGGTTTCCGCTTATACCCAAAATAGCAAGCAACTATAAACATTCCTGTTGCAACAGACTGCCTGATAGCCGAAAGGGACATTAAGAATAAATATGGATTTATGCAATAAACCAAAACACCTATCCAGGCATACTTGTTTTCTACACATGAACTTAAAAGCTTATAAACTGGATATATTGTTAAAACAGAAGTGATCGCTATAAACAGATAATAATTAGGTGTGAAAGCATTCAGGAAATTAAAAAGTATCTGGTCTTTAAATGGAGAGGACCATCCCATATGTATCTTATCAAAGGCAATTTTATAAGAAGCATAATCATTGCCAAAATTATATCTTAAAACTGCCAGAAGCATTAGAATTATGAAGGCAATAAGCAATGTTCTTTTTTTTTTTAATGCCGATACTATAACCGAAAATAATAACGTAATATGAGCCATACTATTCTTCAACCATATTTAAAATACGGTCGGCAACTGCTTCCTTTCTGAGATTTTCTTTTGCATATTCTTTAAATTTTTCTGCTTTATTAGAAGAATTTAATGCTTCAATTATTGCATTATCTATTCCCTCTTCGGCAGAAAAAATAAACTCATTATAGATTTCGGGCATACCGTCAAGCTTAAAGGCAACGGTTTTTTTGCCACGGCTTAAATAATCTATAAGCTTTGAGGGAAATGAATATTTAGTATATTCACTATTGTTAGGTCTGGGGTTGACACAGATATCGCAATCTTCGATTATCTTCTTTGCTTCACTCATCGGAAGCTGACCTTTGAAAATAATTCTGCTATCCTGCTCTGTTTTTTCACTAACCCATTGGGACAGCTCTCCGCTCCCTACAATTATAAGTCGAAGATTTTCGTTTTCAATCTTCATAAAGCTTTCAACCAAAGCTTTAACCCCGAAAACCTCGTTAAGCTTTCCTGTGTATGCAACTGTTTTGATTTCATTTTCAGTATTCTCGCTTGATTTTAAATCATCACATATACCCTCAACAACTGCATAAGGACGAGAACCCACCTTTAGAACATCCTTCATTTGTTCCGTCAGCAAAACAAATGAATCAACATTTTCTGATAGCTTATAAAATTTTCTTATATCAAACTTCTTGAAGAAATCGTAAATTCCTCTTTTCTCTGTCGCAAGGTTCATATATTGCGGAAGGTCTGGCACAACAAGACATATTTTAGCCTTTTTGCATTTTGATTTCACAAATTCCGCCGCTTCCAAAAATGGAGTATGGGGAGAATAAACAAGAACTAAAATTTCTTCTTCCCTGTTTTCCTTGCAGTATTTTTTAAGAGCATTTTTAAGGGATAAAGCCCTTGAAATATTTCTAATTCCCCAAACATTGAGGAAATTAACATAATTAACCTCAGCTGATTTTTCGCCCTTAAAACCGCCAAAATAAATATCTTTATATGCAGTTGGGAAAGCACCGATAAACGGTGCAGAAAAAACGGCAATCTCACTTTCAATGTTCTTGAAACCCAAAATAAGTTTTTCCTCAAAGGCATTTGCGGCATATTCAACATAGGTTTTTGTTTTACTTACTATCTCTGCTTCATACGGTTTTTCAAAATAACCGCAAAGAAATAAAACTTTCATTATATTTTCTATCCTTAAATTCTGTTTTTCAAAAGAGAGAGGCAACCTTTGGGCGTCACTAAAAGAGCTAAAACTGCCTCTTTGAAAAACGGAATGTATTTTTTATTCTTAAATAAAGCTAATGCTACAACAGCGTGATGACGCATTTTAATATATCGGCAATCACTTCTTTTCAAAAGACTAAAATGCTGTTTTTTGAACCTATAGAGAGCCTTCTCGCCCTCTATCCTCTGCTCAGAACTCGAAAGCCCACCACTTTTATGAACAAAGGCCTTGATATCGCAGGTGTTAAGATAACTTAAAACTCCGCCCTCGTTTATGGCCTTGAAAACGAGATAATATTCGTCCCCAATATTAATTTCATCAAAGCCGCCGATTTTTCTTAAATATTCAGTTTTAAACATCAAACAGTCAGTTCCTGTTATATGATATTTAAGATGATATTTAAGCAGTGAATTTTTATCATAATTTTTTATGTAACTGCGGTCTCTTGTCTCTATAAGCTTTTCATTTTCACTATAGAGCTTTAAATCGGTAACCGAAAAATCAGCACCCGCTTCAATAATACTTTCGAGCTGCTTTTCAACCTTTAAAGGAAGATAGATATCATCATCATCCAAAAATGAGATATACTCCCCTTTAGCCTGTTTAATGCCTATGTTACGGGTCTTGGCAGAACCCTCATTGACTTCATTTTTTATAAGCTTAATATCTAAATCGGGAAATTTATTTATAACCTCAGCTATATGTTTCGCAACAATTAAATTCCATTTTTCATCCGAATTGTCATCAACAACAATAACCTCAATTTCCTTGTAGGTCTGCTTGGCTAACGAAATTAAAGCCTTTTTAAGCTCAGTGTCTCTTCTGTATGTAGGAACAACTATGCTAACCAAATCGCAGACCTCCTCATTTTAGATATGCTTATACAGATAAATTATATCATAAACCTTTTTTTATATCAAGATAATTTATTATATAAGTGTGTTCATTGACTTTCAAGCAAATTTGTGTTATGCTTTTCGGGGTTTAGAATACTTAAATAGCGAGAAAAATGAATACAGCTCGGGAAAGGGAAAATATTATGAAAGAAAGTAAAAAACAACTATGGCAAGCCATCAAATTCACTCTGTTTTCTGCCTCAGCAGGCATAATCCAGATAGGCTCCTTTGCCCTTCTCGAAATTTTTATTAAGGACTATTGGATAGCTTATCTTATATCCCTAGTTCTTTCTATAGTTTGGAACTTCACCCTCAACCGCCGTTACACCTTTAAATCTGCCGCCAATGTTCCCGTAGCAATGGCAAAGATTTTCGGGTTTTACTTGGTTTTCACTCCCCTTTCAACCTATCTTGGTAATATTGCAGAAAAGGGTGGAATAAACGATTTTATAATTCTTATTATAACAATGCTTTCTAACTTCATTTTGGAATTTTTATTCTGCAAATTCGTTGTATACCGCGGAAAAGAGAACACATTGAAAAATAAATAATAAAAAAGAAGAACCCCAGCTACGCAAATTGCGTGCCGAGGCTCTGGTCTTGGCTGGGGTGGCAGGATTCGACCGTCTGCTTCGCATACTATCCGCTTGTCAACCCAATGCTCCGCATTCGGTACCCGACTGCACGCTCCTTGCTAAAAACAGTCCACCGGACTGTTTTTTTACGCTGCGGACCTTCTCAGGTTCGAATCCTATAATAAAATAAAAACACAGCTCCAGCCTAAAGCTGAAACTGTTTTTTGGTCGAGATGACAGGATTCGAACCTGCGGCCTCTGCGTCCCGAACAGCGACATATAGATAATTTCTAATAATTTCTACTACATATAGTGCTTTTTGTTACAAAAAGCAATCGTCTTTAAGCATCTTGTCTCCACTGTTTCCGTGTGTTCCATACGGCTCTGTGGGATGAAATGTGGTCGTAAAATAAATATAAATTTTCTCCGGTTTTGAAACTTCCCCA
The DNA here is from genome assembly GCA_045531855.1 of Acutalibacteraceae bacterium. Lineage (GTDB taxonomy): Bacteria > Bacillota > Clostridia > Oscillospirales > Acutalibacteraceae > UBA737. Next base: position 17,676 of record JAZSEU010000022.1, read on the forward strand.
CGGTTAAAACAGCCGTTTTATGGGGTTGTTCAAGATACGGAGATTTTTTATTTCTGCTGTAAACACTTTAACTAACTTCTCACCAAAAATCAAGTGGGAAAAAATTACTACGCAGTAATCAAAGAATACACTATCAAGTAAAATTTATTGAATTGTAATATTCTTAAAGCAAAAATAAAACAAATTAAATTACAAAAACAATTAGAAATAGAGCTGAAGTTTATCGGCTCCAGCTTTG
>JAZSEU010000049.1:0-11046 GCA_045531855.1 Acutalibacteraceae bacterium
CGTTGGTATTCGGCGTGCTGGTATTGCCAGCCTTGATCAGAATGAAACAGAGGTCGCGCATCGGAAGGAAGCTTCTCAAATAATCTGTTTAGCATATCTCTAACTTGCTGCAAGTTAGGACTTGTTGAAATAGAGTAAGATATGATTTCACGATTAAACATATCTAGCACAGGTGAAAGATACACCTTTTCATCGCCGATCTTAAATTCTGTAACGTCTGTGGCTAGTTTCTCAAATGGCTTATCTGCATGAAAATCTCTTTTCAGTAAATTGTCTGCCACTTTACCAACCTCACCTTTGTAGGAATGGTATTTGCCGTTTTTGCTCTGTTTGCCACGCAAATGAAGGGATTTCATCAGTTTTAATACGGTTTTATGGTTAATTGGATAACCTTTTGCCTTCAATTCAGAGCAAATACGTCTGTAGCCGTATCTCCCTTTGTGAGTATTGTAGATTTCTAATATATCTTGTTTTTCGCTTTCGTATTTGTCTTTATCCTTCTGTTTCAGATAGTAATAGAACGTACTTCTTGCTATCCCGGAAAGCTCTAACAAATCTTTAAGCGGATATTTTTGCCTTAGTTCAGCAATTATGAACGCTTTTTGCCGTTCTTTTGCTCTTCCGCAAGAACTAAGGCACTCAGTTTTTTTAAGTATTCAATCTCCATTCTGAGTCTTTGGTTCTCGGCAATGAGATCTTCTTTTGTTTTGGGATCAAGCTGAGCCTTTTTGGTGGATTTCGCTCCACGGCGTTCTTTCATAAATCCATCCGCTCCTTCTTCGAGATATATACGCTCCCAACGTTTCAGAAGATCTACCGTACTTCCGCGTTCACTCAATCCATATTTGCGGGCGGTCTCTCGATATCCCAAACGTTGTTCTCGCATATCCATTATAACACCTATTTTGAATTCCGTCGAGTACCTTTTTTGAATTTGACCCTACTTTGCCATAAAAAATATGCACCTCCAAAAGTGTCTAACTTTTGGGGTGCATATCAACTTTTAGTAGTCGGGTTTTAATTTATTTAATGGGTTTAGTCCAACCGAATGTATCCTCTATCTTACCCCACTGAATACCTGTTAAGGTATCATAGAGAAGCTGAGTAACTTCACCGATTTCACCGTTGTTAATCGGATATTTAACATCCTTATAGCAAAGCTCGCCAATCGGTGAAACAACAGCCGCTGTACCGCAGCCCCAAGCCTCTTCAAGAGTGCCGTTTTTAAGTGCTTCGCCAAGCTCATCAACACTCAAAAGTCTCTCGGAAACCTTATAGCCCTTGGATTTCAAAACCTCTATACAAGACATTCTTGTAATACCAGGAAGAATTGAGCCTGAAAGCATAGGTGTTACAATCTCATCGCCAATCTTGAACATAACATTCATAGCACCAACTTCCTCGATGTATTTACGCTCAACACCGTCAAGCCATAATACCTGAGAATAACCCTTCTCCTCTGCTCTTTGACCTGCTCTGTTGGAGGCTGCGTAATTACCGCCGCATTTAGCATAGCCTGTTCCGCCTCGAACAGCACGAACATCCTGGTCCTCAATCATAATCTTAACGGGGTTAATTCCCTCTTTATAATAACTTCCAACCGGAGAAGCGATAATAACATAGGTTGCATTATGAACTGCGTGAACACCCAAGGATTCATCGTTACCAAACATAAAGGGACGAAGATAAAGGGATGTTCCCTCAGCAGAGGGAGTCCAGTCCTGTTCTAAGGACACAAAGGTCTCTAAAATCTGCATTGCATCATCTTCATCAATTTGAGGAAGACAAAGTCTTTCAGCAGAACGGTTCATTCTGCGGATATTTTCAATAGGTCTGAAAAGCTGAACCTTGCCATCCTTACGGCGATAAGCCTTTAAGCCCTCAAAAATCTCAGAGCCATAATGCAAAACGGTTGATGCGGGGTGCAAAGAAATATTCTCAAAAGGAACTATTCTGGCATTTCCCCAGCCCTTTTCATCATTCCAGTCCATCATAAACATATGGTCTGTGAAAATCTTGCCGAAGCCAAGAGAAGAACTATCGGGCTTCTCTTTTAAAACGGCAGCCTTTGTAATTTTAATATCCATAACTTAGTTCTCCTTTCCAAGAGTTAATGCTTTGAGGTTGAAATCAAGCATATCAGCGTGTCTTGCCGAGATAACCTTTGAAAGAGCACCGTTAATACCCTCTTCGTTAAACTCGTTCATAGCAGCTAAAATCTTACCAACAATTATCATATTGGCAAGTGTTGGCATTCCGTTATCATTTGCAAGCTTTGTTGCAGGGATATAATGAACGGTAACATCGTTTCTCTTAACCTTTCTCTCAATTAAGGTTGAATCAACGAAAATTGTGCCGCCCGAAACCACTGCATCCTCATATTTATCAAGAGAGGGCAAGTTCATTGCAATTAAAACATCGGGGTTTGATACTATCGGAGAGCCAACGGGAGTATCGCTTATAATTATAGAACAGCTTGCTGTTCCTCCTCGCATTTCAGGTCCATAAGACGGAAGCCAGCTAACCTGTTTTTCCTCAATAAGTCCCTTGTATGCTAAGAATTTTCCTGAGAAGAGTATTCCCTGTCCGCCGAAGCCTGCGAATAAATACTGAGTTGTAGCCATTATTTTTCCTCGCTTTCTGCCGAACGGTCTTTATAAACACCCAAAGGATAATAAGGAATCATTTTCTCATCTATCCATTCGAGAGCTTTCTTAGGAGTCAAGCCCCAGTTTGTAGGACAGCTTGAAACAACCTCAACCAATGAGAAGCCTTTACCATCAAGCTGATTCTGGAAAGCCTTTTTGATAGCCTTTTTAGCGTTTTTAACATTCTTAACATTGTTAACTGCAACACGCTCAAGATATTCAGCACCATCAAGCTGAGATAACATCTCGCAAACCTTAACGGGATAACCGCAATGGTTAACATCTCTGCCGTAGGGTGAGGTCTGAGTAACCTGACCGGGAAGTGAAGTCGGAGCCATCTGTCCGCCTGTCATACCGTAAATCGCATTGTTAATAAAGATAACAGTTATATTTTCATTTCTTGCAGCGGCGTGAACAGTTTCTGCCATACCTATGGAAGCTAAGTCGCCATCGCCCTGATATGTAAATACCACATTTTCAGGTAAAGCTCTTTTAACACCTGTTGCAACTGCGGGAGCACGACCGTGAGCCGCCTCAATCATATCACAATTAAAATAGTTATAAGCCATAACCGAGCAACCAACGGGTGCTATACCAATGGTTTTACCTTCAATTCCGAGTTCATCCATAACCTCAGCAACGAGACGGTGAACAATACCGTGAGTACAACCTGGGCAGTAATGCATAGAAACATCTGCCAAAGCATGCGGTTTATCAAATACTACCATTATTTAGCACCTCCATTTGCTTCTTCAATAGCCTTTAATACCTGTTCGGGAGAAGGAATCATTCCTCCAACACGGTTGCAAAGGCTAACCGGTACCTTGCATTCAGTAGCAAGGCGGATATCATCAATCATCTGACCCATAGAAAGCTCAACAGAAATAACCTGTTTAACCTTGTCTGCAGCCTTTTTAAAGGGTGCTACAGGGAACGGCCAGAGGGTTATAGGACGGATAAGTCCAACCTTTATTCCCTTACTTCTTGCTTCATTTATTGCATTCTTAGCAACTCTTGCTGCAATTCCGAATGCCGAAACACAGATTTCAGCATCGTCCATCATATATTCTTCATATAATGCTTCGTTTTCTTTAATATAATCATATCTCTCATAACGCTTGAAGTTTTCTATTTCGAGCTGTTCAGGAGATAAGAAAAGAGAGTTAACAATGTTATGTTCTCTTTCCATATTAGTTCCTGTTGTTGCCCAGGGTTTCTCGGGCATTTCCTTAATCTCATAATCAAGGGAAACAGGCTCCATCATCTGACCCATAGTACCGTCTGCCAAAATCATAGAGGTCATACGGTATTTATCAGCAAGCTCAAAGCCCTTAACGGTAAGGTCTGCCATTTCCTGAACAGAAGCGGGAGCTAAAACTATCATATGAAAGTCGCCGTGAGCAGTGCCCTTGGTTGCCTGAAAATAGTCAGACTGCGAGGGTTGGATGCCGCCAAGACCGGGGCCACCACGCTGAACATTAACAATAAGAGCGGGCAAATCTGCACCGGCAAGATATGAAATTCCCTCACCCTTTAAGGATATACCTGGGCTCGAAGAAGAGGTCATAACCCTGTGTCCTGTAGAGGAAACACCGTAAACCATATTTATTGCCGCAATCTCACTCTCAGCCTGTAAGAAGCAACCACCGATTTTTGGCATTCTCTTTGCCATATAAGCGGCAATCTCAGTCTGAGGGGTAATCGGATATCCGAAGTAATGGCGGCAGCCTGCGATAATTGCGGCTTCAGCTATTGCTTCATTACCTTTCATTAAAACCTTATCAGCCATTTTAAATCACCTTTCTACCTTGATTATACAGTCAGGACACATAGTAGCACAGAACGCACAGCCGATACAGTCAGCCTCGTTAACCGCCTCTACGGGATGATGTCCCTTTAAGTTGATTTTGTCCTTCGCAAGAGCCAAAACATTCTTTGGGCAAACATCAACACAAAGTCCGCAGCCCTTGCACTTATCTGTTTTAAAAGTAAGCTTTGCCATTGATAGCACTCCTTTTATGTAAAATCATTTATATTTTCCTGAAGCTTTAGGGCTAAAAGGTTATCAACCTTGCCCTCAAGTTCATTATAAATCTTTTCTGAAACAGTTGTCATTAAAAGAGGAAGTCCTGAAAGCCTGGACACCTCATCGGCATATTTTAAAGAAGCTAAAACATCCTTCGCAGTTGTTTCTTTTCCAAGATTAGAATTGTTGATTATCGCAGTAAACGGGATTTTAGAAGCCGTTTCTATCTCCCTCATAACCTCAATGGTAGACTCTGCATCGGGAGTCAGAGGGCGGAAACAGTTAATTACCAAAACCATTTCGTAATTTTCCTCTTCCTTTATCGCATCGGCAAGTCTGCCAAGGGCCAAGGCTCCCCTATCATCTCCGCCAACATCTATAACCGCAGATAACTTTTTATCATCGGTCAAGGAATACATCTGTTGCGGAAGGGCGGGGATATCAACATTACTGCCTGCATATTCTGAAACAATAAGCTCTATTCCCTTTTCCTTGAGCTCGCTATCGCTATCCTTAGTTCTGAAATAAGGGTTAACGATATCAAGGTCTGCAATAGCAACTCTATCTCTTTCTTCTTTAAGCCTGTATGCCAGATTTAAGGCAACATTGGTTTTTCCGCTGCCATAATGGCCGCAAAGAAGAGTAAGTCTTTTAAATTTCATAATAATTATAACTTATTGCGCTGAATTTTTCCACTTGTAGTTTTAGGTAAACTATCCCTGAAAACAACAATTCTTGGATATTTATAAGGCGCAGTTCTTTCTTTAACATATTTCTGGATTTCCTTTTTGAGCTCTTCAGTGCCCTCTGTTCCGTTAACCAGAACAATGCTAGCCTTAACAACCTGACCTCTAACCTCATCAGGTGCCGCAGATACACCGCACTCTAAAACATAAGGAAGCTCCATAATAACGCTTTCAATTTCAAACGGTCCTATGCGATAGCCTGAAGATTTGATAACATCATCAACGCGACCAACATACCAGAAGAAGCCGTCCTCATCACGCCAAGCGGTATCGCCTGTGTGATAGAAGCCATCCCTCCAGGTCTCCTTGGTTTTCTCTTCATCACCATAGTAACAGGTCGCAAGTCCGCACGGAAGTCCGTTTTTAATATCAATAACGATTTCGCCTGTTTCACCAACAGGAACATCGTTACCATCACCATCAACAATATGAACATCATAAATCGGGGCGGGTTTACCCATTGAGCCGATTTTATGAGGCTCACCTATCATATTTCCGATAATCATAGTGCTTTCGGTCTGACCGAAGCCCTCGAGAATCTGAAGTCCTGTAATCTTTTCAAACTGGCGGTAAACCTCAGGGTTAAGTGCCTCACCTGCCGTTGTCATATGCTTAACGGAAGATAAATCATACTGCGAAATATCTTGTTTTATAAGCATTCTGAGCATTGTTGGCGGTGCACAGAAGGTTGTTATATTGTGTTTTGCAAACATTGGCAGAATTTCAGCCGCATCAAAGCGGTCAAAATCATAAACAAATATTGCACCCTCTGCAAGCCACTGACCGTAAAGCTTGCCCCACATAGCCTTTGCCCAACCCGTATCCGAGATGGTAAAGTGTAATCCATCAGGGTCAACGCTATGCCAGTATTTAGCTGTATGGAAATGTCCCAAAGGATATTTAAAGTTATGAGCTGCAATCTTCGGATAACCTGAAGTTCCCGAAGTGAAGTACATAAGCATTAAATCCTCACCGCAAGCGGTATCATCAGTACGCTTGAAGTGGGTACTATAAAGCGGATATTCCTCATCAAAGCTTCTCCAGCCCTCTTTCGAGCCGTTAACGATAAACTTATGAACAAGCTGAGGATTATTTTTAGCCGCTAAATCAACCTGATTTGCAGTGTCTCCATCTGCTGTGCAGATAATGGCCGAAACCCCTGCAGAGCGAAAACGATAATCAAAATCATGCTCCTGTAACTGATTTGTTGCAGGAATTGCGATAGCACCAAGCTTATTTAAAGCTATCATACTAAACCAGAACTGATAATGTCTCTTTAGAACGAGCATTACCCTATCGCCCTTTTTAATGCCTAACGACTTAAAATAGTTGGCACACTGGTTGGAATATTTCTTGATATCCTTAAAGGTGAAGCAGTGTTCCTCTCCCTCTCTCGAAATATGAAGCATTGCAAGTTTTTCGGGTTCTCTCTTAGCTAAAGCATCAACAAGGTCAAAACCAAAGTTGAACTTCTCGGTGTTCTTGAAAGAAATCGAGGTGGGGGTTCCGTTTTCATTCTCGGTAATATCAATATACTTCTTATAAATACGCTCCTTGTCTTCTTTCTTAGGAAGAACGGGGGCTTTTTTCTCTATTCTCTGATATGTATTCGAAAGCTCGGGAATAGGCTCGCCTGTTGGGTTAAGAACTATAGCATAGAACTTACAGTTTTCGCCCTCAACAGCTATCATTCCGTGGGGAGTTGAAGAATCGTAATAAATACTGTCCCCAGGTCCTAAAACAACCTGATGCTCACCAACCTGAACCTTTAAATGACCGGAAACTACAATATCAAGCTCCTGACCTGCATGGGTTGTAAGCTCAATATCTTTAGTTTGTGCTTCCTCGCTATAATCACTTTCAACATAGAGAGGCTCGGCAATACGGTTTTTAAAGGCATAAGCCAGGTTATAGTAAATCATACCGTGAGCCTTTTCGATTTTTTGGCCCTCACCCGCTCTGGTTACGGTATATGATTTAAGCTTAGGGCTATAACCCTCGATAATATCAGTAACATCGACATTGAAAACTAAGGCACAACGGTATATGAAAGCAAAGTTTAGGTCGCTTTCCCCGTTTTCGCAGGCTATGTATTCGCTCTCACTAACTGCCGTCTTAACAGCCATTTCGGCAGTTGTTAAGCCCTCAATTTCTCTGAGCTCACGAATACGGCGTGCCATCTCTTTAATTTTAAAATCAAGTCCTGTTGTCTGTTGCATAACATCCTCCGTTTCGGAACGAAAAAACGCTCGTCCCAAAGTTATGACTTTGAGACGAGCACTGAATTTTTTCAATACCCGCGGTACCACTCAAATTGCAGCTTAAAAACTGCCCCTCAGGGTCCAATAACCCTTATGCCTTTACGCAGCAATCACGGAGAGGTTCTACTAAGTTTTACCCTTTCTTCCTCTCGGCTCAGAAGCTACAAACGCTGAAACTTTACCAATGGCTCGCACCAACCGCCATCTCTCTTCAGGCTATTTTTCAACGCCCTCTTCGTCAAAGCCTTTATAATTGTAGTAATTGTATCACAACATTCGGTATTTGTCAATATTTTAATGGAACATTATAGCTTATTTCTTTGGATTTTTCCGCTTATTGTCTTAGGAAGTTCCTTTTTGAACTCAACTATACGGGGATATTTATAAGGAGCGGTATGTTCCTTAACATATTTCTGAATTTCCTTCTTGAGCTCCTCTGTGCCCTCGGTTCCCTCAACAAGCACAATGCTTGCTTTAACAACCTGACCTCGAACCTCATCAGGAGCCGCAGAAACGCCGCATTCCAAAACATACGGAAGCTCCATGATAACACTCTCTATTTCGAACGGGCCGATACGGTAGCCTGATGATTTGATAACATCATCAATGCGGCTTACATACCAGAAATAACCGTCCTCGTCACGCCAAGCAGTATCTCCGGTGTGATACATACCGTCATACCAAGCTTCTTTTGTTTTTTCTTCATCTAGATAATATTCCCTGAAGAGTCCGCAAGGAACATTTTCCTTTGTTCTTACAACGATTTCGCCAACCTCACCGTCTGCCACGGGGTTGCCCTCGCTGTCAACAATATCAACATCATATTGAGGTGTAGCCTTACCCATAGCACCAATCTTCGGAACAGTTCCATAAAGATTTGCGATGGTAAGGGTTGTTTCGGTCTGACCGAAGCCTTCCATAATCTCAAGACCTGTTGCGTCCTTAAACTGCTTGAAAACCTCAGGATTTAAGGCCTCACCTGCAGTTGTCATATGATGAATTGAGGATAAGTCATATTTTGAAAGGTCGCTTTTAACAAGCATTCTGAGCATTGTAGGCGGTGCGCAGAAGGTTGTTATATTATACTTTGCGAACATCGGCAAAATCTCATCTGCATTGAAGCGGTCAAAGTCGTAAACAAAAACTGCTCCCTCGCAAAGCCATTGACCGTAAAGCTTGCCCCAGAGTGATTTGCCCCAACCCGTATCCGAAATGGTAAGATGGAGCCCGTCTCTTTCGCAGCAATGCCAGTATTTTGCAGTAACAAAATGACCTAAAGCATAGGTATGCTTATGAGAAGCCATCTTTGGATTACCTGTTGTTCCCGAAGTAAAGAACATTAGAGCCGCTTCATCGCCCGAAGAAGTATCTTCTGTGCGGTCGAATTTTCCTGAGAAACGGCTGTATTCACTGTCAAAATCGTGCCAACCGTCTTTTTTCCCGCCAACCATTACAAGTGTTTTAACCTGAGGACAGTTTTTAGCTGCTCTCTCAGCGATTTCAGCGGTATCTCCGTCTGCAGTACAAACTATTGCACTAACGCCCGCAGCATTATATCTGTACTCGAAATCGTGGTCCTTAAGCTGATTTGTTGCAGGAATTGCAACAGCACCAAGCTTATGAAGAGCAACCATACTGAACCAAAACTGATAATGTCTTTTAAGAACGAGCATAACCTTATCGCCCTTCTTGATGCCAAGAGAAGCAAAATAGTTTGCAGTCTGGTTAGAAGCCCTCTTAATATCCTTAAATGTGAAACGGCGTTCGGTCATATTTTTATCTATATGAAGCATTGCGAGCTTCTCAGGATATTTATCGGCAATTCCGTCAACGATATCGAAGCCGAAGTTAAAGGTATCGGTGTTTTTGAATTCAATCTCCTGTAAAGCACCGCTTTCATCCTCTTTGGTTTCAACGAACTTCTCGCAAACAAGCTTCTGAGATGTCTTAGCAGATGCAATACTGCGTCTAACGGTTTCTTCCTTGACATTTTCGCCCGGTAAAACAACCGCACAGAAAACACAATCCTCACCGTCAACCGCTATCATTCCGTGAGGGGTTGAGGAGTTATAGAAAATACTGTCTCCCTCGTGAAGAATTTCGGTATGATTTCCTATTTGAACCTTTAAAGAGCCACTGAGCACCAGGTCGAACTCCTGACCCGAGTGGGTTGCAAGCTGAATAGGTTTATTCTGCTGAGAAGCGGAATATTCGTATTTAACCCAATAGGGCTCTGCTAATTTATCCTTAAACTTAGGTGCTAAGTTGGCGATATCAATGCCCTCTTCCTTAGCTGTTCGCTGTCCCTTGCCTTTTCTCGTTACTGTGTAACTTGAAAGTTTTGCCGAATGGCCTTCCAAAAGCTCGGTAAGCTCAACGTCAAACAAAAGAGCACATTTATGTATAAAACTAAACGGAATATCTGCACTTGCTGTTTCAAATGCAAGATATTTTTCTTCGGATACCTCGGTTTTCTCTGCCATTTCCGAAATAGACCAACCCATAATCTCTCGCATTTCCTTAATTCTGGAAGCGATTTCCATTAACTGTTGTTTTGTTGTGTCGGCTGTCATACTAACCACTCCTTTTTTCTGTAAAAAATTTACATTTATTTTTCGTTGGAATTTTTAGTTTTTCGAACGGCTTTTAACAGATAAAAACAAAAAACCGCCTCAAAGAAAAACTTTGAGACGGAATAAAATATCCGCGGTACCACTCAAATTGCAGTTTTAATAACTGCCCCTCAGGGTCCAACAACCCTTATGCCTTTACGCAGCAATCACGGGAAAACCTACTGAAATGTTCAGCTTTCCGGCTCGGAAGTGATAGGTATTCTTCAAAAAACATTATCGGCTCACACCAACCGCCGACTCTCTTAAAATGGTTTTTCAAAACCGTCTTCGTCAAAGCTTTTATTAAAATTTTTCTGTATTATACCACCGCAAAAAAACATTGTCAATACTTTTTTTGAAAATTTTTTATCAATATTTTTTCCACCTTAAAAGTACGGTTTTCAATTGAAAAACTGTTGATTAACAAAATTTTATGCTATATAATTAAAGAAAATTCCTTTAAGCGGTGATTTTATGAAAAAATATCTTTTACCCAATTACAAACAGTACAAAGCAAATCTTCATACACATACCAATGTTTCGGACGGCAGACACTCCCCCGAAGAGGTTAAAGAATTTTATAAAAACCACGGTTACAGCATTGTAGCCTTCACCGACCACGATATGTTAGTTGATCAAAGCCACCTTACGGATAATGACTTTTTGGCAATTACGGGATATGAATACGGAATTGACGAAACTGGAAAAGAATGGAAATACACCAAAACCTGCCATATATGCTTGCTTTCAAAG